>NZ_JAHGAI010000002.1:0-119244 GCF_030248515.1 Vibrio sp. D401a | reverse complement strand
CAGGGTATTTTTATACTTAAGATTTGTTTTCCCAACACATCTCTCAAGTGCGGAGCGCATCATAGCAAACTCGCTCCGGCTGTAAAGCGTTTTTCTTACGTTTTTACGTTGAATGCTGCCTTTTTGGGCAAAGATGGTAGAAAGTCAGCGTTTTGTATGTCGTTTATACAAAAGAGAAACTGACTTTTTACTTGAATTTACACTACTTGACGTTAGGCGTCGTATCAACTGATAAACTGTATTCAGTTTAATGACATAAGTTTATCTGATTAGTAGTCAAAATTATGAGTATGAGAGCCACTTTATCTGTTTTAACGCTTTCTATTTTAATGGCATCACCAGCCGCTTTTGCAGCCAAACGTGGTCCATCAACAGTTACGGTGGTAACTGAGCAAGTAGAGACGCATCAAATCAACCAGTCTTTGTCACTGATCGGCAAGCTTGAAGCTGCCCAATCGGTTGTTGTTGCTTCTGAGGTTGCTGGCAAGGTGAAAGAGATCGCCGTAAAAGCCAACCAAAACGTTCAACAAGACCAACTTCTTATTCTATTAAATGACGATAAAGCGCAAGCGGCATTAGTAGAAGCAAAAGCTTACCTAAAAGATGAGCAACGTAAGTTAAAAGAGTTTCAGCGTTTGGTTAAACGAAACGCCATCACTCAAACAGAAATCGATGCACAAAAAGCGAGCGTAGAGATTGCCGAAGCACGTCTTGATGCATCAAAAGCCAACTTAGCGGACCTAAATATCAGTGCACCTTTTGCCGGCACCGTTGGTTTTATCGATTTCAGCCGAGGAAAAATGGTGAGCGCAGGTTCTGAGCTACTGACTCTGGATGACCTTTCTGTCATGGAGTTGGACCTGCAAGTACCAGAGCGTTACCTGTCGATGCTGTCTGTCGGTATGGAAGTTCACGCGACGACCAGTGCTTGGAACGGTGTTGATTTCGTCGGAAAAGTAACTGGTATCGATACTCGCATCAGTGCAGAGACTTTGAACCTACGTATTCGTATTGAATTCGACAATCCAGAAAACCATCTCAAGCCGGGCATGCTGATGAATGCTTCTTTGGCGTTCCCTGCAATTGAAGCGCCTATTATCCCAGTTCAAGCTCTGGAATACTCCGGTACTAAGCGTTTCGTGTACGTTATTGATGAAGACAACAAAGCGAAGCGTCAAGAAGTGCTCTTGGGTGCACGTGTAGATAATGAAGTTGTGATTGAATCTGGTGTTGAGATCGGTGACAAGATCGTCGTGCAAGGCATTGTGAACATGCGTGATGGCGTAGAAGTAAAAGAGATCGTTGCACCTGGCAAAGTGAAAACCGCTGATGCAAGCGGTGAGCAAGGTGTGAAAGGCTCGCAAGGCAAAGCGGCTAAGGAAGCAAACTAATGTTACTTTCTGACGTTTCCGTAAAACGCCCAGTTGCCGCGCTGGTATTGAGCATGCTGCTATGTGTATTCGGCTTTGTGTCGTTTACCAAACTTGCAGTACGTGAAATGCCAGACATCGAAAGCCCAGTGGTCTCGATCAGTACGCGTTACGAAGGTGCTTCAGCAACCATTATCGAGAGTCAAATTACCTCAGTGTTGGAAGACCAACTTTCGGGCATCAGTGGTATAGACGAAATCAGTTCGACGACGCGTAACAGTATGTCGCGTATCACTATTACTTTTGAGTTAGGTTATGACCTCAATACGGGGGTAAGTGACGTTCGTGATGCGGTTGCTCGTGCTCAGCGCTCGTTGCCAGATGAAGCTGACGACCCTGTGGTGTACAAAAACAATGGCTCTGGCGAAGCTTCCCTCTATATTAACCTTAGTTCTTCTGAGATGGACCGAACACAGCTAACGGATTATGCCGAGCGCGTACTCATGGATCGGTTTAGTCTTATCTCGGGCGTAAGTTCTATCGATCTTTCTGGTGGTTTGTACAAAGTCATGTACGTGAAACTAAAACCAGATTTGATGGCGGGGCGCTCGGTGATCGCTTCAGATATTACGTCAGCACTTCGTAGTGAGAACTTGGAAAGCCCTGGTGGTGAGGTACGTAACGACTCCACTGTTATGTCAGTGCGAACCGCTCGTACTTACAACACGCCAGAAGATTTTCAATATCTGGTCGTAAAACGTGCAAGCGACAACACGCCAATTTACTTAAAAGACGTAGCAGATGTCTTCATCGGTGCAGAGAACGAGAACTCGACCTTTAAAAGTGATGGTGTCGTAAACATCAGTTTGGGCGTTGTCCCTCAATCAGATGCGAACCCATTAGAAGTGGCGAAAGCTGTTCGCTCAGAAGTCGATAAGATTCAGAAGTTCTTGCCGGATGGTACTCGTCTTGCGATTGACTATGACGCAACGGTATTTATCGAGCGTTCTATTGCAGAGGTATACAGTACGCTCTTTATTACTGGTGGTCTGGTCATTCTGGTTCTTTACATCTTTATTGGTCAGGCTCGTGCGACGTTGATCCCAGCCGTAACGGTACCCGTCTCGCTTATTTCTTCCTTTATAGCCGCTTATTACTTTGGCTTCTCTATCAACCTGATTACCTTAATGGCGCTTATCCTGTCTATCGGGCTGGTAGTGGATGATGCGATCGTTGTCGTAGAGAACATCTTCCACCATATCGAACGCGGTGAGTCTCCTCTATTGGCTGCGTACAAAGGTACCCGAGAAGTAGGTTTTGCCGTTATCGCAACTACGCTAGTTCTGGTGATGGTGTTCCTACCGATTTCCTTTATGGATGGCATGGTTGGTTTGTTATTTACCGAGTTTTCAGTATTGCTGGCAATGTCGGTGATCTTCTCTTCGTTGATTGCACTAACACTGACACCAGTGCTGGGCAGTCAAATTCTAAAAGCGAACGTAAAACCAAACCGATTCAATCAAGTGGTTGACAAGTTGTTTGCTAAGCTAGAGGCCGGCTATCGTGCTGCTCTTAAAGGAGCGTTAAAGATTCGTTGGGCAGCTCCTTTGGTTATCCTTGCTTGTATGGGTGGCAGTTACTTCTTAATGAATCAAGTACCAGCACAGTTAACTCCACAAGAAGACCGTGGTGTTATCTTTGCCTTTGTTCGTGGTGCGGATGCGACTTCTTACAACCGTATGTCGGCTAACATGGACATTGTAGAAGATCGTTTGATGCCACTTTTAGGCCAAGGTTTCCTGAAATCATTCAGCATCCAAACGCCGGCATTTGGTGGGCAAGCTGGTGACCAAACGGGTTTCGTGATCATGATTCTGGAAGACTGGAATGAGCGCGATGTCACCGCTCAAGATGCCTTGAATCAAGTACGTAAATCATTGGCGGGCATTCCAGATGTGCGTGTGTTCCCATTCATGCCGGGCTTCCGCGGTGGATCGAGTGAACCCGTGCAGTTTGTATTAGGTGGTTCGGACTACGATGAGCTTTTAGTCTGGGCAGAAATGCTGAAGAACAAGGCCGAAGAATCCCCGCTGATGGAAGGTGCAGAGATCGACTATTCTGAGAAAACGCCTGAGCTCCTTGTGTCGGTTGATACGCGCCGTGCAGCAGAATTAGGCGTTAGCGTAAAAGACATTTCAGATACTTTGGAGATTATGCTGGGTGGTAAAAGTGAAACTACCTATGTTGACCGTGGTGAGGAGTATGATGTCTACCTACGTGGTGACGAAAACAGCTTCAACAACGCGGCTGATTTAAGCCAGATTTACTTGCGAACTGACAGTGGTGAACTGGTGACTCTAGATGCCGTTACTAAGGTAGAAGAAGTCGCGGCATCAATTCGTTTGTCTCATTACAACAAACAGAAGTCGATCACTATTACAGCAAACTTATCGGAAGGCTACACCTTAGGCGAAGCACTCGACTTCTTAGATCAACAGGCGATTGATAACCTACCAGGTGATATCTCAGTAAGTTACTCGGGAGAGTCAAAAGACTTTAAAGAGAACCAAGCCAGTGTTGCTGTTGTGTTTGCCTTGGCATTGCTGGTGGCATACCTAGTGCTAGCTGCGCAGTTTGAAAGCTTCGTTAACCCACTGGTGGTAATGTTCACTGTACCTATGGGGGTATTTGGCGGCTTCCTTGGTTTAGTTGTGATGGGCCAAGGGATGAACATCTACAGCCAGATCGGCATGATCATGTTGATCGGTATGGTAACCAAGAATGGTATTTTGATCGTTGAGTTTGCTAACCAGCTGCGTGACCGTGGCATTGAGTTTGAAAAAGCGATTATTGATGCGGCTGCGCGCCGCCTTCGTCCGATCATGATGACGGCATTTACGACGCTTGCTGGTGCAATCCCTTTGATTATGTCTACAGGAGCTGGCTACGAAAGTCGTGTGGCCGTTGGTACGGTTATCTTCTTCGGCATGGGCTTCGCGACGTTAGTTACCCTGTTCGTTATTCCTGCGATGTACCGATTGATCTCTGCGAAGACTCGATCACCTGGTCATGTCGAGGCTGAGTTGAACAAAGCACTGAGTCACGATACAAAAGGGCGTATTGCGCATCCGTAGGTTATTCTTGCTAAGATTTTGAAATTAAAAGCCGAACGTTTTTTGTTCGGCTTTTTTGTATTTTTTGTCTGATGATTTATAGATCTAATGATAATTGTTGGTTATTATTTCGCCACTTCTTCGAGGGGCACAGGATTTGCTCATCGTGTTTGGCTGAGCGTTTGGTCTTTTTGGGTGCTGCATTCGCAAGGAATGATGCTGTGCCAATGATGGTATGAGGTGTTTCTTGAAAAAGTGTCGTGGTAGTTATTTGATTGAAATGGTTGCGGTAATGGGGATGGTTGTATTGTTTGCGACAACCGTTTTACCTCAGTTTGCCAACGTTCTAAAAGCAAAAAGTGAGAAAACGTTGCAATCTGTTGAGCATCGTGTCCATGTCGATCAAAAGCACGATGAGATAGTTCTTTAGAATAAAGAAAGCCGAGGTCATATGCCTCGGCTTTGGTTTTCTTTGCAGAATTTTAAATCAGAAGTTCTTGCCAATACTGATTTGAAAACCGTCATACTTGTCGTAAAAATCATCCAGCTCCACATCAGCAAAGCCGTATACGTATTCTGCTTTTAGCCAAAAATTTTGGTCAATATCCCATTGTAAACCACCGCCTACGTTGAACATCACGCCGGAATTATCATCAACGTTATCGAGTGATTCGATATACATCTCTGCTTGAGTTAGTAGTGCGCTAGCACGACCGAATAGTTTAAATGGAGTATCGCCAAGGTAAGGTGAAGTCGCTAAACCTGACACACCAAATTGGTAGTAGTGTAGATTGATTTTTTCACTGGTTGGTTGGAATTTCAGTTCGCTTTGTGTGTAACGTACGACACCTTCTACTGAAAAGTACTCATTGATATTCTTACCCCAACCGATAGTGATATGCGGGTTTGCAAGTTCGCTTTCGGTATTGCTGCCAAATTTAGGCGTTTCGTAACCAATATTACCGCTACCTAAGTAGAAGTACATGTCTTGATCTTTTGGTTGAGCTGCATAAGCAGAAGCGCTTAATGCGATTGTAGACAGCAAGAAGATGGCATTTTTCATAATATGACTATAACCTTTGGTGGTACTAGCAGTTGAGTTTAATCAATGAGATAGAGGTTGGGTATATTAACAGCCTGAATAGACGGTTAGTCAACTAGCAGTGATCTCAATTCTAAAAATAAAGGAAAGTAAAGTGGCTGAATTCAAATACAAAAATCTGACCCAAGAAGAGCAAGACAAACTTGACGCAGCAACATTTCGTCGTCTGTTGGCGCATTTGGATGCAAACAAAGATGTGCAAAACATCGATCTAATGATCCTTGCGGGCTTCTGCCGCAACTGTTTCAGTAAATGGTACAAAGCAGAAGCGGAAGACCTTGGTGTGGATATCGATATTGATGATGCGCGTGAGCGTGTTTACGGTATGACTTACGATGAGTGGAAACAAAACCACCAACCTAAAGCAACACCAGAGCAGTTGGCTGCATTTGAGGCTCGTCAGAAAAAGTAACGCTTCTTAGTGCAAAGATAATAAAAAAACAGCCCGCTGAATGAGCGGGCTGTTTTTGTATGTGAAGTCTGATTTTATTCAGTGATTGGACCGCAGCATGCTGGCTCAACGCAGCCTTTCGACTGAATAATTTCAAGCTGTGCAAGGTAAGGTTGAATGTCACCGATGTTCTCTTTTACCCACTCTGTGTTGTAGTAAGTGTCTAGGTAACGTTCACCTGAATCACAAAGTAGTGTCACGATAGAACCTGTCTCACCACGTTGCTTCATTTCACATGCAAGCTGAAGCACGCCATATAGGTTAGTACCTGTCGATGCTCCCACTTTACGACCGATCAAGCCAGACAGCCAATGCGCCGTTGCAACACTTGCTGCATCAGGGATTTTGCGCATTTCGTCTACAACGCCAGCGATAAAGCTTGGCTCTACGCGTGGACGACCGATACCTTCGATCTTGCTGCCGTTTTCGCCCTTGATGTCCGCGTTGCCAGATTGGAAGTAGTCGTAGAACACAGAGTTATCAGGATCAACTACACACAGTTTTGTGTCGTATTTTTGGTAACGAATGAATCGACCAATCGTTGCAGACGTACCACCTGTACCTGGGCTCATCACAACCCAGCTTGGGATTGGATGATCTTCTAATTGCATTTGGCTAAAGATAGAGTTCGCGATGTTGTTGTTACCACGCCAGTCTGTTGCACGCTCAGCGTAAGTAAATTGGTCCATGTAGTGACCGTTTAGCTCTTTCGCTAGACGACGAGACTCATCATAAATTTGGTCTGAACGGTCAACCAAGTGTGCTTTACCACCGTAGAATTCAATTTGTTCAATTTTCTTACGTGCAGTGGTTTTTGGCATCACCGCAATAAATGGTAAGCCTAGAAGACGCGCGAAGTACGCCTCAGAAACTGCTGTACTGCCTGATGACGCTTCAATCACCGTGGTTTCTGGACCGACCCAACCATTACAAATTGCATAAAGGAATAGTGAACGAGCCAAACGGTGCTTCAATGAACCGGTTGGGTGCGTGCTTTCATCTTTTAGATAGATGTCGATACCTTCCAAAGAAGGTAGATCTAATTTGAATAGGTGAGTATCTGCTGAGCGTTGAAAGTCTGCTTCGATTTTGCGTACAGCATTGTTGATCCAGTTGTGGTCAGTACACATAACGTGACTCCTCGAAATTCTGTAGGGTAGTTGTTTTTGTCTATAGGAATAATCTACCTATAACCCTAGAGAAAAACTTTGCTATTATTGTTTTGTTATTCACCTTTGGTAGAAAAGTTTTCTCTAAATCAGGAAATAGCTAGGAATGAGCTTAGACAAAATCGACAAACAGTTACTTTCTTTACTCCAAAACGACGGAACCTTGTCATTAAATGACTTGGCGGAGCGAGTCAATCTCACCACCACACCTTGCTGGAAGCGTTTAAAAAAGCTCGAAGACGAAGGCTATATCGAGAAGCGAGTGGCGTTGCTAAGTGCTGAGAAGCTGGATTTATCTTTTATTGCATTTGTGCAACTTAAGACTAGCGACCATTCAGAAGGGTGGTATCACCACTTTGTAACCACCGTAAGTGATTTCCCTGAAGTCATGGAGTTCTATCGGATGGCTGGGGAATACGACTATATGATGAAAGTTGTCGTAAAAGACATGAAGCGCTTTGATGAGTTCTACAAGCGATTGGTCAACAGCGTGAAAGGTTTATCCAATGTCACCTCAACCTTTGCAATGGAGCCGATTAAGTACACTACGGAACTGCCGATAAGTATTAGCTTGTAACCTTCTGCAAGTTTTGAGAAATGGCTTTACCTACCACAAGTTGAGACAACTGATATTTACTCCCCATATCATTGGTAATGAAAGTTCATTTGAACAGATGAAAAATCCACAAAAAATCGACATATCACGACTGTTTTTGTCTTATTTTTGAGAAATAATTCAGAAAAACCTCTGAGTATCTAACCAGTACTTTGTACATTTTATTTTTCTAATGGAAATAGGTAAACGTTTGCGTTTTGGTGGGATGCCGTGTTTTTGACGACGTTAGTGACCTTTGTGGGATGTTTCATCGGTTTTTCAACTATTTGCCCATCGAAGAAAAGGCTGTTGATGAATAAAACATCGTATTATTATCGCCGCACCTTGGGATGTAACTGATTATTACAAAAAATGAAAAATTACTTTTTAACTGCTTGCTTTATTGCCGCTTTATCGGGTTGTGGTGGTGGAGATACTTCATCTCCTTCAGCACCGCCAACTGCTACCGTCACCAAACAGGTTCGTCCAGCGCTTGAAAGTGAAGACTCTTCACTTATTTTCAATGGTTCTGGAACCGTAACTCATGCCATTTTACGCAATGTTCATGGGACGATTACATATCAAATTTTAGATTCGACTCCTCCAAATGTAATCGCGATTGATGAATACGATCAGCTTCAAGTGCTGCGCCCAGGAACAGCTACGGTAAAAGCAGTGGATTCCAGCTCTTATTATGAGCAATCTGAGTCAGTGTTTACATTGACTGTAGAAAGAGGTGCGAACACCGAGCTTATGGTAAATGATTTACACATTAACCCGACAGAAAGAGGCGATAACTCGCTAACTGTGCGAGGTCAGAAGGGTGATCTCACATTCTCGGTAGCTTCCGGAGATGAGCACCTTATTCGTGTAGATCAAAAAGGCTCAGTTCAGCCCGTCGGTCCAGCTGGTGTTGCTACTGTAATTGTTGCTGATAGTGGTAATGATTTTTACCAACCTAAAACCATTCACGCGCGCGTGGTTGTTCATGAAATCAGCGCAGATCAACTTCAGTATGCTTGGTTAGAAACTGAGTATCGTGAAGGAATCACATTGGAGCCAAAGAGATTAGATACAACCGATCTTGATAGTGTCTCATTTCGAATTGTAGATAGCTATCCTGATGATAATGTAGCAAAAATTTTGAACTCTGAAACTGGTTTGATTCTGGCGCGTAATACCGGGCGTGTGACTATTGAAGCTGTTGCCAACTATTCAGATTCCTACGATCATAAACAACAGACTGCTTACTTTACCTTAGATGTGCTTCAAGGTAAGCGTGAACCACTTCAGGTTAGCAACATTGCAGTAACTTATGCGGAAAATGGTTTTGTATATCCGAATGTCTCTCATGCCCGAGGAGCCCTTTCTTACCGTGTACTGAGTGGTGAAGATGCAATCACAGTCAGCGAAGATGGTAAGAAACTCAAAATCCTTGGTGTAGGTCAGGCTCAAGTGGAAGTGCGTGAGAGTAGTCTAAGAAACTATCCAAGCAGCAAAACTACATTTGATGTAGAAGTTAAACGAGCATTAAATTCTCGTATCGAAAACGTCGAATTGAAACTCATTTATCATCCAGACCTGAGAATTCCATTGGAGTTTCCGGGGCAGAAAGGCCAGATCAGTTTGGTTGAACAGCTACCTAGTGGCTTACGCTTGGTTAATGATGAAATTGCAGTTGACCAGGCCGGGCATTATTTGCTCACTCTTGAAGATAACGGTGGAAGTGAATATCAGCCAGCTAGGTTTAGTGTTGATATAGATGTTGCTAAGGCTGTGGGCGAGAAGTTGTCTGTTCACAACTATGAAGAAGTTTACAGCAAGGATTTACAACTGACCTTAGAGCGTGACTTTGAGGCTTACAAAACATTTGATCACGTTGAAGTGTTGAGTAACTCGAACCCAGAGGTAGCAAATGAGATTGCTCGAGGACTGATCCATGTATACCGTTCGGGCAGAACAACTCTTGTTTTAAGGAGAGCTGAGAGTACAAACTATACGGCAGGTCCAGAGCAAGAGGTGAAGATCAACATTTTAAATGCGCCTAGCCGAATCCATGTAGATTCAAAAATCGATGCTGTGTGGAGGCCGAACAAACCATATTTGTCTCTACCAAAGATCACAGGAACAGTCGGCGAAGTATCTTATAAGATTGCCGAAGGTGAAGATGAAGATGTCGTATCAGTCGACGTTCATTCGGGAGAAATGCGAATCTTAAACGCTGGCAGCACAATGGTCGTAGTCTCTGATACTGGTAGCGCCCAATATGACCCAGGTCATGGTAGCTTTGCGGTGAATATTACTCAAGCAGACAACCCTGTTGATATCAAATACCCAACGGTAGATTTCCAACACGGTAAGAAAGTGGTACCAGAAGTATCCGCTGTAGATATTGAGACGAGCTATAGGTTGCTTAGCCAGACTAGGCCTGTCGTTACTCTGGAGTCAAAAAACACGGGTGAAGTATCAGTTCTTCATGCTGGTAGCTATAAACTCGAAGCGACTCTTTCTGCGAGAAACTACAAAACCAAAACGCTATCTGTTAATGGCTCTATTACGAAAGCCGATCACCCTGGGTTATCGAGTACATCGCAGCCTGTTAATTTTGAGCCGTTTAAGGCTATTACTCTTGAGCTAGGTCCTGCTATTGGGATGCGTAGTTATGCGTTTGAGAATACGATCAGCCAAGAACTGGCTACGCTAAATGCTCAAACCGGCGTTGTTACTTTGAACGAATATTCACCCGCTCATTCTATCAAATTGAAGGTCTCTGAAGCAGAGTCTGAAGACTATAAGGCTATGAGCGACAAAACTATCTCCATACCAGTTACTCTTGACAAGTCTGATGCTGATCGTGAATACACGTTAACTGGTGGTCAAACGGTAGTCGTTAGTACTTTAAGTGCGCCAGAGTTTGCGAATCTGCAAGATTCCGAATTTGGTCTCATGGGTGTGCGTGGAGTAAGAGAACCTACGGATGGTGAGATAGCTTCCTACGGCAAAGGAAAGGTCGTTTTGCTGCAAATGAAATCAATCGATAACCCTGAAGCATCACCAAAAGGTATGTGGATGCATATTGCTCGTATTGATGACTGCTTGTCATTACTAGACGAAGATAATGTTAAACCGTTTCAGGCGATCAGTTATCTAGATGATGGTTATTGCAAAACCGGTAGAACCCTGCGTATGACAAGGTTTTTGGTGATTGATGATAGCCAATTGAACGATGGAGAAACCTATAAAATCGATAGTCCATTAGTTTATTACCGTAAGGGCGCTCGTAAGTTTCGAGCGGATGATTTTGGTGGCTCTTATGCGGATCCTGACGTAATTTATGGGGTATCTAAATACGGATGGCATAAATCACTCTATGAGTGGGGCGTTATTCAAATGAATTATAAAGTGAATTAAAAAAGGGGAGTGCAGCGCACTCCCCTTTTTAAATTTACGTATTCGTTATTTAGTAAAGCGCATTACGCCTTCTTGTACTGCTGTTGCAACTAGGTGACCTTGTTGGTTGTATATCTCGCCACGAACTAAACCGCGAGTGTTGCTCGCTGTTGGACTTTCAATTACATACAACAACCAATCGTCCATTTTAAATGGACGGTGGAACCAGATTGAATGGTCAATAGTAGCTACTTGGAAGTTGGGGGTCATCAGCGACACTTCGTGTGGGTGAAGTGCAGTGGTCAAGAAGCCCCAATCCGATGCGTACGCCAACAGATATTGGTGGATCAATTGATTGTCAGGCATCTCACCATTGGCTCGAATCCACAGATACTGTTTCGGCTCTGTTTTTTTGGGTTTTAGTGGATTAACTATGTTAACTGGGCGGGTTTCAATGGGTTTCTCACCACAGAACGTTTTACGTAGTCGCTCTGGTAAGAACTCGGCAATGTGGCTTGCTAGCTCCGTCTCAGAGGGGAAGTTCTCTGGCCCAGGAATGTCTGGCATGGTGTTTTGGTGATCAAAGCCCGGAGCGTCACCATGATAAGAAGCGGTCAGGTAGAAAATCGGACGACCATTCTGAATTGCCTTCACGCGGCGAGTACTAAAGCTACGGCCATCACGCAGATTCTCGACATCGTAAATGATCGGCTTTTCAGGATCGCCAGGGTATAGGAAGTAACTGTGGAATGAATGTACGGTACGTGCGTCTTCTACCGTGTATCGCGCGGCAGATAGCGCTTGTCCAATAACCTGACCACCATAAACTTGAGGTAAACCTAGGTTCTCGCTTTGTCCGCGGAACAAGCCTTCTTCTAGTTTTTCGAGTTGTAGTAGGCTGAGCAATTCTCTTAATGGTTTACTCATGATGTCTCCTCACCTTATTTTTATTGCTGCTTCAATTATGAAACAAAATCAACTGTTTGGTAATTTCTAACTTAGTCAAACTATTGTCAAATCGCTAAACGTACAGCAGACAGTTTAATAATCTCCCTCTATACTTAGCGCGAAATGATACACCCGTTGAGGAAACTATGAAAAAAACACTACTACTTGTTACTTCTTTACTATTCGGTGCTGCACTAGTGGGTTGCCAAACTTCTCAAAACACAGAAATGGAATCGGCTGAGGCGTCTATGAAGACAATTACAGGTGCAGTGGCTTACCGTGAGCGTATCGCGCTTCCTCCTCATGCAGTAGTAACGGTAGCCCTAGAGGATGTGTCTTTGGCCGATGCGCCAGCGAAAGTTCTTGCGAAACAGACATTCGAGACTGAGGGTAAACAAGTACCTTTATCGTTTGAACTAAGCTACAACAGCAACGATATCAAACCAAACCACCGTTACAGCCTACGTGCACGTATTGAAGTGGACGGTAAGCTACGTTTTATCAATGACACAAGCATTCCAGTTATTACTGATGCAGAGCAAACGCACGAAGCAAATATTCGTCTAGTGGGTACACGTTAATCGTTAGTCCAATTGATTGTAAAATGGCAGCCTAAGGCTGCCATTTGTATTTTTTGAGTGAGACTTTTCCGATCTCAGACACTTCAATGCCTTCCGCTTCAAGCTTCTGCTTTTGCCTCTCCAGATCTCGACCTTTTAACGAAATTTTTCCTTGGCTATTAATTACTCTAAACCATGGAAGTTTGCTGCCTTCTGGTAGATTCCCTAATGCTTTACCTACGTGTCTTGCATAACCAGGATAGCCTGCCATTTTTGCGATCTCGCCGTAAGTTGAAACTCGTCCAATAGGAATTTGGTGAATTACAGCAAAGATTTGCATTAGAAATTGGTCCATACTGAAAGTGTCCACTGTTGTTTACCAAGGAATGGTAATACACAAGACTTGTACTTCGCTATCAGTTCTTGCTCCTTAACATCATTTGCCGCTCATGTTCCTTCACCTTGTTTTGTTGTTTCTTTTGTGAGCCGCAGCTGATCTCTAAGAGTAAGTTGGAAATACAAAAACAAGCTCAGTCTTAGTTTATATAGACCCGCTCAACGACATTGAAGGCCCAGTTTGATATGCCGTTGAGTTACCAGGTTGGTTGGGGAAGCCAGGAGGCGCTATGATTTTTTCAACACTTCAATTTCTCGTTACGACTCTTCTTGCCGTGGTGTGCGCTCGTGCCATCAGTTTGAGCGAAGGAGACATTCCCGTTCTTGCTTTGATGATTCCTGCGTTGTGGATACTACCGCAAGGTGGTATCGCCGGATTAATACTTCTAGGAGCGATGACCGTTTATGGCTTGACGCTATCAATGCAGCCAATTGCTTTGTCGATTGGAGTGTTGATTCTATTCCCATTACTCATGGTCGTGTTCTCGCGGCGCAGTTCACTGGGCGTTTTGCTTACCGCAGGTCTCATTGTGCTCACGTTACAAGTTGGCATCATGGTAACGCAGCAAGCTGGTAAATTAGATGGGACTCCTTGGATTACCGTTGTTCAAACGATGGCCGTTGTCGTGATGTGGTGGGCTGCCAACCATTGGAAACCCTCAGAGAAACATAGCTGGTGGTCACTGTTGTTATTGTTGCCATTATGGTTGGCGGATTTGCCTTATGCTGTATTAGTTGCGTTAAGTGTCACCGGGATCCTAGCTTCTATGGAAGCGCTGACTAAGATTAAAAACTCAATGCGTTGGGGAAAGTTACTCTGTTGGACATTACCAACCGTAGGCTTTGCTGCGTTGGTTGTTAACCCGAATATTGATGTCCCTAATCCGGTATTTGTAGTCTGGATTTGTTTGTTGGGAACGGCTTGGATGACAGACTATATCTTGAGAAGCAGTGACGAGCAGGCAGAATTGTAACGTACAGAAATTTAACGAGAAAGAGTGATACTCTCTACAGTCTCTCCATCAATCGATGAAAAATGAAGCCGAATAGTATATGTTCGGCTTTTCATATTTACAGGGTATGTCAATTACATGTTGTTGGGTGAATGGCCCAACTAACCGTATGCATAATTAGTTGGTCATGGTTAAGATTTTTAAAGGGCTGGTATTTGCTTATTTGTTGCAGTGCAGTCCATTCCTGTTTGCTCAGTCAGTGCATCAGAAAGAATATAAAGTTGCTACAGAAGCGGATGATATTGTTACACGCGCTTTGTTTGATGCGATTTCAGCAGAGTTTGATGTATCAATACAATACGTCAATTTCTCTAGCTTTGATGCCATTCTAGATTCTGTAGCAGAAGGTAAGAGTGACTTTGCCGCCAATATAACCTTCACCGAAAAGCGAGCTAAACGCTTTAGTTATTCCCGCCCAACGAATATCGAATACACCTACCTATTCGGTCACACAGATAAAACCTTGGATGACATTCATAACGTTGGAGTGCCTCAGGATACAATATACTCAGAGCTTATCAGGCACTATTATCCGGATATCGAGCAGGTGTTTTATCAAGGCCACGATGAAGCCGTTGAACTACTGAATAGTGGTAGGGTTGATGGTGTTGTCGATGCCATCAACCAACTCAAACCCATGTTGTTAGATGGGTTTGATGCGCAGTTACTTAATGATCAAATCTCTATTAAGCCTGTTTCCATTGTTAGCCCTAAAGGTCTGCATTTACATGAGCTAGAGGCTTTTTCTGAGTATATCCATAGTGAAGAAGTACAAAAATTACTTCGGGAAAGGGTCGCAAAATATCAGTTTGATCTTCGTCAGAGCGCTTTACGGGAAGGGTTAAGTACCTTACCAATTGATTTGAAGCAGCCAATAATCATTAAGCTTGAGCCTATCTTCCCTTACGTGGTTTACAACGATGATGGAACCATTGAGGGTATGACAGCAGAGGTGGTCTACAAAAGCTGCGATATCTTGAACTTAAATTGTGAGATTGTGAGTCAAAAGGATGAAAGCTGGGAAAGTATGTATAGCCAGTTCATTCAAGGTGACATAGACATGATAGCACCGCTAACGATAAGCCGTGACCGGCGTGCATTTAGTTACTTTACCCAGCCGCATTATTCGCCAAGTTCGGTCATGGTAAGGCGCCTAGGATACAAACCTAATGTCTATTCTCATGTCTCCCAGCTAATCTCTGAACGTATTGGTGTGGTGAAAGAAGACTTTTTTGATCATCTTTTGAGCCAAATGTTGCCGCTGAAAAGTTTGAAAAGATATGAAAACCAACAAGCTCTCATCGATGCACTACTTGAGCGAGAGGTGGACTATATCGCGATGGATACCGCGATGCTCAACCATTTTCTTCGTCTAAGTGAGTTATTGCCCATCGAGCAGGACAACGCGATTGGTGAATTTTATCAATCACAGCTTTCAGTTGGCTTAGCAAAGTCCACTAAAGGTGAATTGTTGGCGCCATATTTTTCTAGAGCGATATCTATGTTGAATTTGGACAATATTGTCGCTCGATACGATTTACGGCCAGATTGGCGTACGGCATTAGAATATGAGGTAAGGCTGGCAACCCAAACTCAAGCTGTATTCCTATTTGTACTGATATTTGCAATCTGTGTATCGATTTACCTTTATCGTCAATCCAATACCGATAATTTAACAGGGTTACGCAATCGCAGGTCATTGCAATTGCGTTTTCGCCAGGGAGTCTCACCAGAGTTAGCAATCCTCTACCTAGATATTAATCGTTTCAAGCAAATCAACGATACATATGGTCACAGAGCGGGAGATATGGTTTTGCAACAGCTCTCAAATGACATCAAAGCCTTGTGGGATGGAAGAAGCTATCGTCTTGGAGGAGATGAGTTCATTCTTATTGGTAACCCGACTCAAGCACAGCTAGAGCTGGCAATAGAAAAGCTGGCAACTATTACTTTACAAGATGGAACGTTAGATGAAGCTCACCCTATCTCTGTTTCTGTTGGTTGCTCGGTGAATCGTCAAAAGACATTGAGTCTAGAGAGCGCTCTCCATCTTGCCGATGAAGATATGTATCAAAGAAAGCAAGCATCACGACAAGAGACGAGACCGAAGCCTGCCGATGAGATTCGTGTTTAATTGTTGAATTGACCGACTTTTGTTCAAACAGTAGGGGAAAGGGAAAAATCGTTACTTTAGCCCTTGCAATCTGAAAGGCGATGCTGAATAATCCTCCCATCATTTGAGACACGCTCTCAAAACAGAATTATGGGGCTCTGGTCCTCTCGCAACAATAGCTCGTGAACTCGGTCAGGTCCGGAAGGAAGCAGCCGCAGCGTGTGACTTGTGTGCCGGGATGTGGCTGGGGTCCCACCCTTTAAAAGCCTCGCTTAAACAGCGAGGCTTTTTCGTTTCTGCGCTGTAAAATACTCTCTCAAACCTTTTCCCTTTCTCTCAACTGGCTATTCGTCTGGCTGGTGGTTTCTCATTACTCATAACCAAATTTGTATGCAGTGTTCAGCCGTGTCTCTTGTGATTTCTCCTTTGTTTTTGAGTGAATAAATATGCTAATTGTATGACTTGAATGTGATGTATTTCGACTAGCTAAAATTGGTCATTCTTTATTAGCAATTTTTCTATCTTCCCTTGCAAATCTTTTCGGATAGTTTGTATTTTTGTCACGCTTGTTAGCCACTCTTAATAAAACCATCTTGTAGAAAAATTACACTTTTCGGGAAAAATGAAGTGTTTTTTCTGTCTAATCGGGGTCTTATTCATGTCCATTTACACTTAATTGATCTTTTGTATGACAAAATAAAATCGAGATTGATTGGGGTCAAAGATTCGTCCGCATTTGCTATTTGCCTATCTGAAAGTTAATTACAAGTATTCATCGGTTCGGGTAGGTTATTTTTACTCGCTGGCATAACACTGAATAGATTCTTGATAAATATTCAAAATGAAAATAAACGGTGCAACGGTGACTAGCGAGGCGATTTAACTCAATTCTATTCAGCGAATGCTTTTTATCAGTTTGAAATTGTACTGATGTCGCTTGAATGCTTTTTGGAGACCCCCATGACTAAAAAGTGGTTTACTGAGTCGGTTGAAGAAACACTGACTCAATTAAATGTATCAACTGAGCAAGGTTTGACTTCGGAAGAAGTAGAGCAGCGTCAGGCTGAACACGGCAAAAACGAGCTACAAGAGCAAGAAGGCAAATCTGCCCTTGAGCTATTCCTACACCAATTTAAGAACCCATTGATCTTCATTCTGGGTATTGGTGCGATTGTTTCCTTCTTTACTGGTCACCTTGTGGATGCGGTTGCCATCACAGTGATCATCTTCATCAATGCCATCATCGCATTTTGGCAAGAGTTTAAAGCTCAGAAGGGCATGGAAGCGCTGCGCGAAATGGCAGCGCCAACCGCACAAGTTCGTCGCAATGGCGAGTGGGTTGATGTGTTGGCACGTGACATTGTGCCGGGTGACATTTTAAAGATTAATACGGGCGATATCCTTGCTGCGGACGTGCGCATCATTGAAGCAAACCGTCTTGCGGTCGATGAAGCCGCGCTTACTGGTGAGTCTGAGCCGGTTGATAAAATCGTTAAGGTGATTGAAGACGAAACCGTCGGCCTTGGTGATCAGCGTAATATGGGCTTTATGACCACGATTGTGACCACTGGTACAGGCTTAGGTGTGGTTGTCAGCACAGGCATGAAGACCGAAGTTGGCCATATTGCGGACATGATGGCAAACACCGAAGAGACCAAAACACCAATGCAAGAGCGTATGGATACCATTGCGAAAACCTTGATGGTCGCGGCTTTAGGTGTGGTGGCTGTGGTTTGTGGTATCGGTCTTTATCACGGTATGCCTTGGCTGGAAATTCTGAACACGGGTATTTCGTTGTCGGTAGCGGCTATTCCAGAAGGTCTGCCAACAGTTATCTCAATTGTTTTGACGATGGGCTCAACGCGCATGGTGAAGAACAACGCGTTGGCGAAGCAGCTTTCTGCGATTGAGACGCTCGGTTCAACCACGGTTATCTGTTCAGATAAAACAGGTACGCTGACACAAAACCAAATGCAGGTAATGAAAGCGTACGATGCAAGTGGTCGTTACTGGGAAGTGTCAGGCAAAGGCTTTAGCCCTGAGGGTGAATTTAAGCCGCTAGGCCACACGGTTGATGCAAAGCAAAGCCCAGAGATGATGAAAGGTTTAGTGGTTGCGACCCTATGTAATGATGCGGAATACATCAAAAATGGCGATAACTCGTCTGTGCGTGGTAACCCAACCGAAGGCGCATTGATTGTTGCAGCGGCAAAAGCGGGTCTGGAGCAATCAGACATGCTATCGACAGGCGGTTACTCTATCGTTGAGAAGTTCCCGTTCGACTCTGCACGTAAGATGGCGTCAGTGATTGTCAAAGGACCGGATGGTAAGCACTTCCTTGCTATTAAAGGTGCGCCAGATGTGGTGTTACGCAATGCCTCTGGCTTTATGGTTGATGGTGGCGAGCTACCTACAGCGCCAACGATGTCGACAGGCAGCTTAGCGTTAGCGGCAAGCCCTGCAGAAGAGGTGATTGCGAACTACGAAGCGGCAATTCAGGACTTTGCAGAGCAAGCGCTTCGCACTTTGGCAGTAGGTTATAAAGAGCTGACAGAAGATGATCTCAAGCGTGATCCTGCTGAGCTAGAGAAAGATGTGACCGTGCTTGGTTTGTACGGAATTATGGACCCACCACGTCCAGAAGTTCGCGACGCAGTAGAAAGCTGTTATAACGCGGGCGTTCGTACGGTGATGATCACTGGTGACCACGCACTTACTGCAGCGGCAATTGCACGCGAAATCGGTATTATCTGCAGTGAAAAAGACTTGGTCATCACGGGCGCACAACTGGATGAGATGGATGATGAAGCGCTACGTAAAATCTGTCCGGAAGTTGCCGTCTTTGCTCGTGTAACACCAGAACACAAGCTGCGCATTGTTCAAGCTCAGCAACACAATAATGAAGTGGCAGCGATGACAGGTGACGGCGTGAATGACGCGCCAGCTCTTCGCCGTGCGGATATCGGTGTTGCAATGGGTATCACCGGTACATCGGTAGCCAAAGATTCGGGCGATTTGATTCTACTGGATGACAACTTCAGCACGATCGTGAAAGCGGTACGCCAAGGTCGTCAGATCTTCGATAACTTGCGTAAGTTCATTCGCCAAGCACTGACGGCGAACGTGGGTGAAGTATCGGTTATCTTGTTTGCTTTCTTGATGATGGGGCCAGAAGCGATTCTGCCACTTACGCCACTGATGATTCTATGGATTAACTTAGTCTCTGACGGTCTGCCAGCGCTGGCATTGGGTGTAGAACCTGAAGAAAAAGATCTGATGGAGCGTAAGCCGCGTAAGCGTAACGAAAGTTTCTTCAGCGACCATCTGGGTACACGTATTGTGACACGCGGTTTGGCATTAGGCGGTATGAGCTACTTGGCGTTCAATTGGGCACTGAGCAGTGGTCAAAGCGCGCAGTATGCACAAACGATGGCATTCGCAATGCTGATTTTTGCTCAGCTATGGCACTTGTTTGACTCGCGTACGTTTAACTCGCTATACCGTAAGAATCCATTCACCAATAAATACCTATTGGGTGCAGTAGCGGTCTCGGCAACGCTGTCTCTTGGCGTGATTTACACCGGTCTTGGTCAGTTGATCTTTAACACAGAGGCACTAAGTGCTGGTCACCTATTTGGTGTGATTCTTGTGTCTTCACTGCCGACATTCATTTTGTCTGGCATTAAAGAGATGACGAAAACAAAAGTCGTTTAAGAATGGTGATGTCGATTCTTTCAGCATAGGGAAGCGACAGATGCCTAAAGCCCGCCGAGAGTGATAGCTTGGCGGGCTTTTCTTTTCTCTCAAGCAAGGCATCTCTTTAGCTGTGCGAAGGTTTACTCTATAATCCCCCCGTTTTCATCTGGTACTTCACCAACTTTCATCTGGGATATTTTCATGATTTCAAAAAACCAACTAAAACTGCTGCGTGCTTTAGGTCAAAAGAAGCAGCGTAAAGCGCACGGCTTATTTCTGGTTCAAGGTGAAAAGAACGTACTGGAATTGGCGAGCAGCTCACTCACGGTAAAGCAGATTTTTGCGACGGCCGAGTTTCTGAATGAGCATCGCCAAGAACTAAATGGCTTCGAATGTATTGAAGCGTCACTAGATGACCTAACTAAAGCAAGTACCTTGGTGAGCAACAATGCAGCCATTGCTGTGGTTGAAATTCCAAACGTAACAGTGCCTCAGGCAAAAGGCTTGATGATTGCATTGGATGGCGTTTCTGACCCGGGCAACCTAGGTACGATCATTCGCGTAGCAGATTGGTACGGTATCAAGCACATCATCGCGAGCACAGATTGTGCCGATCCATACAACCCAAAAACCATCAGTGCAACCATGGGCAGCTTTGGTCGCGTGCAAGTGAGCCTAGTGGATTTACCAAGCTACCTAGAAGAGGCAAACTTGCCAGTGTATGGTGCTTTCCTTGAAGGCGAGAGTGTGCACAAGACAGAATTCTCAGCAGAAGGTATTTTGTTGATGGGCAGCGAATCTCATGGTGTGCGTGAAGCCGCATCGAAGTTTGTGACCGACAAGATTACCATTCCAGCGTTTGGCGGTGCTGAGTCTCTAAACGTGGCAATGGCGACAGGTATTATTCTGGACAACATGCGTCGTCAACACAGCTAATCGCATCAACGAATCATAGATACAAAAAAAGCGTAACGAGCCAGACTTTTTCAAGTTGAGGTTCATTACGCTTTTTTCGTTTTAATGCGCTTATTTTTCTAGCATGTCTAACTTGTTTGGCACGCCGTTCCACTTTTCCGCTTCATCCATTGCTGGCTTGACTTCAGTTTGTACCGGCCAGATTTCTGCAAGTTCTGCATTGAGCTCTTTGTAGATCACTTGATCTTCTGGAAGCTCGTCTTCTTGGAAGATGGCGGCTGCGGCACATTCGTCCACGCACAAACCACAGTCGATGCACTCAATCGGGTTGATTACCATAAAGTTTGGACCTTCGTGGAAGGCATCAGCAGGGCATACCGCGACACAGTCAGTGTATTTACATTGGATACAGTTATCGGTTACGACAAACGCCATGATAATCAGCTCTTAAGTTAGTCAAAATTGAAGAATGGGGATAATACTCATCCCAAGGCAAAATTCAACATTCGCTACGTTAATTCCGCCGCGCAACTTGGATTTAGTATGACAGACAATTCAATTTCTCGTAAAATGCGCGCCATTGTGAGCTGACTGCTTTTTCACCCTTGATATTAACGAGGAGAAAATAGCAGTTCTGGCTAAGACACCTACCATAACGAGACATCACATGATTCGTATTAATGAAATTAAACTTCCTCTTGATCACGAGGAAGGCGCGCTATTGGACGCGATTACTAAAAAGCTTGGCATTGCTGCTGAGAAAGTTATCTCTTTTAATGTCTTTAGACGCGGCTACGATGCTCGTAAGAAAACCAATATTCATCTTATCTACACGCTAGACATCATCGTTGAAGGTGATGAAGAAGCGTTGCTAGCGAAATTTGAAAAAGACCCACATGTTCGCCAAACACCTGACATGGAATACAAGTTCGTGGCGAAAGCACCTGAGAACCTAACTGAGCGCCCAGTGGTGATCGGTTTCGGTCCTTGTGGTCTTTTTGCGGGTTTGGTTTTGGCTCAAATGGGCTTTAACCCAATCATCGTTGAGCGTGGTAAAGAAGTACGTGAGCGCACTAAAGACACGTTTGGCTTCTGGCGCAAGCGTACACTTAACCCAGAATCGAACGTACAGTTTGGTGAGGGCGGTGCAGGTACTTTCTCTGATGGTAAACTTTACAGCCAAGTGAAAGATCCAAACTTCTACGGTCGCAAAGTGATCACTGAGTTTGTTGAAGCTGGAGCCCCAGAAGAAATTCTATACGTAAGTAAGCCGCACATCGGTACCTTTAAACTGGTTACCATGATCGAGAAGATGCGCGCGAAAATCATCGAGCTAGGTGGTGAGATCCGCTTTAGCACTCGTGTTGACGATCTGCATATGGAAGATGGTCAAATCACAGGCGTAACGCTATCAAACGGTGAAGAGATCAAATCTCGTCACGTAGTACTAGCGGTAGGTCATAGTGCTCGTGATACCTTTGAAATGCTGCACGACCGTGGCGTTTACATGGAAGCGAAACCATTCTCTGTTGGTTTCCGTATCGAGCATAAACAGTCGATGATCGACGAAGCGCGTTTTGGTCCAAACGCAGGTCACCCAATTCTTGGTGCTGCAGACTACAAACTGGTTCACCACTGTAAGAATGGTCGTACGGTTTACAGCTTCTGTATGTGCCCTGGTGGTACGGTAGTTGCGGCAACTTCTGAAGAAGGTCGTGTAGTAACGAACGGCATGAGCCAGTACTCTCGTGCGGAGCGTAACGCGAACAGCGCAATCGTCGTCGGTATCTCACCAGAAGTAGATTACCCAGGCGATCCACTAGCAGGTATCCGTTTCCAACGTGAACTGGAATCGGGCGCTTACACACTTGGTGGTGAGAACTACGACGCACCAGCGCAGAAAATTGGTGACTTCCTGAAAGGTCGCGATCCAAGCGCACTGGGTGATGTTGAGCCATCGTTCACTCCGGGCATCAAATTGACTGACCTGTCAAAAGCGCTACCTGCATTTGCTATTGAAGCGATTCGTGAAGCGATTCCAGCATTCGATCGTAAGATCAAAGGTTTTGCATCAGAAGATGGTTTGCTTACAGGTGTTGAAACACGTACGTCTTCTCCAGTTTGCATCAAGCGTGGCAAAGACTTCCAGAGCATTAACTTGAAAGGTTTCTTCCCTGCGGGTGAAGGTGCCGGTTATGCTGGTGGTATTCTTTCTGCGGGTATTGATGGCATCAAAGTGGCGGAAGCCGTAGCGCGTGATATCGTTGAAGCGATGGAAAATGCTTAATTTATTCGAGTAATAATACTTCGAAAGCCAGCCTCATTTGAGGTTGGCTTTTTTGTTTGCACTGCATAGCTAATTATTTCTAACTTGAGTTTTTATTAACTCGACTTTATCTCGACCTCTGCGCACGCTGTACATTTTCACTGTTCATCACCAGACTGAGTTTTGCACCCGAGGTAAATAAATATGCAACTGTGTATTTATTGTTTTGTCTTATGTATCAGTTCGGATAGAGATCAATAGACTAAATCTATAGATAAAATTGCTAATTTCCATTTAGTAAAATCAAGAAATTAGACGACACTTATCTTAAAGGCAGCAAAAACGTGCCGCTAAGGAGATAAGAATGCACTCACTAAAAGTTAAAGATTACATGACATTGCAAGCGGTGACGTTCACCAAAAACATGTCGCTAACAGCGGCTTTGGATAAGGTGATGCAAAGTGTTACTCTAGGTGGACCAGTTATTGACGAAAACGAGAAAGTCGTAGGGTTCCTTTCTGAGCAAGACCTTTTAGACAAACTCGTTAAAGCCAGTTACCACTGTCAGGATACACATACTGTTGAAGAGTGTATGCATGACGATGTACTTTCTGTGTCACCGGAAATGTCGATCATTGAGTTGGCCGATATGATGAAAATAGGCAAGCCAAAAATGTATCCGGTAGTGGATGACAAAGAAAAATTGGTCGGCGTGATTACAAGACGTGATGTACTTCGAGCGATAGGTAAGTCTCTAAACGAGTGCTTCCAGCATCCTGTTTAAAACCCAAATTAGATCCCCAGTTACCTCAAGATGCTCACTTCAGCTCTTGGTGTTACTTGAAGGGTAAAACTAAGACGAAAGGCGCCTCGGCGTCTTTTTGTCGTTGAGGAAGAATATGTCTACCCAAGACGCGAAGTTTGTCCAAGGTTCCACTATGCGCCACATCTTAGTGATGTCAGGTGCGGGATCAGTAGGATTGATGGCCCTGTTTGTTGTCGACTTACTCGATATGCTGTTCATCAGTATGTTGGGGCAGGTTGAGTTGGCGGCTGCCGTTGGTTTCGCAGGAACACTGATTTTCTTCTCGACTTCTGCGTCTATCGGCACGTCGATTGCGATGGGGGCTTTGGTCTCCAAGTCTATTGGGGCAAAGGACTTCGATCGTGCGAGGTTGATGAGCGGTAGTATTATGCTGACCGCCTTTATGATCAGTTTAGTGATCACTATTGGTATGTACATCCATATCCCTGAACTCTTAGCTGCAATCGGTGCAGAGGGAGTGGCCGCGGAGCGTGCCGAGGCGTATCTTAACATTCTATTGCCAAGTGCGCCGATACTGGCGTTGGGTATGTCAGCAGGTGCAGGTTTACGTGCTGCTGGAGATGCTAAACGCTCTATGTGGGCGACCTTATCAGGTGGTATTGTTAATGCGATTCTTGACCCATTGTTCATCTTCGTTTTTAAATGGAATGTGGAGGGGGCTGCTGCGGCTTCGGTTATTGCTCGTTTCACCGTATTAGCATTCTCTCTTTATCCGTTAATCAAAGTGCACAAACTGGTTTCTCTTCCAAACTTCGATATCTTTAAAAACAACCTCAAGCCAATTTTAGCGATTGCTGTGCCTGCGATTATTACCAATACTGCAACGCCTATTGGTAATGCAATTGTGACTACTCATATCGCTCAATTTGGCGAAGACTTCGTCGCAGGGTTTGCGGTGATTGGGCGCTTAACGCCAGTTTGTTTCGCGGTGATTTTTGCGCTCTCTGGTGCGGTTGGTCCTATCATTGGGCAGAACTTTGGTGCGGAGCGTATGGATCGTGTTAAGCGTACTCTAACCGATTCTTTACTGGTGACCACGATTTACACCCTAGGTGTCTGTGCTTTGCTTTATGTGCTGCAAGATTACATCGTAGCAATGTTTAGCCTGACGGGTGATGCCGCGATTATTGTTATCGCATTTTGTACCTATATTGCCATTACATTTGTCTTCAATGGGACTTTGTTTGTCGCCAACACTTCTTTCAATAATCTCGGTAAACCGCTTTATTCCACGGCATTGAACTTAGGTAAAGCAACAATCGGCACTCTGCCTTTCGTTTACTTTGGATCGCAATGGTACGGAGCACTTGGCGTGTTATATGGACAAGCGGTGGGTACGATAGTGTTTGGGTTGCTGGCGTTAGTTGTGCTGAATAAACACATTAAAGACCTGATGCAAAACTTCGGAGAAGAAGATATAGAAGACGATCCAGCGATCACTTGCGTTAATACTCAACCTTTTTGCTCTCACGATGCGGTATTGATTGATGAAGTGGCAACCGCTTTGGAAGAAGAAAAAGCATAAATTTCGTCAATTGAACATAAATGCACTTGACCTTGGAGTTAGCTCCAAGGTTTATTCTTAGCAGTAGATAAAGGTTTATCACCAATAAGGAAAGTGAACTATGTGTACGAAACATCAAGGTTGCCAATCAGGCAAAATCAAATCTGCGGTGGCAGTAGGTGCAAGTGACTCATGCTGCGCACCGGCAAAGCCAACGCTAAACATTACCCAAGCAACCGTTGCTGTCTCAGAAGAATCTTGTTGTAGCGGCGGAAGCTGTAGCTCGGATTCTGTTGACGACGAAGGTCCTGCCGAACCCCTCGAGTCCACCATTCGTCATAGTTGGCTAGTGTCAGGCATGGATTGTCCGGCCTGTGCGCAAAAGCTAGAGAAGGCCATCTCTTCTGTTGAAGGGGTCACAAATGCCAAAGTCTTGTTCGCGACAGAAAAGTTAGTGGTCGATTTTGATAACCGAGCACTTGCGCCTGTTATCGAGCAAATTTCTCAGCAAACCGGATTCCCACTGACTTCGACAGATGCACCAAAACCAAAAGCCGAGAAAAAGGGTTGGGTTGGCGTTATCAAAGACAATGTTCAGATCCTCTCTATTGCAGGTGCGATGGCGTTTGCTGGCATCATTTCTGATTTCAATCCAACGCTAAGTACTTGGTTGTTTACTTTGACCTGTTTGCTTGGCTTGTATCCGGTTGCGATGAAAGCCATTAAGTTGGCCCGAACAGGTACGCCATTTGCGATTGAAACATTAATGAGTGTAGCGGCGTTAGGTGCGCTCTACCTTGGTGAAACCGCGGAAGCGGCGATGGTGCTATTGCTTTTCCTTATTGGTGAAAAGTTAGAAGCATATGCATCATCTCGCGCTCGCAGCGGCGTTCAAGCATTGATGGATCTCGTTCCAGAGAATACCACTCTGATTGTGGATGGCGAACGTCAAGAAGTGCCAGCGTCACAACTACAGCCGGGTAACGTGATTGAAGTAGCGCCGGGTGGTCGTATGCCAGCTGATGGCGTACTGATGACTCAAGCGGCAAGCTTTGACGAAAGTGCATTAACGGGTGAGTCTGTTCCGGTAGAGCACAACGAAGGCGGTAAAATCATGGCTGGTGCCGTGGTTGTCGACAAAGTCGTGCAGGTGAAAGTGACGTCTCGCCAAGGTGAGAACGCGATTGACCGTATCCTACATTTGATTGAAGAAGCGGAATCACGCAAAGCACCACTTGAACGTTTCCTAGATAAGTTCAGCCGTTGGTACACGCCATTGATGATGCTTGTCTCTCTATTAGTCATCATCACACCGCCATTGTTGTTTGCTCAACCTTGGGAAACGTGGGTGTACCGTGGTCTAGCATTGCTGTTGATCGCATGTCCATGTGCGCTCGTCATCTCTACACCAGCGGCGATCACTTCTGGCTTGGCGGCAGCGGCAAAACGCGGCGCACTGATCAAAGGTGGTGCAGCGCTTGAGCTACTGGGTCGTGTTGAATCTGTAGCATTTGATAAAACGGGCACACTGACACAAGGCAAACCGCAAGTAACTGATGTGGTACCTTTTGGTGTGACGGAAGAACAACTGCTGAGCTTGACCGCTTCGATTGAGATTGGCTCAAGCCACCCGCTAGCAATTTCTTTGGTGAACAAAGCGCAAGAGCAGGGCATCAACATTCCTGAAGCGGCAGACAAAACAGCACAGGTTGGTTCTGGTGTGACAGGTCTTGTTGAAGGCAAATTGGTTCAAGTGATTGCGCCATCGAAAGCCGACTTCCCAATCTCACAACAAGTAGAGCAGCAAGTCTTGGCGTTGGAAGGGCAAGGTAAAACTGTGGTTATCGCACGCCACGATCACCAAGTGATAGGTTTGATTGCTTGGCAAGACACGCTTCGTCAAGATGCTCAACAAGCCGTTGCTGCATTGAAGAAACTGGGTATTTCATCTGTGATGCTAACAGGTGACAACCCTCGCAGCGCCGAAGCAATTGCGAACCAAATTGGTCTTGATTACAAAGCGAGTTTGTTACCGGCAGACAAAGTGCACTACGTGGAAGAGATTTCAGCGCAGCACACCGTTGCGATGGTGGGCGATGGTATTAATGACGCCCCAGCGATGAAAGCTTCCAGCATTGGCATTGCCATGGGCGGTGGTACTGACGTTGCACTCGAAACGGCTGATGCCGCGCTGACTCATAACCGTTTGATTGAGCTAGCAGGCATGATCGAGCTATCACGTGCGACGCTCAATAATATCCGTCAGAACGTTGCGTTGGCTCTAGGACTGAAAGGCGTGTTCTTGGTAACGAGTTTGCTAGGTATAACAGGCTTGTGGGTAGCTGTGTTGGCCGACAGTGGAGCAACAGCTCTTGTTACTTTGAACGCTCTGAGATTACTTCGTTTTGAATCTAAGCAAGTAAAATAACCATTAAAGTGAAATGAAAACTGACCTGAGGCAGAAGTGTCTCAGGTTTTTTTATGCCTATTAAATCGATACAGCTTTGGTGTTTGTTTCGTTTGGCAAATCACTTATTCCTATGCAACGAAATGATCTTTAGCTCCTTAAAGTGTGATCTAAACCGTTTTTATTTGAAAGTGTGGTTTTATTACATTGTTTCATTGTGATTGCGATCACTCTATGTTGGTGAAAGGTTCGCTACAGTGCATCTGTACCCAACAACTTATTAATGAGCTTATTGTTTACAAAATAAGCCACAACAAGGAGCAACTTATGTCTCAAGCTGTATTCCATTTAGGTATTACTGAAGCTGATCTTAATGGTGCAACTCTAGCAATTATTCCTGGTGATCCAGCACGCGTACAAAAAATCGCTGAAGAAATGGAAAACCCTGTATTTCTAGCAAGTCACCGTGAATACACGCTATACCGTGCAGAGCTAGACGGTAAACCTGTTGTGGTTTGTTCTACAGGTATCGGTGGCCCATCTACTTCTATTGCAGTAGAAGAGCTAGCGCAACTTGGTGTTCGTACTTTCCTACGTGTAGGTACTACAGGTGCGATCCAACCGCACGTAAACGTAGGTGATATGATCGTTACTACAGGTTCTGTTCGCCTAGACGGTGCGAGCCTACACTTTGCTCCAATGGAGTTCCCAGCGGTAGCTGATTTTGAAATTGCTACAGCAATGAAAGCGGCAGTAGAAGAATCTGGTGCTGCAGTACACATGGGTGTGACAGCTTCAAGTGATACTTTCTACCCAGGCCAAGAACGTTACGACACTTTCTCTGGTCGTGTTGTTAAGCGTTTCCAAGGTTCTATGCAAGAGTGGCAGGACATGGGCGTTCTGAACTTCGAAATGGAGTCAGCAACACTGCTAACTATGTGTGCAAGCTCAGGCCTAAAAGCAGGTTGTGTGGCGGGTGTAATTATCAACCGTACACAAAAAGAGATTCCAGATCATTCAACTCTGAAAGAAACGGAAGCTCGCTCAATTAAGGTTGTAGTTGAAGCGGCTCGTAAGATGCTTTAATAATAACGGTTAGTTGGCATTTAAACAAACGGGAAAAGCCAGAGGTTCGCCTCTGGTTTTTTCTATCTGTCGGTTTTGTGTTGAGTGTTAAAGGCAGTGAATCTGACGCAATAAAAAAGCAGCCCGAGGCTGCTTTTTTTGATTGGTATCGACGATTAGATTTCGTCAGAACCGCCGGCGGCTTCAAACCATGCACTAAGATGTGTCTTCAGATCTTTCAGCTCATCTGGACCGATAAGTGCCAAGCCTAAGTCTTCAGCGCGTGTGATGTCATTATGGCGTAGCGGACGGAAGCTAACCAACATAGCACGTGCTTGTAGGCCACCTAGAAGGTCACGCAGTGATTCAAGCTTGTACAAGGTATCGTCACCATCATCACGCATACCTTTAGTCTTACATTCGATAATGTGCAGTTTGTTGTTTACTACGGTCGCAACATCCAGTTCATTACGAACCTCACTTTCACCTAGCTTGCGATAGACTTGAACGTTTAATGAACGATCTTGGATGGTTGGCATCGTATCTTGAATCTGCTTAACCGTGCTATGAACTAAGGTCTCTAGCCATTCACCATTTGAAAAGCGGCGGGCGTCTTCATCAGCGAATGTCAAAATGCCATTTTCATACGTAGCAATCTGAGCTTCAACCAAGTCGGTTAGTAGCATGTTCAGTTCACGGTAGCCTTGTTGCTTCTCAGAGAGCTCTACATCCAATTTTTGCTCTTTACGGCAGGTGGTTGCAAGATAGTTTAGAGTCGCAAGGCCAGGGCCAAGTTCAAGGGCATTGGAAGCCCAACGTTCGCCTAGTTCATACAGTTTTTGATCTAACTGAGGAGGGAGGTCAACGTGGTGGAATTCGCCTCGAGCACCGAAAATTGTAAGGTAGTCAGAAATCGTAATGTGGTCTTCTACTTGGCTGTCTTCTTTGCCATCAGGATATAGCCAGCAAAGCTTGTCACTATTTGGCTCTACCACAAAGATTGGCCAACGGTACGTACGGAAGACTTCATACACAGAAAGCAATCGGTGACGAAGGCCACAGCTTGCGTTCAGCTTTACTTCTTCGCCTCGGTCATGGAGGTCTTTTGCCAATTTATGAATCGATTGTTTAATCAGAGAAGTGTTTACAACAGAAGGAATTTCAAAAAACTCGGACGTAATTTCTCGCTGCTCCAACACGGCACTCAGTCGCTCATAGATGTCAGCTTGACTCTTATCACCGATAAAGACGATATGGGTACTGACAGTGCGATTATCCAATAGAGGAGTGACCAATCTAACGGGGTCTTGGTCAATAATACCAACATGAACAGCCATAGGTTTTCCTTCTTATTTGGCTTGCTCGAAAAGAGAAAGTAAAAGGGATGAGCAAGCCATAATAACCATATGTAGACAAGGTCAATAAAAAACAAGGGCGACCTTATAAAAAGTCGCCCTTGTAGAGTCAGTTGGTATCTAAAATCGTTACAAATTATATCTTAATCTATAGCTTGAAGCGGTGTACCAATTCATTTTGCTGATGAGCTAAATGCGTTAGTGATTCACTCGTCGCAGCAATGCTTGCCATCGCATGGTAGCTCTTATCTGCAATGTTATTGATGTCTTCGATATTTCGAGCAATGTCAGCAGAGGTTTCACTCTGCTCTACAGCTGCTTGCGATATATGTGTGCTCATCTGACTGATTTCGATGATTAACGCTTGAATTTCTTCCATCGAGCTGTTGGCTTTGGATGCTTGTTCAACCGACATCTCCATGTCACTCATACAACTCTCAATGACTTGGCTTGCTGATTGTGAGCTCGTTTGAAGATTGCTGATCATGGATTCTATCTCAGTCGTCGACTGAGTGGTCTTAGAGGCCAAAACACGTACTTCATCAGCAACGACTGCAAATCCACGTCCTTGTTCACCTGCTCGCGCTGCTTCTATAGCTGCGTTTAGTGCAAGTAGGTTTGTTTGTTCAGCAATGTTACGAATTACATCCAAGATCGAGCCAATTTGACCGCTCATTTTTTGCAACTCTGCAACAGCCGATACAGACTCGTTTAGTCTCGTCTCAAGTTGATTGATAGTAGAAATATTGCTGTTCATGATATTTCTACCTTGATCAGAAGCCGTTTCTACTCGCTGCACCATTTCTAGTGAACCTTGTGCACTTTGAGCGACTTCCTGAACAGAATGAGACATCTCAGTCATTGCGGTTGCTACGTTCGCTGTTTGCTCACGTTGATTATTCAACTGCATTTGTGCCTCTGATGAAGTTTGTTCATTTTCAGAAGCAGTATTGGAAAGGTTGTCAGAAGCGTCGTTTAGCTTCACAAGAATGTTGTGTAAGCTGTCTGCTAGCGTATTGATATGCCCACTGACACGACTGAATTCGTTGTTGTAACGATTATCAATGCGTTGAGTCATATCGCCTTCAGTGAGGCCTTCTAGCACCTTTAGAATACGAGTCAATGGTTCACGTACGCTATGTGCAATGTGGTAACCAATGGCGGTTGCAAACAGAACGACAACAACAGCGATAACGATGGCTTTAGTAACACCATTCGAGTAGATACTTCCAGCCTCTGACAGTGACTCTTCCAATTTATCCGTTGCTGTTGTGGTAAATTGCTCGAGGATACCCATTGTTGTATCTACTTTAGTGGCTAGGTTGGCGATGTTGTCGTACAGAGCTGAACGAGCGGTTAAGTAACTATTATGCTGATCAAGTACCCCGCCTCGTTGGCCCACATCGCGAGTAAATTGTTCAACGGATTCACCAAACGCATCTTTTAAAGCTGGTAATTGCGTAGCGAGGCCACGGAATGCGTAGTTTAAGTGTGTTACCGCTTTACGGTTTTTCGCGACAGCTTTAGTTACGAACTCGGGGTTATTGCTGGCTAAGGCATCTGAAGTGATCACTTCGGCGTCTTTTAGCTTAATGAAATAGCTCTTGGCCATGACTTTAACTGAAATACTCGATTGATCGGCAATATACTCCTTCATACCAACCGACAGTTCAGTGTTTAGCTTTTGGAAGCGACGAGAGGACTTCTGCACTTCTTCTTGTGCAGCAAACATCGCCTCATAGTTGTCCATGGCTTCTTTAGCTTCAGAGAAATAGCTCTGCTCAATTTCTTTAAGCTGGGCGAAAGGTTGTGCCAAAGAAGGGTAGATACGGCTGGCTGTCTCTAGTTTCCCTAACGTAGAGGTAAACTGTTCTTGAGATTTAGCAAACTCCTGACGCATCTCATCCATTCGTTGCTTATTCTCTGTTGTGAGAAAGTCTTTAAAAGACTTATCGGCTGACAGAAGTTCAACACTGGTTTGGTTTGATAACGAAACCAGTGGTAATGAATTCTTTGAAACGGTTTCAAACTTGTTATGAATATCACTCATCCCACTCATCATAATGGTAATCGTGATGGCAAACAGAATTATGATCAGTGCAAAGCCTGCATACATCCGTTTAATTACTGACCCACGCATAATTAGCGTCCTCTCCCAGAAACAAGACAAAAAAATAGTTATGTCTTAAAAAATTAACAAAATTCCCTGAATTGTATTGAGTTTGAGACGCACGTTTTATGACGCACACGACAAAAAAAACTTCTATGTAACAGCTTATATTGATAATGTTAAGTGAACACTGTTTTTTATTGAGCTAAGCCTAGGGTTGGCGCATACTAAAGCGGTTACACACCTTATAAATGGAGTACCCATGGCGGAAGAAACCATCTTTAGCAAAATTATCCGTAAAGAAATCCCTGCAGATGTTCTTTATCAAGACGATTTAGTAACGGCATTTCGAGATATTAACCCGCGTGCGCCGAGCCACATTCTAATCATTCCGAACAAGCTGATTCCAACAACGAATGACGTAGAAGCAGAAGATGAGGCGATGATGGGGCGTATGTTCACTGTCGCGAAAAACCTGGCTAAAGAGGAAGGCATTGCAGAAGACGGTTACCGTTTGATTGTTAACTGTAACTCACATGGTGGCCAAGAAGTTTACCATATCCATATGCACCTAGTGGGCGGGCGCCCTTTAGGCCCAATGGTTCTGAGCTAATTGGGTAAAAGTGGGTGGGTAATTCCACCCATGATTTCTCGTCTATACACATTTGCGGAGATGAATTTGAAACATGGTGTGAAGCTATTTGGATTGATGAGCTGGATCCTGCTTGCTACAGGATGTGCAAACCTATCCGCTGGCAATCTGTTCAGCCACTATAGCGACCAAAATAAACAAGTTTATCAAGCGGTGGTTGCTGGTGATTATGCCAAAGCTGAGCAACTGCAATCTAGTGATGTTGGTGGCGATATACTTGGTAATTTTGAGCAAGGTCGAATCTCATTTCTTGCACAAGATTATCCAACAAGCTTGAGTGCACTCGAAGACAGCGATCGTGCGGTACGCAAACAACAAGATCGCGCAACCATCTCTGTTACGGAAACAGCGACCAGTGTGGGTTCTCTGGCTGTTAACGACAATTTAAACGAATACCAACCCGCCGACTACGAGCTCGGTTTCTTGCATTTGTATCTAGGTTTGAATTATCTACAAAAGAACGATCTAGAGGGGGCATTGGTTGAAATGCGCCGTGCAAACCAAGTCCAAGAGGCGGCGAAGAAAGCACGTGAAAGGGAACTAAAGCGAGCTGAGAAGGATCTTAAGAAGCAAGGTATGTCAGCAAACTTAGGTAGCGTATTAGCAAACTACCCAGACGCAGGCAAAAAGCTCAGCTCAGTACAAAATGGTTACTTGTTCTACCTTTCAGGGCTGCTTTATGAAGCATCAAGAGATTTGAATAGTGCGTACGTAGACTATCGTCGTGCACTCGCCGTGATGCCTGATAACAAGCAAGTCATTGACAGTACGATGTATGCGGCGAAGAAACTTGGCATGCGTCAAGACCTGCGTATGTTGGAAAAGCGCTATGGTAAAGCGCCTTCGGGGCTAAGCAAGTCACAAGGCCGCGTGATTGTGATTGATGAGCAAGGTGTGGTGGAAGCACTGCAAGGTTGGCGTATTGATTTGCCTATTTATGACAGCCGAGGCGATGGTGCAATTTATTCTCTTGCACTGCCATACTATCCGAAACGCGGAACGCAACGTTTTGGTGATGTTGCGCTGAATGGTAACAAGCTACCTTCAAGTACATTAGCCGACGTGAATGCGATGGCACAGAACGATTTGCAAGAGCGTCTAACCACGATTGTGATTCGCCAAGCGATTCGTGTTTGGGCAAAAGACAGAATTCGAAAAGAAGCCGCCAAAGGTGATGATGTAGGCAATCTTCTTTTCAACGTATGGAACACATTAACTGAACAACCTGATACCAGAAGTTGGCAGACCCTACCAGGAACGGTGAAAACCGCGTCAAAGGTTGTGAGTCCGGGTAAGCAGAGCTTAAATGTCGGAGATCAGGTGTATCAATTTGAAGTGCCAGCACAGCAGACAACATTGGTATGGGTTTCCCGTCAGGGATTGCATTCCACGGTTTGGCATAAACAACTAGGGAGGTTGTAATGAGAGCATGGCTTATAGGTTTGGTTGTGATCATTGGTTTGGCGGGATGTGCGGATAACACCGCCGGAATCCGAATTGATGGTCAAACACAGAAGGTTTTCTTTAACGACAATGTTTTGGGTAGTCGTTTATTGGTAGACAACATTACCACGACTTATGTCGATGACCGTCCGCGCGGTGTTGTGCAGTTGAGCAGTAACTACAAAGGTGACCAGCACATTCTTTACCGATTCTACTGGTATGACAATACTGGTTTGGAAGTAAACACGAAAGCTGGCCCTTGGCGAAAAATGATCGTTCGTGGTTTTGAGCAAGTCTCTTTGTCCGAAGTGACAGTAAATCCGAACGGGACTCAGTTCCGCGTACAAATTCGCGAAGCACAAGATAACTAACTCGGTTCGAGTAACACATTTTCGGCAGCTATGCTGCTTTACTAAGGTCGAGATACCTTGGTAAGAAATACAAATTAAGGAACTCTCATGAAAAAAAGTATTATCGCTCTTTTAGGTCTTGCCGTCATTTTGGGTGGTTGTTCAAATAAAGTTTCATATGGCGATGCTCAGGCGACAGAAACAACGACGATTGACTTTGGCTCTACGGATTTACAAAAAATAGCCGGTGAAATGGTTGATAGCATGATGATGTCAGGATCTGTTGCTGCGATTACTCGTGACCAACGTCCAATCGTATTTGTAGAGCGTATTAAAAATAAAACGAGTGAGCACATTGATACTGAGTCTATCACCGATACTATCTCTACTAAGATGCTAAACTCTGGTAAGTTTCGTTTCGTAGATATGGACCGTGTTGAGTCTGTCCGTGAGCAACTTAACTTCCAAAATAATGATGAGCTTGTGAACCAGAGTACCGCGATTCAGTTCGGTAAAATGGTGGGTGCGCAATACATGCTTTACGGTAACCTTTCTAGCATCGTGAAAAACGCGGGTAGTGACAAAGATGTGTACTACAAAATGACGATGCGCTTGATGGATCTAGAAACCGGTCTTATTGAATGGGCGGACGAAACAGAGATTCGTAAAGAGCAATCTAAGAGCTTATTTGGCCTTTAATCTTTCCCAATACCTGACTATTTACTGAGTAAGGTAGTAGGAATTTGAGTGGAGAAGTTATGAATGGCATGGTTTTCTTGGCAACAAGCAAAGCAACTTGATCCGAGTTTAAGTGTATTAGACGGCTTCTTCGCTGTCCCTCCAGTAAAAGTTCAAACGGTTACTGGGGGGCTAACTAATCGTTGTTGGCGATTGGAAACTTCAGAGGGTGTTGCATATGTCTGGCGACCAGCCAGTGTTGTGTGTAAGGCCTTTTCTATTTCTCGCCATAATGAGTATCAAGTTCTCAATACTATAGAGCCTTTGCAACTGGGTCCAAAGCCTGTTTTTGTCCATGAGCTTGGCTTGTTGGTTGAGTGGGTAGAAGGAGAGACGCTCACTCGGAAGGGGATAGAACTCAAAGAGCTGTTACCTATTGCTGCATGCATTCACCAATATCCTGCTGGCGCAATTCCTTTGGTGCCGTTTTCATATATCTCACGAGTTGACCATTATTGGATGCAGTTGGAAGGTGTTTATGAGAACACTGAGTTTGAGCAGCTATACCAAAAGTGGCGCTCTGAACCGTCTGTTGCGCCTGTGCCTGTCTCTTTATGTCACTTTGACCTTGGTTGCTACAATCTTGTTCGAGGTCAGGAAGGGGTAAAAGTGATTGACTGGGAGTATGCTGGATTAGCCGATCCGCGTTTAGACCTGACATTGGTTCTCCAATTGGCAGAGGCTCCAATTGTTCAAGGTGTTGAGAGCTACTGTGCTATTCGAGAGATAGAAGATGTTCAGCTTTGGATTGATGGCGTAAAAGCATGGCAACCGAGAACACTCATGATGGCTATGTTGTGGTATTTATTGGCTTATAAGTTATGGGGTGATGAACAATACTTAAACAGTGCGAATGAATTTAAAGACTCATTATGTATTGAAGATCACTGTTTTGAGACATAATGACATTTGTCGCTTTCACCACATGGAAATAGTGGTAGTTTAAAGTGAAGTACCAGATATACACAGGGAGAGGTACAAATGATTATTTACTTGCATGGCTTTGATAGTACAAGCCCAGGTAACCACGAAAAAGTTCTTCAACTTCAGTTTATCGATGATGATGTTCGTTTCATCAACTATAGTACACTTCATCCTAAGCATGATATGCAGCATTTACTCAAAGAAGTATCTAAAGTAATCGACCAGTCTGATGATCCAAAGCCTCTAATTTGTGGTGTAGGTCTAGGTGCATATTGGTCAGAGCGAATCGGTTTTCTTTGCGGCATTAAGCAAGTGATGTTCAACCCGAACTTGCATCCAGAGAATACAATGGCAGGGCGTATTGACCGTCCTGAAGAGTACGAAGACATTGCGACCAAATGTGTCGAGCAGTTTCGTACGAAAAACAAGGATCGCTGTTTGGTGATTTTGTCGAAAGAGGATGAAATCCACGACAACTCGAAAACCGCGGCAGAACTGGATAAACACTACGAAATCATTTGGGATGAAACCCAAACTCATAAATTCAAGAAGATCTCACATCACCTGCAAGCGATGAAGGCATTCAAAAACGCCTAACTTGCCCTAGAGAGAACAAACTTATCTTGTTTAAACAGCACTTTTCGAAGTGCTGTTTTTGTTTCTACTCGTGCTCAAACGAACGACACTGATTCTGCAAGATTTTACATTTTGTATCGATTTATCATCTTGATTTATTGATTTAACCTTTTGTGGCACGAAAACGATACCGTAAAGCAGACGAAAATTAGCCAATCCGTATCTCTAGTAAGGATTTTTGTTGCCATCAAAGTATTGCTCTATATAATGAACTTGGTAAAAATAATTTGATAAATATCAAAAAAAATTGAGAGCGAGTAAAAAACTTGCCCATTTGTTGTCTGAGATCGTGTGTATCAGGCAAGTAAACCGATAACCGTTAATCCGTAATTAAGCATAAATAATATGGTATCGGCATTTATCCAAAAGTGAGCTCACCTCTAGAGACCAAAGAATTCATCGGTTGGATGTATGACCGCAATGTGATTGTGAGTCAGCATCGAGCTGAACCCATATATTCATTTTTGTAGAGGATAACATTGTGACACGCATTATCGTTGTAGGCGGCGGTGCTGGTGGCCTTGAGTTGGCAACCAAACTGGGCCGCACTCTGGGTCGTAAGAACCGAGCGCAAATTACACTGGTAGACCGTAAAGCGAGCCACTTGTGGAAACCATTGTTGCACGAAGTAGCAACAGGTTCTTTGGATGAAGGCGTGGATGCATTGAGCTATCGTGCTCATGCGAAGAACCACAGCTTTGACTTCCAAATGGGCAGTCTTCAAGACATTGACCGTGAGCGTAAAGTGATCATTCTAAGTGAGCTTAAAGACGAGCATGGCGAACTTCTAATGCCAAGCCGTGAGCTAGAATACGACATTCTAGTGATGGCTATCGGCTCGACATCAAATGACTTCAACACACCTGGAGTTCGTGATAACTGTATCTTCCTAGATAGCCCTGAACAGGCACACCGTTTCCGTAGCGAGATGAACAATGAGTTCCTAAAGCTGCACGCGAAAAACGGTAACGGCACAGTCGATATCGCTATTGTTGGTGCGGGTGCAACGGGTGTTGAGCTATCTGCCGAGCTTCACAACGCAGTGAAAGAGTTGCGTACTTACGGCTTTGGCGACTTAGATTCTAGCAAGCTAAACGTGAACTTAGTTGAAGCAGGTGAGCGCATTCTTCCAGCACTTCCACCACGTATTTCTTCTGCGGCGCATCAAGAGTTGGTTAAGCTTGGCGTAAACGTGCGCACAGCTACGATGGTGACGCAAGCGGATAAAGACGGTCTGACGACGAAAGACGGTGAGAAAATCCCAGCACAGATCATGGTATGGGCTGCGGGCATCAAAGCCCCTGATTTCATCAAAGACATCGCTGGTCTAGAAACTAACCGTATCAACCAGCTTGTGGTGAAAAACACGCTACAAACCACGCGTGACGATGACATCTTCGTTATTGGTGACTTGGCACAATGTACTCAGCCTGATGGCTCTTTTGTACCGCCACGTGCTCAAGCGGCGCACCAAATGGCCAGCCAAGCCTTCACTAATATCGTTGCTAAGCTAAATGGCCGTGAACTTAAAGCTTACGAATACAAAGACCACGGCTCTTTGGTTTCTCTAAGCCGCTTTTCTACGGTTGGTAGCTTGATGGGTAACCTAACCAAAGGTTCGATGATGGTTGAAGGTCGTATTGCTCGCGTGGTTTACATTTCGCTATATCGCATGCACCAAATGGCGCTGCATGGCGTGATTAAGACGGGCCTGATGATGTTGGTTGGCCGTATCAACCGCGTACTTCGTCCAAACTTGAAGCTACACTAATACTTTATGATTTGGCTCTTTACTCTGATTTGGTAAAGAGCGAAATAAAGGTCAAAACAAAAGCCACCGTATATCGGTGGCTTTTTTTTATTCTAAATCGCTAGGAAGCAGTGAATACACTACGCCATCTTTCGGCTTGCCATGGAAGATAAAACGGTTTCTGGCAACCGCTTCTTTCTGTGCTCCAATGGATTCAATTAACGCCTGACTAGCGGTGTTATCTAAATCGCAGACGATTTCTACGCGAGTCAAATTGAGCTTGGCGAAACAGAATTCCGCGAGTGCGCGAATGGATTCTTGCGCATAGCCTTTGCGTTGATAGCGGTCCGCTACCCAATAACCAATACTCGCCATATTGAAGGTATGGTAAAGCTCATTCACAGCGGCCATGCCAACGAGGTTGCCACTTTCACGTTCATAAACACCAAAACCGAAAGCCTCTGTCTTAACCCAGTTCAATCGTGTTGCCAGCAAAAAGTCTTGGGCTTCTTTGAGTGTGATATCTTGATTACACCAATCGAGCCAATGGTGCAGAGAAGGGGACTCAGCCAGTATACGTTGTAGGATGTGTGCTTCTTCTGAAGGAATAAGCCTGAGTGCTAAACGAGGGGTGATGATTTCAAAATCAGGGCTCATGAACCAATACAACTTCCATGCTAGATTCTAGATAAAATAAAGCGCAGCAAATGCTACGCTTTAATTTTTTAATGATTATTGAACGCGACGCACTTGGATGATCATGCCCATTAATGGGTTGTCTAGGTAGTGAGTCTCACTACTGCGCATACGACGCTTCTGATCCATACGGTAGCTCTTCAAGAACGTTTCTTCAGTCACTGTAGGTGAAATTTCAGCTAGGTTTCCTACTTGAACATTCCCTTCAACTTCACCAAACTCTTTTGATTGCTCTTCTAGAGGCTGTGCCTCGAAACGAACTTCACGAACACTTGGCTCTCTAATGTCCATCGTAGTTTCTGCAAATAGATAGTGCTGAACGTAAATTTGTAGCTTTCCATCCAACTCGTATAGTGGTCCTGTAATACTTTCTTCAGTGTAACCATCAGATTGTAAAGACAGAGCGTTACCGTTTCTTTGGCTGCCATCAGAGTTGTATATTCCTGAAAAGTCTTTGCCGCCTACGATACGAAATACGGGAGCGCTTGCCTTACCACGGTCGCCTTGTCTCCAAGCTACGTGCTTAAGCACTTTAAAACCAGCGTGGTTACGTAGAGCGGCTTCCTGAGAGTTTAATTGATAAGCTGAACGAGGTAGGAGAGTAACGCCTTTAGCTTGGCGATATGAATCACTCTCTAAACTGCCAACATTATCCATCTCAATTTTTGGAAGTTGATTTGGCCAAGACTCAGTGGTGCTTTCTGCGTCTACTGCTCGCTTGAAAATAATTACTTCAATATCAAACTGACGCGCAGCCCAAGATGGCATTGAAACGCATAGAAGTAACAATGGGATCAGTATTCTCATTCGACTATTAGCTCGTTGGTAATAAATTCTGTTTAAAATCATTCAGTAAGTCTTGAACAAACTGAATGCGTTTACGTCGGTCCGTCAATGGTACGCTAAACTTGAACTTAGTTGGACCTTCCATTGCAAATTTTTGCGGCTGTGATTGCAGGAGTTTAACTAAATACGCTGGGTTTATGTCAGCATCAGGGTAAAACTCAATGAATCCCCCCTTATCATGCGCCTCAATCTTCTTCGCCTTGAGACTTCCTGCCCCAATTTTCAGTTCTGAGACAGATAGAAGGTTCTTCGCAGCATCTGGTAACAAACCGAACCGGTCAATCAATTCTACTTTTAGCTCAGACAGAGCCTCGTTATCAGTAACACTTGCAATGCGCTTGTACATGGATAGACGAGTGTTCACGTCAGGAATGTAATCATCCGGCAGTAGAGCGGGGATACGCATTTCTATCTCTGTCTGCTCGCGAAGCAGGTCATCCAGTGATGGTTCTTTACCTTCTTTCAATGCTTCAACCGCTTGTTCAAGCATCTCCATATACAGTGTAAAGCCAACTGATTGAATTTGACCACTTTGTTCGTCGCCTAAAAGCTCACCAGCACCACGGATCTCAAGATCGTGTGTTGCTAAAGTGAAGCCTGCACCAAGATCCTCCAGTGAAGCAATTGCATCAAGACGTTTGATGGCATCTTTGGTGATCGCTTTCGGATGCGGTGTCAGCAGGTAAGCATATGCTTGGTGGTGTGAACGACCAACGCGACCACGAAGTTGGTGCAATTGCGCCAAGCCTAGGTTGTCAGCACGATCCATGATGATCGTGTTGGCTGTCGGAACGTCGATACCCGTTTCGATGATGGTGGTACAGACAAGCAAGTTGAATCGCTGATGATAGAAGTCATTCATGATGCGTTCTAACTCGCGCTCACGCATCTGACCATGGGCGACGGTCACTCGCGCTTCTGGAATCAGCTTTTGCAGATCTTCTGCTGTCTTTTCGATGGTTTCGACTTGGTTGTGGAGGAAGTAAACCTGGCCACCACGCATGATTTCACGTAATGCCGCTTCACGAACGACGGAATCCTCGCGTTGACGTACAAAGGTCTTGATTGCCAAACGACGGGCTGGTGGTGTCGCGATGATAGACAAGTCGCGCATACCACTCATTGCCATGTTTAATGTTCGCGGAATCGGAGTTGCGGTAAGCGTAAGGATATCCACATCGGCACGCATCGCTTTTACTTTTTCTTTCTGGCGCACGCCAAAGCGGTGTTCTTCGTCAACAATCAATAGCCCAAGGTCTTTAAACTTGATGTCGCTAGAAAGTAGCTTGTGAGTACCTACCACGATATCAACTTTGCCGTCAGCAACATCTTGGAGGATGACTTTCTGTTCTTTTGCCGATTTAAAGCGCGATAGTACTTCAACGCGAATTGGCAAGTTGGCAAAGCGGTCACGGAAGTTTTCAAAGTGTTGCTGTGCCAGCAGGGTGGTAGGCACCAATACTGCGACTTGTTTGCTGTTGTCAGTAGCAACAAATGCAGCGCGCATTGCGACTTCTGTTTTACCAAAGCCTACGTCACCACACACTAGGCGGTCCATGGCTTTCGCTTGGCACATGTCAGACAGAACAGCATTGATTGCCATCGACTGATCATCAGTTTCTTCAAACGGGAAAGTCGCTTTGAAGGTCGCGTATTGACCACGGTCGAGAGCAAACTTGTAACCCGGTTTCAACTCGCGCTTAGCGTAAACGTCGAGAAGCTCGGCAGCCACGTCACGGACTTTTTCAGCGGCCTTACGACGAGCCTTCGCCCATGCTTCACCACCGAGTTTATGTAGCGGCGCGCTCTCTTCAGCACCACCTGAGTAACGGCTGATTAGGTTTAATGAAGACACAGGAACGTAAAGCTTGGCATCGTTTTGATACTCAAGGGTCACGTACTCTGTTTTCATTCCACCGGCTTCAAGTGTTTGCAGGCCAATGTAGCGGCCGATACCGTGGTCGATGTGTACCACTGGCTGACCTGGTTTTAGCTCGGCGAGGTGGCGAATGACGGTGTCACTGTTGACGGTCTTTTTGTCTTTACGACGACGCTGAATTACGCGATCGCCCAGTAGATCACTTTCACAGATAAGTGCGAAGTTCAGCTCTTCGTGAATAAAACCATGTTCTGCTGCGCCTAAGATCAAGCTGAATCGATCTTTGGAATCCAAGGCTTGGTAAATTGATTCATGTACCACAGGGCGAATTTTGATGCCTTGTAGTAATTCAGTCAGTGCTTCTCGGCGGCCTTCGGATTCTACCGAAAAGACGATTTTTCCTGTGAATTGCTCACTAAACTGGCGTAGACGAGAAAGTGGTTCTTTGTTCTGCTGTTGTACACCCAGTTCAGCCAGAGACTGTACTGCGAGGTTTTGGCGACCAGCACGTTTTACAACTTTATCTAGACTTAACAGGGCTTGAGGCAGTTGCTTTATTTGCTTGAATAGCTCGTCCTTTTTTAGCCACAGTTCATGAGGGGCTAATAACGGGCGAAGTGGATCGATTTTCTTTTGGTCGTAACGATAGTCGACGTCATTCAAGAACGTATCCACAGCGGCTTCGATGTCGCCATAAACGATCAGTTGTGAATCATCTGGTAAGTAATCAAACAGGGTTTCTGTGTGCTCAAAGAACAGTGGCTGCCAGTATTCGATACCTGCAGGCCATGTCCCTTTGGTTACTTGCATGTAGATGGACTCGGGCTCGCGACGAGCTTCGAATTGCGTACGCCAACGAGTTCGAAAATCTTCGATTGCTTCTTTTGTGGTTGGAAACTCGTGCGCTGGCAGCAATTGGATTTGCTGAATGTCGTCGATCGAACGTTGATTTTCTGGATCAAAGGTACGGATGGTATCGATCTCATCATCGAAGAAGTCAATACGATATGGATCGGAACTGCCCATCGGGAACAAATCAAGGATTGAACCACGGCTAGCGTATTCCCCCGGCCCAAATACTTGATCCACATGACGGTAGCCAGAATTATCTAATTGAGTACGCAGTTTTTCTAGTGAGAATTGATCGCCTGTTTTCACCATCAAAGTATGTTGCAGCAAGAAGTCGCGAGGAGACTGGCGTTGTAAGATGGTACTGACAGGTACGATAGTTACACCACTGCGTTGGTTTGGCAGTTGGTATAAGCGTGCAATTCGATCAGAAATGATTTCTTGGTGCGGAGAAAAGTTATCGTAAGGCAGCGTTTCCCAATCAGGGAATAGACTGACTGGCTGATCGGTGAACTGTTCAATTTCTGCTTGAAGCTTCAACGCAATTTGTGGATCTGGTACAACAAGCAGAGAGTGGCTAGCATGCTGTTTCGCCAGCTCTGCGATTGCCATAGGTAATGCTCCGCCGGGTAGGTTGCCCAGCTGTTTTTTATCGCCACGCTCAGACGGATTCGTGACGGAGAGAATCGTTGCTTTTGTCATGGTACTTATTTGTTATCTCGCTCTAGTGAGCGCTGACGGAGTAGTTTTTGCTGCTGGTATAGCGCGGCTTTAATCAATAAATCTTGGTCTGCTTCTCTAAGTAATTTGTACTTGAGAGTGACCAGATGCCCTTGTTCTGATGGTTCGCATTCTATTACCTGAGCGTAGCAGTAAATCGCAGCGGCTGGGTGGTCTAAGAAGAGCTTCACCCGAACCAATTGCCCTACCTCTACCAAAAGGTTGGAGCGGTAGCTTAATTGACTGGCACCAAATTGCGTGGTTTGAGAGCGCTGGGCGGGGTCGTCTTGCTGAGAAAGCATAAAGCTTAGCAAAAGATTAAGCTTTGAATTTTGCGTATCCAACAAGCTGATTACGTGTTTAAGATCTTTGTTCTGTAGCTCTAACCGGGCACTATCAGCGAGCATATCCAGTTGACTAAACTCGCTAGCCACAATGAATGGTGCAGGGATTTCTGCGAGAAATGATTCTTCACTTGGCAAAAGGTAATCTTCACTCATCACCTCAACATTAATAGTTAGGTTGTGGTGTACGGTGAAGTATTCTTGCTCAGTCATATTTAGTGTCCTTTTGCCAAACGAGCACTTCTCTTTCCTATAGTGAAAGAGGAAGGTAAGGCATTGATTATCGCTAACTGACTTAACTTATCAAGTTTCCTTGCTCTGTCAGGCTGAACTTTCTTAGAGAAAAATGGACTTATTGCATGTCGTTGACAAATTTAGCGATTATCTTGTCTTCTTCATAGTAAGAGTAAGGTAAGATAACCGGTATTAATTAGCTAAGTATTGGCTCCATTATTAGAAAACCAGTTGGTTTGTCCTATATGTATCATCCTATCTCTTTGTTTATTGGCATAAGGTATCTTCGGGGACGCTCCGGGGATAGATTCAGTCGATTCGTTTCTTACATGTCGACCGCAGGTATCACGATTGGTGTGATGGCGTTGGTGACAGTACTTTCGGTCATGAATGGCTTTGAGGCTCAGCTAAAGGAACGCATCCTAGGTGTCCTTCCTCATGCGGTGATTTCCCAGCACGATGGTAAAACGCCCGTTAGCGAGACTGCGCCCCAATTTATCCAAAACATGTCGACAATCGCTGCGCCTGAACCGATTGTTCGCGGTGAGGCTGTGATCCAAAGTTCAGCGCAGCTAACCGCTGGTTACTTGATTGGTATCGAGCCTAAACTTGGCGATCCTATTTCTAATCACTTGATCGCTGGCCGTTTATCCTCGCTACAAGCGGGTGAGTATAAGGTTTTCCTTGGTCACAGCTTGGCGCGCTCTCTTAAAGTGTCGATGGGTGACAAAGTCCGCTTAATGGTGACCAATGCGACGCAATTTACCCCATTAGGTCGAATCCCAAGTCAACGTAACTTTACGGTGGCGGGCATCTTCAATACTGGCTCTGATGTTGATGGCCAGCTCATGATCGTCAATATGACCGATGCTTCTAAGCTGATGCGTTTGCCAAAAGATACGGTGTCGGGCTGGCGCGTATTCTTCTCTGACCCATTTATGGTGACCGAGTTTGCAGATAAACCAATGCCTGACGGTTGGCAGTGGAGCGATTGGCGAGCGCAGCGAGGCGAGCTTTTCCAAGCGGTGAAAATGGAAAAGAACATGATGGGCTTAATGCTAGGCCTGATTGTTGGCGTTGCGGCATTTAATATTATCTCTGCGTTGATCATGGTGGTGATGGAGAAGCAATCGGAAGTCGCGATTCTCAAAACTCAAGGCATGAAGCAATCTCAAGTGATGGCGATTTTCATGGTGCAGGGCGCGAGTAGTGGTGTGATTGGTGCGATTGTTGGTGGCGCGGTCGGCGTTGCTTTATCGCTCAATCTCAATGCCATTCTGGAAGCGGCAGGCGTTGCCTTGTTTAGCTTTGGTGGTCACTTGCCAATCGTGATTGATTCATTCCAAATTTTATTAGTGGTAGTGCTGGCGATTGCTCTGAGTCTAGCTGCCACTGTTTACCCGTCTTACCGAGCATCTTCTGTTAAACCTGCTGAGGCACTTCGCTATGAATAAGCTATTAGAATGTCGTGATATTCGTAAAGTCTACCGAGAAGGCTCGTTAGATACGGAAGTGTTGAAAGGCGTGAGTTTTGATCTCGACAAAGGTGAACTGGTTTCTATTGTTGGCTCATCTGGCTCAGGTAAGAGTACGCTGCTGCACATCCTTGGTGCTTTAGATGATGCATCTCATGGTGAAGTGGATTTTCTAGGGCAGAACTTGTCTGCGCTAAGTTCAAACAAGCAAGCGGCACTACGAAACAAACACCTTGGTTTTGTCTATCAGTTCCATCACTTATTGGCTGACTTTACCGCAGTAGAAAACGTTGCGATGCCATTGTTGATTGGTGGCGCAAAAGTCGCGGATGCAAAAGCGGAAGCAAAAGCTCTGCTAGAGAAAGTTGGCCTAGGACACCGCATGGACCACCGTCCTTCGGAGCTGTCTGGTGGCGAACGCCAACGTGTTGCCATTGCCCGTGCTTTGGTCAACAAGCCGGATTTAGTATTGGCGGATGAGCCCACGGGCAACCTAGACCACAATACCGCATTGGCGATTTACGATTTGATGCGTGAGCTAAACCAGGAATCGAACATCGCTTTCTTGGTGGTTACCCACGATAACGAGTTAGCCGCGAAAATGGACCGTCAAATGCACATGCAAGATGGGTTGCTGGTGGATCGCTTTACTATTCAAACAGCGACTGCGGAGGGCTAATTTTGTTTTCATCTTTAGCATTGATGATCGGTGGCCGTTTTAGTCGCGCGAAAAAGCGCAACAAGATGGTGTCCTTCATTTCTCTCTCTTCCACCATTGGTATTGCGGTTGGTGTTGCGGTGATCATTATAGGTCTATCCGCCATGAACGGTTTTGAGCGTGAGCTACAGTCACGTGTTTTATCGGTAATCCCACATGGGGAGTTAGAAGGGGTAAACGGTCCGCTACATAACTACACCAAGACCATGAACCAAGCCTTGAAGCATGAACACGTTGTCGCAGCGGCGCCTTATGTTCGATTTACTGGCTTGGCAGAGAAAGGCAGTAAGCTTAAGGCGATTGAAGTGCGCGGTGTGGATCCTGCTTTTGAACAAGCGGTGTCGAGCATGTCGGAGTTCATTGACCCAGAAGCATGGCAAAACTTTTATGCGGGCCAACAGCAAGTGATTTTAGGCCGTGGTGTGGCGAATGAGCTTAAAGTAGATGTAGGTGATTACATTACTTTGATGATTCCCCAGACTGGCAGCACTAATAAGGTTCAAGCACCAAAACGAGTTCGCGTTAAGGTGGCTGGATTTTTGACTCTTAATGGTCAAATCGATCACTCATTGGCTTTAGTGCCTCTGGAGGATGCACAAGCTTATGCGCGCTTGGGTGATGGTGTCACGGGTATTTCGCTTAAGACCGATGATGTACTTAACGCGCCTTCCATTGTGCGTGAAGTGGGTAGCCTGATTGATGTGTATGTTTACCTGAAAAGTTGGCAACAACAGTTCGGCTTCTTGTACCGCGATATTCAGCTCGTTCGTACCATCATGTACTTGGTGATGGTATTGGTCATAGGTGTGGCGTGTTTCAACATCGTATCGACACTAATGATGGCGGTGAAAGATCGCGCTGCCGAGATTGCGATTCTTCGTACTATGGGCGCAAAGGATGGTTTGATTAAGCGTATCTTTGTGTGGCAAGGCGTGTTCTCGGGTGTATTTGGCAGTCTTGCTGGCAGTGTGGTTGGTGTTCTTGTTGCGTTAAATCTCACTCCAATCATCAAAGGGCTAGAAGCTTTGATTGGTCACCAATTTCTTTCGGGGGATATCTACTTTGTCGACTTCTTACCATCACAATTGCATTGGCCTGATGTTGCTTTGGTTTCAATTACGGCGATTGTGCTCAGCTTGCTAGCGACATGGTACCCTGCATCCCGCGCGGCGAAACTTAATCCAGCTGCGGTATTGAGTTCAAAGTAGTTGATAGAACTTAGCGAAGCGCTGGTAACTCACTGACACAAAAAGGACCGAATCTCGGTCCTTTCTTTTATCTGCAATCTAACTATCATCTCTGCTGTGGCTCGGTAGCTTTCATACTTGAGTTACAACACCTTTCACGCCGAACGTTAAGCATTTTCCATTCGATGCTTTGCAACCTGCCAATTGAAGAATAAGTACTTATCGTATCTTACGTTTTTGCCAGCTTCTTACTACTGAGTAACGCCAAAGTCCGCGAATACCAAAGTAGCCAATAATGGCAGAACCAACACCACAAATGGCACAACCAAGTAAAAATGGAGGCCCAATGGTGTTCATTTGCTCCATGATGAACTCCCACGACAGTTCAAAGTGGAAAGGCTGTGGTGGTACGTGCATGACCAATGCACCAAGCTTATAAGCAAAGTAGAACAGTACTGGCATTGTAATTGGGTTACTGATCCAGACAAGTGCTACGGATAGAGGCAAGTTGACACCAAGCATGATGGCAAGACCTGCAGCCATGATCATCTGACTCGGAAGCGGAACAAACGCCATAAACAGACCAACAGCAAAAGCACCTGATGCAGAGCGACGATTTAGACACCATAAGTTTGGGTTGTATAAAACGTTGCCGAAGACTTTCAGTGCTTTTTGGCGCTTGATCATTTCATGATCTGGCATGAAGCGTTTTATCAGCTTTCTAGGCATAGGACGACATGACTCTCTCAGAAAAAAGTTTGGCCTTGGCGTTATTTGTAGCAAGCGTTTTTTCATCTGCGTGGTGGCCGATGATGCCGAGTTGGCATTGGTTGCTGCTGGGTATTTTTGCCGTTGGCTCAATAATCAAACTACGTCGAGGCTTAATGTGCATTGGCGTAATTTGGGGCTGTATGGTGGTTATTGCCCATGGCAATGTCATGGAACAACAAAAACAAGCCCTGTTTAAAGCAGGGGTGAATATTACCATAAATGGCAAAGTTGACAGCCCTTTTACGCAAATAAGTCACGGATATGAAGGAATTGTCGTTGTTAGCCACGTAAATTCTCAATATCTCTTACCATTTTTTAAACCAAAAGTTCGGTTGATAACCTCAATTCCACTTGGTGTTAACAGTGAAATTAAGGCGGAAGTAGAGTTAAAGCCGATTACGGGCTTAAAAAACGAGGTTGGTTTTGATTCAGAAAACTTTTCTTTAAGTCAGGGTATTGTGGCAAGAGCGACTTCGATGAAAGACAGTCGCTGGATTGTTCGCTCAAAAAGCGCTCTCAGACAAACACTCATCGCGCGTATTAACGCCAGTATTGCAGGTTTATATAATGAACCTTTAATAAGAGCTCTGAGTTACAGCGATCGCTCATTACTTACTCCCGACTTATGGAAAAGCTTGCGAGACAGTGGACTTATTCATCTAGTATCCATTTCTGGTTTACACATTGGCATGGCGCTCTCATTTGGCTGTTTTCTTGGCTTTTTGTTTCGTCTTGCAATTCCGTGGGCTAATCATTTGCCCTACATCTTTGGGCTAGTTTTCGCTGTTGCTTATTCTTGGCTTGCTGATTTTTCGTTGCCAACTGTGCGCGCCCTAAGTGTATGCGCGATCTATTTGTTTCTTAAGTACCATAAACTGCATTGGCCAAATTGGAGGGTTTTACTGCTAGCCGTTAGTGGGCAGCTTTTAGTCGAGCCGTTTTCTTTCCTAGGTAGCAGTTTTTGGTTGTCTTACTTATCGGTAGTTGCGGTGCTTGTTGTACTTAACATTGTTTGGATGAACCAATATAGTTGGCTTAACATTTTGAAGCATATCATTGCAGTTCAACTTGCGCTGTCGCTGTTCATTTTGCCAATTAGCGGCTATTTTTTTTCAGGTTTTAGCGCAGTATCTCCCCTTTTTAATCTGATTTTTATCCCTTGGTTTAGCCTGGTTGTGGTTCCTATGATATTTATAGCGCTACTTTTCACCTGCTTGACCGCAGATGTTTTTAGTTGGATATGGATATTCGTCGATGGGGTACTTTGGCCTCTAAATTGGGCGTTAGGATTGGCTGAGGAAACTTGGTTTGCTGTTAGTGATGACTCACTTATTCTTATAACGTTGATATTGTTTTGCTCATTTGGGCTTCGTTTTCTTACTGTGAATAGCATCCTACTCATCATCGGTATTGCCACGCTCTATCTCGTCTTTCCCTTTAAACAGTACTACTGGCGTGTTGATGTTTTAGATGTGGGCCATGGTCTGTCAGTGTTGTTTGAGAAAGACGGTAAGGCATTGCTCTATGATACGGGGAAATCATGGAGTGGGGGGAGCATTGCTGAAAGAGTTATCTCGCCTATCCTACATTCAAAAGGGCACTCTCAAATTGACGCTTTGATCCTCAGTCATTTGGATGATGACCACGCAGGAGGAAGGAGGTTTTTAGAAGAGAATTTTGAACCTAATGATAAGTTCAGTAGTCAGCTTCTGCCGGATTACCTTCCTTGTATCGAGGGTGAAGTCTGGTATTGGCAAGGTTTGAAGTTTGAAGCAATCTGGCCACCTAAATTAGTAAAGCGTGCTTTTAACCCTCACTCGTGCGTCATTAGGGTCGTTGATCCTGTTTCTAATTTTCGAATTTTACTAACCGGAGATATCGAGGCCATAAGTGAATGGATTTTAATCAGACGACCAGAACTGTTAGATAGTGATATCGTGATTGTCCCCCACCATGGCAGTAAAAGTTCTTCTAATCCCAAGTTTATTGAAGCAATAAACCCTCAAATAGCCATCGCTTCTTTGGCTAAAAATAATCGGTGGGGGATGCCATCCCCACTTGTACAGCAGGCTTACACGTCTTTGGGCACATCATGGTTTGATACTGGAGAATCTGGGCAGGTGAGTATTTATGTATGGCGGGATTTTTGGCGATTAAAAACTCAACGTAACAAGATGTTTGAGCCTTGGTATAGGCAGATGCTGCGTAAGGGAGTAGAATAAGAGTCTTAATCTAAGAAAATAAAGCACTTCTATGTCGATAAATACTGATGAAACGACCTGGCAGACGTTTAAGCGTCTGTGGCAATTTATTCGCCTTTACAAATCAGGACTTGCCGTAGCCGTTGTTGCATTGGTCATCAATGCCGTTTCTGATACCTATATGATTTCATTGCTTAAGCCTCTATTAGACGAAGGTTTTGGCAGCGCAGAGTCTGACTTCTTACGCACACTTCCACTTATCGTTTTTGCGATGATGTTTATTCGTGGTGTGAGTGGGTTTGTTTCCACATATTGCTTAAGCTGGGTGTCGTCGAATGTTGTGATGCATATTCGTAGAATGGTTTTTAACCATTTTATGCATATGCCGGTCTCGTATTTCGACAAAGAAAAAACGGGTAACTTGTTGTCACGCATTACTTATGATTCTGAACAAGTGTCTGCAGCAACCAGCCAAGCATTGGTGAGCATCGTACGTGAAGGTGCGAGCATCATCGGTCTTCTTGTGTTGATGTTCTACAACAGCTGGCAGCTATCATTGGTGCTGTTTGCTGTTGCTCCCGTAGTTGCTTGGGGCATTGGTGTTGTTTCTAAGCGATTCAGAAAAATTTCAAAAAACATGCAGACCATGATGGGGCACGTGACGGCTTCCGCAGAGCAAATGCTGAAAGGCCACAAAGTCGTACTTAGCTACGGTGGCCAAGATATTGAACGTCAACGTTTTGATATTGTAAGTAATCAAATGCGACAGCAAAACATGAAGTTGGTAACGGCCCAAGCGGCGGCAAACCCAATCATTCAGATGATCGCGTCTATTGCAATAGTCGTGGTGCTATACCTAGCAAGTATTGATTCAATCAAAGAGCAACTGACTCCGGGTACGTTTACTGTTGTATTCTCAGCAATGTTTGGTCTAATGCGTCCACTTAAAGCGCTAACAAACGTAACCTCACAGTTCCAACGCGGTATGGCAGCGAGCCAAACCTTGTTTGCCCTGGTAGACCTAGAGCCTGAGAAGAACGAAGGTAAGTTCACTGTAGAACGTGCGAAAGGTGATGTTGCAGTGAAAGACGTCAGTTTTACATACGAAGGTGCGGAAAAACCAGCGCTTGACAACGTGAGCTTTGATATTCCCCGTGGTAAGACGGTGGCTTTGGTTGGTCGTTCTGGCTCAGGTAAGAGTACCATTGCGAATTTGTTCAATCGTTTCTACGACGTTAGCGGTGGTTCTATAACACTTGATGACCATGACATTCGTGACTATGAACTAAAAAATTTACGTGAGCAGTTTGCTCTGGTTTCTCAAAACGTGCATTTGTTCAACGATACGATTGCAAACAACATCGCGTATGCGACGGAAGAGCAATACACTCGTGAAGATATTGAAAAAGCAGCCAAGCTTGCCCATGCAATGGAATTTATCAGCAAAATGGAAAACGGCTTGGACACCATGATTGGTGAGAACGGTGCAAGCCTTTCCGGTGGTCAGCGTCAACGTGTAGCCATTGCTCGAGCTTTATTACGTGACGCGCCAGTTCTGATTCTTGATGAGGCAACGTCTGCTCTAGATACCGAGTCTGAACGTGCAATCCAATCTGCTCTGGATGAACTACAGAAAGACAAAACTGTATTGGTGATTGCACACCGACTGTCAACGATTGAGAATGCTGATGAAATCCTAGTGGTGGATGAAGGTGCGATCGTTGAACGTGGTAACCATGCTGATTTGATTGCTAAAGACGGAGCATACGCTCAGCTTCATCGAATCCAATTTGGTGCTTAAGCGCTGTGGTTGAAAAAATCTGGTTCGAAAACCATCCCCTAAAATACCTGCTGTGGCCACTGTTGTGGCCACTGAGTCTGTTGTTTGGAGCGATTAGCAAGTCTAAACGTCAGCAATACCAATCCGGTAAAAAGCGAGCGTATAAAGCGCCTGTACCTGTCGTCGTTGTTGGAAATATTACAGCTGGTGGTAATGGCAAAACGCCTGTTGTAGTGTGGCTGGTGGAGCAATTGCAACAGCTTGGTTTTAAACCGGGAGTGGTATCTCGAGGCTATGGTGCAAAAGCACCGCATTATCCGCTCATTCTGGATGACAATACACCAGCGAAACACTGTGGTGATGAGCCGAAGCTGATTTATCGCCGCACTGGTGCACCTGTCGCCGTAGACCCGGTTCGTGCCAATGCGGTGAAAGCATTGCTTGAAACTGGCGTTGATATCATTATTACTGACGATGGCCTCCAGCATTACGCTCTAGATCGAGATATCGAGTTAGTTATCGTTGATGGTAATCGCCGCTTTGGCAATGAAAGCCTTATTCCACTTGGTCCACTTCGTGAAGGGGTAGAGCGTCTTGCTGAAGTCGACTTTATCATCACGAATGGCGGTCAAGCTCAGCAAGGCGAAATGCCAATGTCTTTAGCGCCATCAAAGGCGATAAACCTGAAGACAAAACAACAAGTTGAGGTCAGTGAATTACGTGATCTCGTTGCGTTTGCGGGGATAGGGCATCCACCACGATTTTTTAATACACTTAATGCAATGAATGCAGACGTCAAAGTGACGAAAGGCTTTGCCGATCATCAAGACTTTGACCAGCAAGAATTACAAGCATTGGCTCAACAAGGAGCCAATGTGATTATGACAGAAAAAGATGCCGTCAAATGCGACAGTTATGCGCAAGACAATTGGTGGTATCTGCCCGTTTCTGCACAGTTTGAATCAAACGATGCAGAACGAATTTTAAATCGAATAAAAGAGGTTAAAGCGACTTATGGATCACCGTCTGCTTGAGATTGTAGCTTGCCCTGTGTGCAAAGGTAAGCTGACGTACGATAAAGATAATCAAGAGTTGATCTGCAAACTGGATCGCCTTGCTTACCCAATCAAAGAAGGTATTCCTGTTCTGCTTGAGCCAGAAGCACGAACCATGAGCATGGATGAGGGACGCTAATGTCTTTTACGGTTGTCATTCCTGCGCGCTACGCGTCGAGCCGGTTACCCGGTAAGCCATTGGCGGACATTGGTGGTAAGCCAATGATCCAGTGGGTCTATGAGCAAGCGCTACAGGCGGGTGCTGAAGATGTGATTATCGCGACGGATGATGAGCGCGTATCTGTAGCGGTAGAGCAGTTTGGTGGTAAAGTTTGTATGACCTCGCCAAACCACGAGTCTGGTACTGAGCGACTAGCAGAAGTGGTAGAAAAGATGGCGATCCCTGCAGACCACATTGTGGTTAACGTTCAGGGTGATGAGCCATTGATTCCACCGTCTATTATTCGTCAAGTGGCTGACAACTTAGCGGGTTGTGATGCGCCAATGGCAACGCTTGCGGTTGAGATCGAATCGGAAGAAGAAGTCTTCAACCCGAATGCGGTAAAAGTAGTGGCGGATGAGCGTGGCTATGCTATGTACTTTAGCCGAGCAACGATTCCGTGGGATCGTGACAACTTTGCTAAACAAGACAAAACGATCGCGAACCCATTGATGCGCCACATCGGTATCTACGCTTACCGAGCGGGTTTCATTAATACTTACGTGAATTGGCAACCAAGTGCACTTGAGCAGATTGAGTGTCTGGAGCAGCTTCGCGTGCTTTGGTATGGCGAAAAGATTCACGTTGAGGTCGCAAAAGAAGCACCAGCAGCCGGTGTGGATACTCCAGAAGATTTAGAAGCGGTATGCGCCATTGTTGCTAAGCAAGCACAATAAGCTCGGTATTGTTTTCCAAATTAGAAAGGCTCCTCATCGAGGAGCCTTTTTTGTCGGTATGTTAGCTTAGATGTCGTATAGGTTAGATATTGGTATCGTACTGATTCCGTTTTGGACAAGTTGAGAGGATCTCTCTGTGTCCGGTGTCTTTCACTTCCTCGAGAATTACGTCAAAGCCCCATAAGCGATAAACATGCTTTAATACCTCGTCATAACTGCTATCAAGAGGAATTCGGTTGTGAGGAATATATTGCAGTGTTAAAGAGCGATCACCACGAACGTCAACGTTAAAGACTTGAATATTGGGCTCCAGATTTGCCAAGTTATATTGCGCAGCGAGGGTTTCCCTAATGCGTTTGTAACCCATTTCATCATGAATAGCGGCAACTTCGATGAAGTTTTTCCGGTCATCATCATTAATCGCAAAGAGCTTAAAGTCGCGCATGAGCTTCGGTGACAAGTATTGGCTAATAAAGCTCTCGTCCTTAAAGTTATGCATGGCAAAGTGAACCGCATTTAACCAGTCTGTTCCTGCCAATTCTGGGAACCACTCTTTGTCTTCGTCTGTCGGCTCTTCACAGATGCGTTTGATATCTCGAAACATCGCAAAACCAAGTGCATAAGGGTTGATACCGTTGAAGTAAGGGCTATTGTATGGCGGTTGTGCGACCACGCTTGTATGGCTGTGTAGAAACTCGAGAATGAACCTCTCAGAAACCAAACCTTCATCATAGAGATGATTGAGAATGGTATAGTGCCAGAACGTTGCCCAGCCTTCGTTCATTACTTGAGTTTGTTTCTGTGGATAAAAGTATTGGCTTACCTTACGCACGATACGAACAATCTCACGTTGCCAAGGCTCAAGCAATGGAGCGTGTTTTTCAAAGAAGTAGAGCAGGTTCTCTTGGGGTTCACTAGGGAAGCGGACCTTCATGTCTTCTTCTTTGGTTTTGGATTGTGGCACTGTACGCCAAAGTTCGTTAACCTGAGATTGCAGGTAAGCTTCACGCTCTTCCTGGCGAGCTTTCTCCTCATTGATCGAAATCTTTTCCGGACGTTTGTAGCGGTCTACACCAAAGTTCATGAGTGCATGGCAAGAATCGAGCAATTGTTCGACTTCGTGCACGCCATATCGCTCTTCACATTCCGCAATATAATTCTTTGCGAACAGAAGATAATCAATGATCGAACTTGCATCGGTCCAAGTTTGGAACAGGTAATTGCCTTTAAAGAACGAGTTGTGCCCATAACATGCGTGAGCGATAACAAGCGCCTGCATGGTGATGGTGTTCTCTTCCATCAAGTAGGCAATACATGGGTTGGAGTTAATGACGATCTCGTAAGCCAACCCCATCTGACCGTGCTTATAGTTCTGCTCTGTTTGTATGAACTTTTTACCAAACGACCAGTGATTGTAGTTGATGGGCATACCGATACTTGAGTATGCGTCCATCATTTGCTCTGAGGTAATCACCTCAATTTGGTTAGGGTAGGTATCGAGACGGTAATGCTCCGCGACACGCTTGATCTCTTTGTGGTAACGCTCAAGCAGCTCAAAGGTCCAGTCTGGACCATCTGGCAGCATATTCTCTCTGCGCTTCTTCAAGGCTTTCCCCGAAAGGTTTGTTGTTGCAGTGTTCATTGCCCACCTCCTTACGCCGTTTCTTTTTTGAATAGTTCACGAAAGACTGGGAAGATATCCTCCACAGAGCGGATATTTTTCATGGCGAAGTTTGGAAATTCTTCTGAAAGTTTTTCATATTCATGCCACAGCGTTTGGTGCGAGCGTCGTGTGATTTCAATGTATGAGTAATACTGACAATTCGGAAGCAATTTATTCACAAGTAAATCACGGCAACGAGGCGAGTCATCAGCCCAGTTATCACCGTCAGATGCCTGGGCAGCATAGATGTTCCATTGGCCCACGGGATAGCGGTCTTGGACGATCTCGTTCATCAACTTGAGCGCGCTCGAAACAATCGTGCCCCCCGTTTCTTGCGAATAGAAGAACTCGTGCTCATCGACTTCTTTCGCTTGGGTGTGGTGACGAATGAAGACGACTTCAACGTTCTCGTAGGTACGTGTTAAGAACAGGTACAGAAGCACGTAGAAGCGCTTTGCAATATCTTTGGTGGCTTGGTCCATAGAACCGGACACATCCATCAGACAGAACATCACTGCTTGGCTCGACGGAACAGGGCGTTTCTCATAGTTCTTAAAACGTAAGTCGAAAGTGTCAATGAAGGGTACGCTTTCTATTTTCTTGCGCAGATCCTCAATTTCTTTCTTAAGACGATTTTCTTCAAGCTGTTGAGCTGGCTCGATGTTTTTGATTCGGACAAGCTCTTCTTCTAATTCATGAAGAAGGCGTTTCTTACCTGCTGTCATGGCGGTGCGACGTGCCAACGACTGTTGCAGTGAACGAACAACGGCAATGTTGGATGGAATACCTGCCGTTTGATAACCAGCTCGGTGTGTTTTCCATTCTGTGATTTTGGCAATTTGGTTTTTCTCAAGATTCGGTAGCTCTAAATCTTCAAACAAGATATCGAGGTATTCATCTTTTGAAATTTGAAAAACGAACTCATCTTGGCCTTCGCCGTCAGGGCTGGCATTGCCTTCACCAGCACCGCCGCCTTGGCCACCGCCTTTCGGGCGTTCGATCTTGTCACCAGTGATAAATTGGTCGTTACCAGGGTGTACGCGGTCGCGCACGCCTCCTTTACCCTGATGAAACATAGGTTCATTGATGTCTTTGTGCGGTATAGAGACGTCTTCGCCCGTTTCCGTGTTCGTGATCGAGCGTCGATTCACTGCGTCAGCTACCGACTCTTTAATCTGCTCTCTATGACGCTTCAAGAAGCGCTGTCGATTAACAGCGCTCTTGTTTTTGCCATTGAGCCTTCGGTCTATAAATTGCGCCATGAAATAGCCCTCTTCATGTTTCACAAGCGACCTAACTCAAACTAGTTAGGATGACTTACGTACTCGTAGGTACCACTCAGAAAGTAGGCGAACCTGTTTCTCGGTATAGCCTTTTTCCATCATGCGAGCGACAAAGTCGTCGTGCTTCTTCTGATCTTCAGAAGAGGTTTTCGCATTGAACGAGATAACCGGAAGTAGCTCTTCAGTATTGGAGAACATTTTTTTCTCGATTACCGTGCGCAGTTTTTCGTAGCTGGTCCAAACTGGGTTTTGACCATTGTTATTGGCTTTCGCACGAAGCACAAAGTTGACGATTTCATTTCGGAAATCTTTAGGGTTAGAGATGCCAGCCGTTTTCTCGATCTTCTCTAGTTCTGCGTTTAAAGATGCTCGGTCGAATAGCTGACCAGTTTCTGGGTCACGGTACTCTTGGTCTTGAATCCAAAAGTCGGCATAAGTGACGTAGCGGTCGAAGATGTTTTGACCATACTCAGAGTAGGACTCGAGGTATGCAGTCTGAACTTCTTTACCAATGAACTCTACATAACGAGGTACTAGATAGCCCTTCAAGAATTCAAGGTATTTCTCAGCAATTTCAGAAGGGAATTGCTCACGCTCTACTTGCTGTTCAATTACATAGAATAGGTGAACAGGGTTCGCTGCTACTTCTGTTTGGTCGAAGTTGAATACGCGAGACAAGATCTTAAATGCAAAACGGGTTGATAGACCGTTCATTCCTTCATCAACACCTGCATAGTCACGGTATTCTTGATAACTCTTCGCTTTTGGATCGGTGTCTTTCAGCGTTTCGCCATCGTATACACGCATTTTCGAGAAGATGGATGAGTTTTCAGGGTCTTTCAGTCGTGAAAGAATACTGAATTGAGCAAGAGTTTCGAGTGTGCTTGGTGAACAAGGTGCTTTAGACAGTTCACTGTTTTCAAGCAGTTTCTGGTAGATCTTCACTTCTTCCGACACTCGTAGACAGTAAGGCACTTTCACAATGTAAACACGGTCCAAGAACGCTTCGTTGTTCTTGTTATTGCGGAAGGTTTGCCACTCAGATTCATTTGAGTGCGCCAGAATCATACCGTCGAATGGAATCGCCGATAGACCTTCAGTTCCGTTGAAGTTGCCTTCCTGAGTCGCAGTCAAGAGTGGGTGTAGCACCTTGATTGGCGCCTTGAACATCTCAACGAACTCCATTAAGCCTTGGTTCGCTTTACATAGCGCGCCAGAGTAGCTGTAGGCATCTGGGTCATCTTGTGAGTAATGCTCTAACTGACGAATATCGACCTTACCAACTAGGGACGAAATGTCTTGATTGTTTTCATCACCCGGTTCGGTTTTCGCGATACCAACTTGATCCAAGATGGATGGACGCACCTTGAGTACTTTAAACTTGGTGATGTCCCCGCCAAAGTCGTGTAAACGCTTTGCAGCCCAAGGAGACATGATTGACCGCAAGTACCGATGTTCAATGCCATATTCTTTTTTCAGAATCTCCCCATCTTCAACTGGATTAAATAGACAGAAGGGATGGTCGTTTACTGGGCTTCGTTCGCCATTTGCGCTCAAAACATAAATAGGCATTTTTTCCATCAATGCTTTCAGTTTTTCGGCAAGAGATGACTTACCACCACCGACAGGGCCGAGTAGGTATAGGATTTGTTTGCGTTCTTCCAGACCTTGTGCAGCATGTTTGAGATAAGAAACAATCTGCTCAATCGCATCTTCCATGCCATAGAAGTCTTTGAAGGTTTCATAACGCGAGATGACACGGTTAGAGAAGATACGGCTCAATCTTGGATCTTGGGCAGTATCAATGACTTCTGGCTCTCCGATAGCCAAAAGCAGGCGTTCTGCAGCATTAGCGTAAGCGCTTTTGTCGTCTTTACACAGGGCTAAGAAATCCTGTAACGACATCTCTTCATCTTTTGCAGCTTCATATCTTGATTGATAGTGGTCGAAAATACTCATGTCGCTTTCCCCTTTAACTAGTCAGTCTACCGACGAACGTTGACGCAGGCTTACCCAACCTTGATATGCCCTTCGTTGTATGAAGTTATACGTCCTGTTATCACGTTTGGTTTGTACTGAAAGCAAGCTAGACAAGACCAAAGACTTTGCTTTATGGACACTTTTTCACTGCAACGAAGAACGATGGATAAGTTCCTTTCAATCACTCCCTTTCTCCTTCTAAGCCTAGTCGGGGATTTCCAATTTTGCTTAACAATTATGAATTTATTGCAAAATTGACACTTGAATCACGAACACGATAAATGTCTATTCACTAGATCAATAAGAGCGGCAAGACAAAAACAATACGTTGACTAGTAGTTAGTCATAGAACGAGCACTTGGTTGATTTTGTGATTGAAGGCTGAACATTTTTGTAGCAAAAGCGCAAATTGATTTTATGTACGCCGTGCGGTAATCTTGTATTGGTAATGTGAATGTATTTTTGAGGATGGTATGGTTAAAAGGTTATCGATTGGTTGTGTTTGGTTCTTATTGGCTAGTTCCGGATGGGCACAAGCGTCTCAGTGGTCATTTGGTGCGGCTGCATCATACTCACCTGCTGTCTATAAAGATACACCATCAAACCAGATAGTTATTCCAGTTATTGGCTATGAAAGTGACCGATTTTTTATGCGTGGTTTTAGTGCCGGATATCGACTTTTCCCAGCAAGATCCGCGCAAAATATTATTTTCCGATTGGTTTATGACCCTCGCACTTTGAAGCCTCAGGATTCAGGTGATGTTGGAATCCAACAGATGGATAAGAGAAAATCGACGGTTTTGGGCGGGGTTAGTTATCAACTTATTACGCTGGCAGGGTTACTCGAAGCCACAGTTGGGAGCGATGTTGGTTTTGTCCACAATGGATTGTATGCAGAAGCTGCATGGCGACTGCCAATTAGACAGAGGGGATGGACGGTCATTCCTTCAGTAGGTTATGCCTATAACAGTTCACGGCTCAATGAGCACTTATATGGCGTAAGTAAAGAAGAAGCAGTAAGAGCGCAGGCTGTGGGATCTACGATTTCTGAGTTTAATGCTGGCTGGGACGGTCAGTACTTTATCGGATTATCAGGTTTTATGAATTTGACCAACCATTTACGCGTGACAGGAGGGGTGAGGTACACAAACTATGAAGGAAACATAGAGAAGAGCCCTTTGATTGAAAGCGGTATTCATACCTCTGCAAATGTTGGTGTCACTTATTCTTTTTAAGGAAATAAAAAGGTTAAGAAAAGATAAGGGGGGAACTCCCCCCCCTTTGTACTAGGCGTTAAAGACTTGCGCCAGTTCGTTTGCACACAAGTGGTATTGACGAGGACAGTTACGCCATGTTTTTAACATACGGCGGTACTTTTCTAGCATTGGCATTTGGCTATTGAAGTGATGATCTGCTTTATCAAATTGAGGGTAAAGTCCTTCTGAATCCACTAGGAAGCGTACGTAATGCACTTGTTGTGCTTCCGTTGCGATATCAAAGCCAAGAAATTGAAGACGACGTTGATCTACATTACTACGCTCTTCATCATCCAGCATTTTGTGCGACTCTTGCATTGCATGGTACATCTCCATAATGTCGATGATTTCACGACATTCAGTTTCAGTGATGCAGCCAAAATCTTTGTTCAACTCGCGCATTTGCAGCTCGTAACCACGTTCTACAATGGTTTGTAGACGCTTGTATTTAGCCGCGTTGTTAGGGTCAAGCTGAGACATTAGGTTGTACTGGTTTGATAGGATCAAACGTTGAGCGTTTGACATTTCCATGGTGACCTCACTAAATAATCTAATACATTTTTAATGTGCTTAGGTTAACGTTTCGGACGAAGGTGAAACATGATCTCAACACATATTTAATATGAAAAATGGCAAGAATTATCGATTCTAGCCAGTTTACAAACACCGTATTAACGAGTGATTACAGCTTATTTATGGTAATGGTTGTATATGTAATCTCGGTCTGAGAATACCCTAAGCCATTCAGGTTTGAAAACCGTCAACACAGCCAGTGACATTCCGTTGAGAAGCCCTTCAGGGAAGGCAAGCAGTGGGACAAAAATGAAATAATTGTGCTGGATAGTTTGCCACTCGTAATGACCCATAGAAAGATGATAAAAAGAGTTTATCAGTAGGTGGAGACTGCCAGTAAGAGCGCCATTGAAAAAACCAGCGACAAAGATGAAGACAAATATGTTTCGAGGAAGGTATTGATAGCTAAGTAGAAAAATGAAGTAGCTAATTAGTATTGGCGCCAATGCTGAAAGTACAAGCGTACTCGGTAACATCGATAGTGGTATGCCATGAATCAGGTGATTAATAAACATGGCAGGAATACAGAGCAAAAATGCCATGCGCCAGCCATACATCATGGTGAGTGTGGTGAGAGCGAGAAAATGTATCTGTAGGCCTTCCTTTATGCCTGCTTGTGCAGACCATAAAACACTTAGAATGAAGAGAGTCGCAAAGACTAAGTGTTGAAATGGCTTTTCTTGTTCCATTTTAGGCCAAACGACTTTTCGCCAATCGGGTAGACAATAAACGACAGCGACCCAGCAAACAATGATGACCGAAACGAAATTAAACCAATCCATGTGTTGTCCCAACGCTTTTCCAGTGAACTTTACTTACTGTTTAATATTCCTAATACGCCTAACATGAGTTGGATAGGGCACAAAATCTGTTAGTTATTTCGACTAGTTTGTACGACACATATGCCGACGTATAGGTAAAAAAATACCAGCAAGTTGCTGGTATTTTTAATCAATTCAATAACCTGATATGACTTAGTATTTCACATTTGAGTGATATTGGGAAAGGATTGACTGGATTTCATCCATTGTCTCTTTTGATGGAGGATTTACACCCTCAAGTGGGTATTCAATGCCCAACGCTTCCCATTTATGTGCACCAAGTTTGTGGTAAGGAAGAAGCTCTACCTTCTCAATATTGTCCATATCTTTAATGAACTCGCCCAGCATGTGTGCTGCTTCTGGTTCGTCTGTGTAGCCAGGAACCACTACATAACGAATCCAAGTCTTTTGACCAATCTTATGTAGGTAACGAGCAAAGTCTAAAACACGACGGTTAGACACACCGATAAAATCTTGGTGGATCTCATCTTTCATGTGTTTTAGGTCAAGCATGACTAAGTCTGTCGCATCCAGTACTTCATCGATAACGTCAGTATGCTTGCGAATGTAGCCGTTTGTATCCAAACACGTGTGGATCCCTTCGGCTTGAGCAGCTCGGAAGAAATCACGCACGAACTCTGGTTGAAGCATTGCTTCGCCACCAGAGCAAGTAATGCCACCACCTGATGCGTTCATGAAATGACGGTAGGTTTTTGCTTCAGAAATAATTTCATCAACCGTCACTTCTTTACCATCATGAGTATCCCATGTATCACGGTTATGGCAATACTTACAGCGCATTAAGCAACCTTGCAAGAAGACGATAAAACGAATACCAGGTCCGTCTACGGTACCACATGACTCAAATGAGTGAATACGACCAGTTGTTGACATCTTTTGCTCTCATTTTTAAAAAATTCTGACCGTTATTTTATTACAAATTGAAGGGTTAAAACAGTCTAAGAGGGCTTTCGATAGCTATATAGTGGGGAAAGAAAGCGGCGAAAGAATGCACTCACGCCGCATCTAGAGTTTTATTTAGAAGAAGGCGAATAAGGAGAGAGAACCGGTGCCATAAACGTCGGTTTGAGCTTCTTTGTAATCAGGTGTTTTTACCGTGAACGTTAAGCTTGCGCCATAGTTTTGATTGTACCAAGTCGCGCCAGCAACCGCGCTAGCTTGCCAGTTCTGTAACGTTACATCATATTGTTCAGAGGGCTCTGGAAGAGCAGAACGGTCACCTTCAATGGTAATGTCATTGAAACGGTAGCGACCTTCGAATCCGGTAAACAAGAACCAGCTAGAGGTGCTTTTGGCCAGCATACTTGCGTGGAATGGGCTTTCAACACTGATATTCGCGGCGCCAATGCTGTTGCCTAGGTTTGTGCCCCAACGGAACATTACACCTTGAGATACATCGCTGCGGAAATTACCCGCGTTAATGTCGTTTACATTGGTGATCTCCCACTGTGTGCTTTCACCTTCACTGCGCATCAGTTTGTTGAATGCACGGTAGCCAACGCTAAAAGCAATTTCGTCATCGATTTGATACTCCCAGCCTTGAGGATCTGTTGAGCCTGTAATGCCGTGAACGATTTGTTGTGCTTTCTCAGACAGTGAGCTTTCACCTGTTGCGCCAATAGTAAAGTTATAGCGAACCGCTTGGTCAGGGGTGAGTGAGATATAGTTGATTTCAGTATGCAAGTAACCGGCGTAAGGGCGATCATTAATGAGAGGGTAGTCAGCTTCAATGTCACTTGGAGTATACATTTTGTGGCCGAGCACGATTTCAATCTTGTCTACGTTATTTTGGCTGTTGTCATTTAGTGTGAGCCACTTCCACTCTGAGTCTTCACGCAGCTTTTCGGTAGCGTACGAGAGGAATAGACCGTTGGTATAGTCTTGGTCCACACCAAATATTCCGTCGTTATCTAGCGTGAAGGAAACTGTGGATTTAGAAGAAGCGAAGGCAGGAGAAGCTATCAAAGCCACAATGATATATTTATTAAGTTTCATAGGCGTTTTTGTGAGGATTTTCCGCATCATACTCAAGTTATGCTAGAAAATCTCAGGGTGGGTCACAACTTCGAACCAAGATAATAAAAAAGGCTGACGCATTGCTGCGTCAGCCTTTCAGTTATCACTCAAAGTGCTACTTCAATGAGTCTTATAGAGACTCAGTGAATGTACGTGCGATTACGTCAGCTTGTTGCTCTGCAGTTAGAGAGTTGAAGCGTACAGCGTAACCAGATACACGGATTGTTAGCTGAGGGTATTTCTCTGGGTGCTTAACAGCGTCTTCTAGAGTTTCGCGGTTAAGTACGTTCACGTTAAGGTGTTGACCACCTTCAATGCCAGATTCGTGGTGGAAGTAACCATCCATTAGACCAGCTAGGTTAGCGCGTTGTGAACCTTCATCTTTACCTAGAGCGTTAGGTACGATAGAGAACGTGTAAGAGATACCATCTTTAGCGTGAGCAAACGGTAGTTTACCTACAGACGTTAGAGACGCTACAGCACCTTTTTCGTCACGACCATGCATTGGGTTAGCACCTGGTGCGAAAGGAGCACCTGCGCGACGACCGTCAGGCGTGTTACCAGTCTTCTTACCGTATACCACGTTTGAAGTGATAGTTAGGATAGACTGAGTTGGGATTGCATCACGGTAAGTCTTAAGCTGACGAATCTTGTTCATGAATACTTCAACAAGTTCACAAGCGATATCATCTACGCGAGCATCGTTGTTACCGAATTTAGGGTAGTCGCCTTCGATTTCGAAGTCGATTGCTACGCCATCTTCGTCACGAACTGGTTTAACTTTCGCGAATTTGATTGCAGATAGTGAGTCAGCAGCAACAGATAGACCAGCGATACCACAAGCCATGGTACGACGTACGTCACGGTCATGTAGAGCCATTAGTGCAGCTTCGTAGCTGTACTTGTCGTGCATGAAGTGGATGCTGTTTAGTGCAGTCACGTACTGCTTAGCTAGCCAATCCATGAAGTGGTCTAGTTTGCCCCATACATCGTCGAAGTCTAGAACTTCGTCAGTGATCTTAGGCATTTGAGGACCAACTTGGATCTTCAGTTTCTCATCCACACCGCCGTTGATAACGTATAGAAGAGTCTTAGCTAGGTTAGCGCGAGCGCCGAAGAACTGCATGTGTTTACCAATGATCATTGGAGATACACAACATGCGATTGCGTAGTCATCAGACTCGAAGTCTGGACGCATTAGGTCATCGTTCTCGTACTGGATTGATGAAGTATCGATAGATACTTTCGCACAGAACTTCTTGAAGCCTTCAGGTAGCTGCTCAGACCAAAGAACAGTGATGTTTGGCTCTGGAGAAGGACCCATTGTGTATAGAGAGTTTAGGAAACGGAAGTTTGAACGCGTAACTAGCGTACGACCGTCAAGACCCATACCACCCATAGACTCTGTTGCCCAGATTGGGTCGCCAGAGAATAGATCATCGTACTCAGGAGTACGTAGGAAGCGAACCATACGTAGTTTCATTACGAAGTGGTCGATCATTTCCTGTGCGTCAACTTCAGTGATCTTACCTTCAGCGATATCACGTTCGATGTAGATATCTAGGAAAGTAGAAGTACGACCTAGAGACATTGCTGCGCCGTTTTGAGATTTAACAGCTGCTAGGTAACCGAAGTAAGTCCACTGGATAGCTTCTTGTGCAGTTTCAGCTGGACGAGAGATGTCACAGCCGTATTTAGCAGCCATAACTTTCATTTGACCAAGTGCACGGTGCTGCTCAGCAATCTCTTCGCGAAGCTGCATAGTCATCTGTAGATCTTCACCGTTCTCAAAACGCTCTTGTAGAGACTTGAATTGAGCTAGCTTGTCTTGCATTAGACGGTCGATACCGTATAGAGCAACACGACGGTAGTCACCGATAATACGACCACGACCGTACGCATCTGGAAGACCAGTTAGAACGCCTGATTTACGACATGCTAGGATATCTGGAGTGTAGATATCGAATACGCCAGCGTTGTGCGTTTTACGGTATTCTGTGAAGATTTTCTTAACTTGTGGGTCAAGCTCGCGATCGTAAGCTTTGCAAGAACCTTCAACCATACGGATACCACCGTTAGGGATGATTGCACGCTTAAGAGGAGCTTCAGTTTGTAGACCTACGATAGTTTCTAGGTCTTTTTCGATGTAGCCTGCATCGTGAGCAGTGATGGTAGAGATAACTGAAGTATCGAAATCAACAGGAGCGTGAGTCGCGTTCTCTTGTTTGATACCTTCCATTACCTTAGCCCAAAGCTTGTTAGTCGCTTCAGTACCTTCAGAAACTAGGAAAGATTCGTCGCCTTCGTACGGAGTGTAGTTCTTCTGAATGAAATCACGAACGTTTACTTCGTTTTGCCAGTCGCCTGCAGCAAAACCTTCCCAAGCTTTAGCAAATTGCTCTGCCATGACATACCTACCTTTGTAGTAGAAAAAAATACGTACTGGTTCGCCGTTGAGCCAGCTATCTCCACTGTTAGATGGAGAACAGTACACTCTTAATGAATAACAATATGTATAGTCTTAAATAAGAAAATGTGGGTCATAAAACTATAAATATTGTCACTGCTAACAATGTGGGTTCTTCCCAACCACAATTCAAGGCTACACTAAAAAAATTTTGCAAACCTTAAACTAAATCAATAAATACTAAAAAATCTCGATAAAAATTGGGTAGCGACAAGCGCTACCCACACAATTTTTGAACGAATGTCATTATAGCCAAGCTTTAATGCCATATTGTCCTTCTAGCATACCTACTGCAAGCATAGCGACTAAACAGATAACAAGTACACCTACAGGGATCACAATCTTGTCGACAAATGATAGGCGAGATGCACGCTCTTTATCACCAATTAGACCGTTGTTGTCTAGAAGCATCGTCAGTGCCCAAGCTAGAACTGGGTTAACAACTGCTGAACCAAAGATACAGATACCTGCTGCTTGAGAATCTTTTGAGTCTTTCACCATTTGCATACCTGCTTCAAGTAGAGGTAGAGATACACCTACAAGAAGAGCAACACGCATTACTGGTGGCCATACCGCGATATCCATTGGGAAACCAAGGATTGCGATGATCATTACTAGAAGACCAAGAAGGATAGCACCACCAGGGATAGGGCGTTTCGCGATCGCTGCTGGGATCATGTAAGTACCCCAAGATGAAGTGATGTTACCACCACCTACTGCTGTACCTACCATTTGGCGGATAGAACACATTGTCATTGTGTCATCAACGTCCATCAGTACTTTTTCAGTCTTTTTAGGGTAGTTCAGTTCTTGGAAGATACGGTGACCTAGGAAGTCAGGAGACCACATAGCTACAGCAAGGATTGCAAATGGTAGCGATGCGATGAAGTGTTCCATGTTAGGAAGACCTAGCATCCAACCTTCTTCAGTGCTGCCCCACCAGTAAACAGGGTTTAGGTTAGGAAGACCTGTTTCAGTTACGAACTTAATATCGAAACCGGCACCTAGTACTAAAGCGATTGCAAGGCCAGTGAAAGCACACACTGGGATTGCTAGCCAACGCTTGTTCACTTTTGCAAGGAATGCGTATAGCGCGATAGTGACTGCCAGTACAATAAGACCAACGTAGCCCATGCTGCCAGCTTCAACGGTAGAAGATTGTAGGCCAACTGCCCAATCTTGAATCGAAGTGATCTGGCTCATGGTACCCGTTAAGCCTAAAAAGATAAGCAAGCCACCAGCCGTACCTTCTGAGGTGAGGTTCACCAGTTTAGAGCCGCCTTTCAAGGCACTCAATAAAAGACCGAATACACCGATTAAAATTGCCAATGCAAGAGGGTGAGCACCAGCTAGAGCGATGGTACCAATAAGAGGGATCATTGGGCCGTGGTTACCCGCAAGGTTGGCTTTAGGGTTAATAAAACCAGAAGCAAGTACACAGAAAAGGAGTGCAGGGATAAGCATTTCTACACGCGCAACTTCGATTGCAAAATCCTTGCCTAAGTTTACGTGGTCCCATGCTGCAGTAAGGCCTTCAGCCCAAGACATCATTACCGCAGAGTACATTGCGATAATACCGATAGTACCAGCCAGTGCTGGAACAAGGTCTTCAAGCTCAAAGCGGAAATCACGACCTGGCAAGTTCAAGCCAAAGCGACGTGGCTTCATGATTTGCAGTTCGTGGTCTAGGTAGTCTGAACGGCTTGCGAACTCAGAAGATGGACGATGAAGCTCTTTGTAGCTCTTTGTCTCAATATCTGAATCAGAGTGCGCTTTATTTACTGCGTCTGACATAGATTCCTCATATGTTTAAAAAGTTATTAATTCTGAATTGAATTTTAAAATCCGCGTCCTGCGGTACTTCCTATGCTAGCTATTATTAGGATTTTGTTGCACGTATACCTCGTGCCTAAGCATAGCTAATAACCTGTTGTGTTGAGGCACAAAAAATTCCTCATCATTGAGGCGGAGTCTAACAAGATAGCCCTTTGGGGTGATTGATTTAGATCACTTTAAGAATAGATGTGAAAGAAAACTACAGAAAGTGTCCAATATGCGAATGAGCTGGTTTTTATTGATGTAATTTGATTACACAAGTTGCATAAAATTAGACTGATTGGGGGCTCATTCTAGAAGTAAATAACGAAATGGAGTGAAACATATTTTTAACGACTAAAGATGTTTCAAAAAACTATTAATGCACTTAATGTAGGGTATTGTGCCTTATTTTGAATATATATGCTTATATTGTGTTGCCTTACCCTTGGGTAGTAAAGTTAATAACTTGTTGCATGTTTTTTTGTGTGGTGATAATTTGTTCCCAAATAAGGAGGGCGGAGTCCCTCTAAGCAGTGACATTACACAGGGAGTAAAGCGCAATGAATGATGTACCAGCGCTAGATATAAAAGACCTGCACAAAACATTTGGCCAGAATGAAGTACTAAAAGGTATTTCACTTGCCGCACATAAAGGGGATGTTATCTCTATCATTGGCTCTTCTGGTTCCGGTAAGAGTACCTTCCTCAGATGTATCAACCTTCTTGAAACTCCAACTGCCGGTGAAATTTGGGTAAACGGTGAGCTTATTCAGATGAAAAACAATCGAGCAGGGGAGTCCGTTCCTGCCAACGAAAAACAAGTACAACGTATTCGCTCTCGCTTAGCGATGGTTTTCCAAGGCTTCAACCTTTGGTCCCATTTAACCGTTCTAGAAAATGTGATTGAAGCACCAGTTCACGTACTTGGTGTACCTAAAGCGCAAGCGATTGAAAACGCGGAGCTACTGCTGAAGAAGGTAGGGTTGTACGAGCGTAAAGACTATTACCCTGGGCATCTTTCCGGAGGTCAGCAACAACGCGCGGCGATTGCTCGTGCACTTGCCGTTGATCCAGAAGTCATGTTGTTTGATGAACCGACTTCTGCTCTTGACCCAGAGTTGGTCGGTGAAGTTTTGGGTGTAATGAGAGATTTGGCCGATGAAGGTCGAACTATGCTCGTTGTAACCCACGAAATGGCATTTGCACGCGATGTATCTAACCATGTGATGTTTTTACATCAAGGCTTGGTGGAAGAACAGGGAGATCCAGCTAAGCTATTTACAAACCCAGATTCAGAACGACTACAGCAATTTATTTCATCGATCTACTAATCTATCGTGGTTCACACCACATAAACAAAGCAAACAAAACGATACAAAATAACAATCACAGGAGTATGGAAATGAAAAAGTGGTTATTAGCAGCGACGCTTGCTGCTACTGCGGTATCTGGTGTAGCTCAAGCAAAGGAATGGAAAACGGTCCGCTTCGGTATTGAAGGTGCATACCCTCCATTTAGCTGGACAGAAACCGATGGTTCTTTGAAAGGCTTTGATGTTGATATGGCAAACGCACTTTGTGAAGAAATGAAAGTAAAGTGTAAGATTGTTGCTCAGGATTGGGATGGCATCATTCCTTCTCTACTCGCTCGCAAATATGATGCGATCATCGCTGCAATGTCGATCACTGAAGAGCGCAAGAAGAAAGTGGACTTCACAGGTAAATATGCTCTGATTCCAAACAAATTTATAGCGAAGAAGGGTGCAAATCTAGATTTTGACAACCTCGATGGTCAAAAGATTGCCGTTCAACGCGCAACTACTCACGATAAATACCTGACAGATAACTATGGCGATAAAGTAGATATCGTTCGTTACGGATCGTTCGACGAAGCCTACCTAGACCTTGCAAACGGTCGTGTTGCAGCAGTACTTGGTGATGCTTCGGCACTAGAAGAAGGTGTACTAAACAAAGCTGGCGGTGACGCTTACGAATTCGTTGGACCTTCTCTGACGGATCCTAAGTGGTTTGGTGATGGCTTTGGTATTGCGGTTCGCAAGCAAGACAAAGATCTAACTAAGAAACTAGATGCTGCTATCTTGTCATTACGTGAAAAAGGTGTTTACCAAGAAATTGCAGGTAAATACTTCAATTACGATGTTTACGGCGAGTAAGCTGTAACTAAGCGACCGTTGGCTTGTTCCTAGAAGTAGCCAACGGTCGATCTTTTGAGTTTAGGGATTAGGAACTCACCTATGCTGGATCTACAAGGATATGAAGCCTCGATCTTAAAAGGGGCTTTAGTAACTATCGAAGTCGCGGTACTTTCTCTGCTGTTAGCTGTCATTCTCGGTATGCTAGGGGCGTTGGCAAAACTCGCACCATACAAGTGGGCGAGGGCTATTGCGACACTTTACACCACCATCATTCGTGGCATTCCAGATTTAGTTCTGATGATGCTGATCTTCTTCGGTGGTCAAATTCTATTAAACAACAGTCTTTATTCGATCAATGAGACACTCAACGAATGGTTTACTGCCAGTGATCCTAACCATGAGTGGACTTCTTACTTGCCGGATTATATTGACGTCAGTCCTTTTATTGCTGGCGTGCTGACCATTGGATTTATCTTTGGCGCTTACATGGCTGAGACGTTCCGTGGCGCGATCATGGCCGTAGACAAAGGCGAGCTAGAGGCGGCAAAAGCTTATGGCATGAGCCCGGTGATGTCGTTTCGCAGAATCTTATTACCTCAAATGATTCGACATGCCTTACCTGGCTTTGGTAACAACTGGTTGGTTCTACTGAAAACGACGGCATTAGTATCCATCATTGGTTTGGAAGATATGGTACGCATGAGCTCGTTGGCGGCGGGTACAACCAAAATGCCATTCACTTTTTATATGGCGGTTGCGATCATCTTCTTGTTCTTTACCAGTGTTTCAACAGGCTTACTTAAGCTGGTTGAACGAAAATTCAGTATTCACGCGAGGTAAACCATGGATTTTTCATTGATCGTTGAAAGTTTCCCGGTCTACCTTGATGGGCTGTGGACAACAGTATGGCTTGTTGCTTTAGCGCTGGTGATTGGTCTGTGTGTATCGATCCCTCTCGCAGTTGCGCGCAATAGCACAAACTACGCCTTGAGTTTACCATCATGGGCATTTATCTACTTTTTCCGTGGGACTCCATTGCTTGTGCAGCTCTACCTTATCTATTACGGTATGGACCAGTTCTTCCCGGTGAAAGACACACTTTGGGAAAACGCGTGGTTCTGTGCGCTGGTGGCTTTCGTACTGAATACATCAGCCTATACGGCGGAAATTATTCGTGGGGCAATTAATGGTTTGCCTAAAGGTGAAGTGGAAGCCGCTAAAGCATACGGTATGAGCAAGTTTATGACTTATCGCCGCATTATTCTGCCAAGTGCATTGCGTCGTGCACTGCCAGCTTACTCTAATGAAGTCATCTTCATGCTCCACGGTAGTGCGGTTGCAGGTATTATTACCATTATGGACCTGACAGGGGCTGCTCGTTTGGTGAATTCTCGTTATTACGCACCATTTGAGTCATTCTTGACTGCGGGATTATTCTATATGGCACTGACCTTCATCATTTTGTGGTGCTTTAAAATGGCAGAGAAGCGCTTCTTGGCATATCTAAGACCGTTGAGCTAAATCCTTAGACAGCTAACAAGCAAAAAGAGCGCCTATTGGCGCTCTTTTTCAATTTAAAGACTTTTCGATTTGGAGAAAACTTAGAACTATTCGAATGTCGACCAGATCGGTGCGTGATCAGACGGTTTCTCAATACCACGTAGTTCGTAATCAATGTCCGATTCAACGCATTTCTTCGCAAGTGATGGTGTTGCTAGGATAACGTCAATGCGAAGGCCACGGTTGTCATCAAAACCACGAGAGCGGTAATCAAACCATGAAAAACGGTCATTGACTTCTGGATGCAAGTTGCGGAAAGTATCCTCGAAACCCCAATCTAACAACGTTTGCAACCATTCACGTTCTTCTGGTTGGAAAGAACATTTACCTGTCTTCAACCAACGTTTACGGTTTGGTTCGCCAATGCCGATATCCGCGTCAATTGGGCTGATGTTAATGTCACCCATGACAATCAATTGTTCATCGTTAGAGTGATGATCGTTTAGATAAGTCATCAAATCTTTGTAGAACTGACGTTTGTATGGGTACTTGGTTTCGTGAGCAATGTTGTCGCCTTGCGGGAAGTAACCATTTAGAACCGTTACCTTTTCTCCATGCTCATCTTCAAATGTCGCCATGATCATGCGTTTTTGATGTTCTTCATTGTCGGTTGGGAAACCTTTTTGAACGCTGATTGGCTCTTGTTTACATAGCATAGCCACACCGTAGTGCGCTTTCTGGCCGTGAAAGTAAACTTTGTAACCCATCGCTTCGACATCTTCGATTGGAAAAGTTTCGTCGTGTACTTTGATTTCTTGAAGGCCAATAACGTCTGGCTGATGCTTGTCGATAAGCGCTTGTAGTTGATGCAGACGCGCACGAAGTCCATTGATGTTAAAGCTAATTACTTTCATTTTTTATCCTTCTGAGAGGGCGTGTTTGAGCATGATGTTACCATCGCAAAGCCGAGCTGAAAACGGTTCTCATGTAATCAAATTAAGTTTAAGGAATTGTTAAATATGTAATTGCTATTGTCCCTGCGTATGGTTTAATGAGTCTCAAAAATGAGTTTGCTTGAATAAGGATGTTGTATGCGAACCCTATCTGTGCAGTGGAAAATCATGTTACTTTCCGGGCTTTGCCTGCTTGTTACTTCTTTATCTTTGATTGGCTTTTCAGTTTACAACGCGCTCGGCAACCAAAAATTGTTGCAACAAGAGAGCAGTGCGTCTGTTGTTGAAAAGTCGGAACAACTTTTACAAACCCGTGCGCTATTGAATGCGACGGAAGTGTCTGAGTACCTCAATGAAGCGACATATAGAGCCGAAATGTTGGCTGCGAACGCGTTATTCTTCAAATCTAACTCAGAGGAGAATTTTGGTGCGAGTGAAGATCTTCGGTCAGCTCTGAACGAAATGATTCGACAGGCAGTTTTGCGTTTTGATGCGATACAAGCTGCGTACTTGGTGTTTAATCCGGACATGCTAGACAGTGAAGACTCAAACTATAAAAGTGCCGACTATGTAGGTTCTAATGAAGCGGGACGATTTGCAACTTATTGGTCAAAGGCAAACAATGGCGAAAATGTGCTCGCCAAGACTCTCAGTGAGAAAGTGCTGAATCAGAATGAGAACGCTGAACGTTTTTATTGTCCTGTTTCTTCTGGCCAAACGTGTGTTGCTTCACCTCGATTGAACAGCAATGATACTGGCAGTTTCCTCACGACTTCCATTTCTATTCCTTTAATTGTGGAAGGCGTTCCTATCGGCTTCTTAGGGATCGAACTTCGTTTGGATCAGCTGGCGAAGATTGCGACCAATTCTGATCAAAGTTTGTTTGCAGGAGTCGGAAGCGTGTCAATGATCAGCCTTGATGGCACGTTACTCGCGTCGGATGATTCAGCAAATACCATTGGTCAACCTTTTGTTAGTTCAAACCTATCCAATGATAAGCTAACCGATTTCTTGTTTGGGGGAGAAGCTGCAGTAGAGTGGAACGCCTCAGATGAGTGGATGACGGTCTTCTCTCCTATTCAAGTTGCCAACCAGACTTGGGGGGTGATCTTTGAAATGCCGCGTTCGGCCGTATTGGCTGATGCAGACATGCTAGATACCTTGATCACGACGAATATGGAAGAAGGGATCATCATCGAGGTTAGTGTCGGTGTTGTTCTAGTACTAATTGGCTTAGCCACGACAGCGTTATTGGCAAAAACCATTGTAAGACCAATTAGGGAAGTCGTGCTTCGCTTGGAAGACATTGCAACGGGAGAAGGGGATCTAACCCAACGTTTGAATGTGCAATCACAGGACGAAATTGGCCAGTTATCAAACGCATTTAACCAATTTTTAGCGCGATTACAGAGCACGATAAAACAAGTGGTTGACACTTCACGACAAATGGCGGGAAAAACCGAACATGCGAAGCTGGTGGTTGCGGCGACAAGAAGCAGTAGTGATGCACAATTCAAAGAGGTTGATCTCGTTGCCACTGCCGCTGAAGAGATGACGCAAACCGCGGCGCTGGTGGTGCAAAATGCGGAAGTTGCGGTGAATGCAGCTTCAGCAGCAAGCAAATCAGCCGAGAGAGGGCAGCAAGTGATTCAAGCGTCTGAGCAACAAATGCAAGCGCTGCTTTCTACTATGATGAAAGCCGTTCCTGTGGTGGAAGAGTTGGCAAATAACAATGCGAGCATTACAGAAATTCTGACGGTCATTGAGGGCATCTCTGAGCAAACCAATTTATTAGCGCTTAATGCTGCTATCGAAGCCGCACGAGCAGGTGAACAAGGTAGAGGTTTTGCCGTGGTTGCGGATGAGGTTCGAAATTTAGCAAGTCGTACTCAAAGCTCTGTAGGGGAAATTCGAGATGTGATCGCTAGTGTCCAAACTGGAACACAGGCGGTAGTGGGAGCTATTACAGAGGGTAACCAAAAAGCACAATCTTCAGCTGAACAAGTCCATATGGCAGTAGAAGAGTTGCAAAGTATTTTTGAGTCTATTGCTGCTATCAATGACATGAACAGTCAGATCGTCAGAGCGGCCGAAGAGCAGCAATCGGTATCAAATGAAGTGAATCAAAGTGTAGCGAATATCCGAGACCTTAGCAGCGAAATCCTCAATCAGGCTCAATCATCAGAGAGTGCTGGTTCAGAGATGGAATCGTTGTCTGACCAACAACAAGCGTTGATGGCGCAGTTCCAAGTCTAATGGCTTTTAAGCCACTTTTGTCCGCGCAATATAAAGGGGAGCATTGATGCTCCCCTTTATTGTGTTTAAGTGTTTGTTTCCAGATAACGCTTTATTCAGCTTTAAGCTTATTTTCCAAATCGCTTTGCACAATCTTAATCGCTTTCAACGCGGTTTCTGGATCGATCTCATTGGTTTCTAATAAGTAAATCAAATCCACAGCGAGTTTGATCTCTGCTGGCGCGTCATCAAGAGGGGATTTTGGTTGTTCAGGCATTACTGGTTTTTTTCCCTATGAGTAATTTGGTTTTCCAATTTAAGAAGTGCTGCTTCGCAACGTTGTAGTCGTTGTTCTGTTGCTAATAAGACTTTCTGAGCTTCAGCCCTTGCAAAGCTTGGTGCCATTTCGACGGCCCGTTCTTTTTCTAATACCATTTCGCGTAAACGACGAGCCCATTCTTGGTGCTGAGCCAGTTCTTGGTAGAGAACGTTAATTGGTTTTCTGAAATGGCTGCTGTGTTTGATTTCACCTTTACGGATTTTGGTCGTAGAAATTTCGCGTTGAATAGCTGTTATTTGAGCGACAAGTCTTTCGGTCAGGTACTCTGCACGAAGTGCTGTGAGTTTTTCTTCTTTCTGTTCACGGACAATAGAATCAAGTGTTGCAGTTGCTTCTTTAACACAAGGAACCAATAACCGAGAACGGCAGTGGAACAAACGTTCATCAAAGAGAGGGACATGATGCTCACCGCGTTGGCGATCAAGTGCCGCTGCTTGGTTAGACATCTGTTCTAAGTTTTCAGAAAGTTGTTTAATGTTCATGCTAATCCCACAAACCACGCTTCATAAGCAAGTTTAATTGCTAATACACTTACTACGGTAACAAATACGGGGCGAATGAATTTAGAGCCAAATCGAATCGCGGAATGCGCACCAACAAAAGCGCCCGCCATTAAACAGACCCCCATGGTTAAGCCCAGTACCCAGTTGATATGACCTAAAACTGCAAAAGTGATAAGAGAAGTAAAGTTGCTAGTAAAGTTCATTGCTTTGGCTAAGCCTGACGCAAGCAAGATGTTCAGTCGATAAAGAGCCATCGAACTTACCGTCCAAAACGCGCCTGTACCAGGCCCTGCTAATCCATCATAGAAGCCGATCGTAAAACCTTGCATATACTGCTTTTTATTGAGCATAGGGCAAGGTTCAGGGGTTGGGCTTTGATGTGTTGATTGCGGTGTTTTGTGGAATACGGTGTACATGGCGGCCGCAAGAATAATTAGAGGTAAAACCTTCTCTAACCACTCTGTACTAATAGCATCAACAAACAGCGTTCCTAATGTAGCACCAATGAGTGTTGCTACAAACGCTCGTCCCCAGCACTGTGGTTTGAACAAGCGCTTTCTATAATAGGTAAAAGCGGCAGTGGAAGAAGCAAAAGATGCGGCTAACTTGTTGGTACCTAATGCAATATGTGGCGGAAGGCCTAACGATAGCAAAGCAGGTACGGTTAACATGCCACCACCACCGGCTACAGCATCAATAAATCCAGCAACAAAAGCGACGAGCGCCAGCACCAACAACATGGTTGGCTCAATCATTTCCATAAATAGTTATTCTTCTAATATTCGATCTTGCGTTTAAACGGCGGAAGCGAGTCAATTAAAGCTTGCCCGTAGCGTTTTGTTACTAAGCGTCTATCAAGGATGGTCACTCTACCAGAATCGCGTTCTTTGCGCAGTAAACGACCAACACTTTGAATCAGCTTTTTGCTCGCGTCAGGCACGGTGATCTGCATAAACGGATTCCCTCCTTTCTTCTCTATGTATTCCGAGTGTGCTTGTTCTACCGGAGAAGTAGGGACACCAAATGGAATCTTAGTAATGATGAGGTTTTCTAGTAGCTCTCCCGGTAAATCAAGACCTTCCGAGAAGCTTCCTGTACCAAAAAGAATGCTAGTTTTCTGCTGATCTACGAGCTTTTTATGTTTTTTTAGAATTTCTGTGCGTGAACTTTCGCCTTGAACTTGTAGTGCCCAGCCCCGTTTTATGCAATCTGAACTTAACGCATCCGCTACTTGGTTCATTTGCCAATAAGAGGAGAATAATACTAAGTTTGCTTTGTTGTCTTCTAAATACTTAGGCAAAATTTCAATAAGATATTCGGTAAATTGTGGTGCTTGAGGCTCATATTTCATCGCTGGAATCAAAAGCTCGGCTTGGTTTTGATAGTCGAACGGAGAAGCTAATGCTAAAAACTGAGTTCCTGACTCAGGTTTAGCATCGACACCTACTTGATGACAGAAGTAATGGAAGGAGTTTAGTGCGCGCATCGTTGCTGATACAAGGACTGCACCAATGCAGCGGCTCCAGATTTGTTGATCGAGTTGCCAGCCAATCTCCAGTGGCGAAACACTAACAATATAATCGCCTTCTTGGTCTGGGTGTTTTTCTAGCCATCGAGCCAAAGGAGCGCCTTTGTCGCGGGTGGGCTCTGCCATTAGGTTCCACACCTGTGCTAGGTTTTCCAAGCGCTGAATATAAAAACCTAATTCAGCGAGGGCTGGTTCTGCTAACCTTGATGAAAGTTCACCATCTTTCACTCGCTCAGCTATAAGATCGGCGATCTTAGCCACACTTTGATTCGCTTTCTTACTTAGTTGCTTAAGATCTTTAGATTGATTTTCTAACCAAGTGGGCAGCTCGCCATGTTCAAAGCGATAAATGTTTTCTTCGAACTGTGCAGGATCGAACTGTTTGGTTAGTTGGCTCAGTGCAGGGATGAGCTCTTGCACCGATTCCTGTAAATCATTGCGAAAACGGGCGACACGCTTTTCATCAGCTAAGGATGAAAACTTACTGGTCGATTGGTTGAGCTTCTCTAGCCAAGCTGCCGCACCTTTCAAGCTCGCAGATGCGGATGCATGGTCGCGAGCTACATGGGGTAGGTGGTGGGCCTCGTCAAACACATAAATCGTGTTTTCAGGCTCAGGGAGAATCACGCCACCGCCTAAGTCTGCATCAGCCATCACTAATGAATGGTTGGCAATGATGACATCATTCTTGTCTAACTCTGCTCTAGCTTTCTGAAAAGGGCAGTTGCGATGGGCAGGTAAGCTATTATTACAGCTGTGCTTATCACTCACAATAAGCTGCCATAGACGATCATCTATTGGCTTTGGCCAAGAATCACGGTCGCCATCCCACTTACCTTGAGCAAGAGAACGATACATGGTCTCTAGAAGCTCGATGTCTTTCTTCTTTGGTTTTGTCTCAAACATAGCGAGCTGACCACCATCAACTCCGCTTGCAGTAGCAAGTTTCTCTGCACAGCAGTAGCGTTGGCGGCCTTTGGCCAAAATAAAGGAGAACTCTCGATCTGTAATACGGCGGAAAAGAGGCAAATCTTTGTTTACTAACTGCTCTTGTAAAGCCACTGTTGCAGTCGATATCACAACTTTACGGTTGTTATGTACCGCAACGGGAATCGCCGCCATTAAGTAAGATAAAGACTTCCCGATCCCGGTACCAGCTTCAGCAATAAGCATACGATTTGATTTGTGGTATTGCCCGCATAGCGTTTTTGCAATCTCAGCGACTAGATAGTTTTGTGCTCGACGTGGCACAAAGTTGTCCAGTTGAGCTTGTAAGTTCTGATAGCTGTTTCGAATCGACTTTTGAATGTTACTGGTTAGCATACGGGCCTCAAATGCGTTGGTGGCGCATAGTAGCACACTTCACTAGCTGTACAGTAGTTCACAAAATGGAATGCTTTTGTATGGAATGTAGATCTTGTTCACAAAAAAATATTGAACCTAATTCAAATGAAAATAATTTCATGGAATGAAATATATAAAACTTCAAAAATGCCATTTTAGTAGTGTTTTGTTCTTTGATATTGGTTTTTTCATATTGATTTTTAATATTTTAAACTGCTTATTAATGAAATGATAAATTAATAAAAATCAAGTCGATTGTTTAGAAGTTCATCGAATAATTTAAATATAAAAAATCAAGTTATTGTTTTTAAAGTGTATTTTTGTTTTTTGATGTAAATATTTAGAAAATTTGACAGGCAGAATAATCTTTTGCACTCTAGTGCCCAGATTTTGCAAACCAACATTGTTACGCTTCGATAACAAGTGGTTTCGAAAATAAAAAAAGGGAATCGGACAAGGATATCCCAAACTAAGAAAAGGCAGTGGATTAATTATGAAAAAGACTCTATTAGCTCTAGCTGTAGTTGCGTCTGCAACTTCAGTAAACGCAGCTGAAGTATACAAAGCTGAAGGCGGTTCTGTTGATTTTTACGGTCAACTACGTCCAACTCTTTTATTCCTAGATAGCAACGACCACACAGCTGAGCTAAACACTAGCTCTTCACGTATGGGTGTTAACGGCGTTTACGTTGTAAACGACAGCCTAAAAGTTCTAGGTGAAGTTGAGCTAGGTGTAGGTCTAGGTGACAACTACGGCGCTGAAGAAAACTCAAGCGAGCGTACAGACGATACAGTATACGTTCGTCGTCACATCATCGGTTTCGACATGGGTGAAATGGGTACTATCCGCTTCGGTAAAGAAGGTACTTTCGCGGATGACGTTTACGGTGCTGATTACTCATACTTCTTCGGCGGTTCTGCACTTCTTTACGGACACGCTTGGAACAACTCTTCTCAAATCAAATACGCATTCGAAAACGATGCATTCTGGCTAAAAGCTGGTTACGCACTAGGCGAGAATGACAAGAACGAAGAAGTTCGCGAAGTATTCGTAGGTAAGTCTTTCGGTGACCTATCTATGCACGCGGGTGTTCTATCTTCTGAGAACAAGATCGCTTCTAAAGGCAACAACAGCGAAAACCTATCTTTCGAAGTAACTGCTGAGTACGCTCTAGGTGAACACACTCTAGGTGCAACATACTACTACAACGAGAACGATGACAAAGCTGCAAGCGAAACAATCGACTCTCACGCTCTTTCTCTAGCGGGTATGTTCGCAGTTGCTCCTAAAACAACTCTTTACTCTGGTTACGAGCTAGTAGCATCTTCTTCTGACAAAGCTGGTAAGAAAGACGGCGACCAATCTAAGTTTTACGCTGGCGTTGAATACAAGTTCTCTAAGTGGGCTCGCGTATTCGCTGAAGCTGGTTACAACTTCGATGGTGATAAGCTAGAAGCTGGTAAAGCGACTGCGGCAACAGATTCTAAAACTGACTTCGGTGTTGGTGCACGTTTCTACTGGTAATCAAAACCCAGTTTGATATTGTAAGACCCAGCCTAGTGCTGGGTCTTTTTTATTGAAGATAAGGAATATAAGTCTATGCAGTTATCACTAAAAGCAGCAATGGTATTGTCTTTGTTTGCAAGTGCAAACCTGTACGCTGCGACAACTCTGGTAGTGCCTGAGGATGTGAAATTATTGTCTGTAAATATGGAGAAGCCAAAGTTAGAGGGCGGCTTATTTTCAGATGAGAAAACGATGGAGATCCCGGACGGAACAAACCAGATTGTTTTCAAATATCAGCCAGAGTTTGAAATCGGTGATGACATTAAAGGTGTTTATGGTGACGTCATCATAGCCAAATTCGATGCAACAGATGAAGAACTAACGTTCGAGTTACCTAAATTCAAAACTTATCGCCAAGCACAAACAAACATTTCTCCTTTGGCGTGGCAGTTGCTTGATTCTAAAGGGAAGCCAATTGATTTGGTTGAAGACGTATTAGAATCTGATGGCGTTCAAATCGGTCGTAACTATTCTCAAGAGGCACGCAACTACAATATCGCTGGTGGTCTTGCTAGTGTCGCGGTTACTTACGTGACGGTTAACCAACACCAACAAGCGGTAAGCGAAATAGAGCCTAAAGCTCAGGAAATTAAGAGTAGCCAGAAATCCACAACTCAAGACAGCCAAATGGTTGATCTTTTAAAGACGATGTATAACAAAGCAACGCCACAAGAAAAAGAAGCATTTAAGAAGTGGGTCGCTCAACAATAATCGTTATTTGTAGTAGTAAAAGCTAAAAAAGCAGGCCAATGCCTGCTTTTATGTTTTTTGAGGTTTGAAGTTAGAGCTTGATTTCTTTCCACTCTCCGGGCGTTAAATCATTAAGCTGTATATCGCCCATTGAGTAACGAATTAAACGCAGCGTTGGGAAACCGATATGTGCTGTCATACGCCTAATTTGACGGTTTCGACCCTCAATGATGGTAATGGATAACCAAGTCGTAGGGATATTTGCTCTAAACCGGACGGGTGGGGTTCTGTCCCAGATCGCTGGCTCAGGCATCACTTCAACTTTTGCTGGTAACGTCATGCCGTCTTTCAGTTCAACTCCCTTTCGTAGCTTCTCTAAGTCTTCTTCTTGAGGCGCTCCGTCTACCTGTACCCAATAGGTTTTTGGTGATTTCGATTGAGGCTGCGTTAACTTAGCCTGTAAGATGCCATCGTTTGTTAGCACCATCAGACCTTCACTGTCTCTATCCAATCGCCCTGCAGCGTATACATCTTTCACTGGGATGTAATCCGCTAAGGTTTTGCGACCATCCCCATCAGTAAACTGGCTTAACGTGTCATATGGCTTGTTGAAGATAATCACTTTACGATCTTCAGGTGCAATGCGTGGCCTCGCGGGTTTTGAGGAGCGGGTTGTGCGGCCTGGCCTATTTTTAGCTGGTCCATTTGAATGGTTTGGCTTACTTGAGCGTTTAAAATGGCTTGATTTAGATTGGTTGCTGCGGCGACCTTTCTCATGACCCGTGCGAGATGACATGTTAACTACCTTGCAAAAATGTAAATGAACTGTATTTGAAAGTTTTAAGTTTTCTTCTGATCGGCTATCATTTGCGCGCCTAAAACTAACAAAAGCGCACAGAATAATAGACTATTTAGTGTTATTTGTTTAATGATATAGCCAAGTTGCTTTTAGGGCGGTGTTCCTACATAAGCACAGCATAAAAGTAAACTTGGCACAAAGTGTACTCATGGATAGAGAGCCATAGAGCTTCAAACTATAAAAAAGAGTGCAAACCGCATGTCGCGTTGGTGAGGAGAAATGCACTACTAACGTTTAGCAATGCGTCAATTCAACAAACTCAGTTGCTGAGTTGTTCAGCTTAGTTGAGTAAAAAATAGGGAAATTTCATGCCTACAGAAAAACCTACAATTATCTACACAATCACTGATGAAGCCCCGGCGTTAGCAACCTATTCATTACTACCAATCATTCAATCGTTTACCGCATCGTCTGGCATTAATGTAGATACACGTGATATTTCGTTAGCGGGTCGTATTATCGCTAACTTCCCAGAGCATTTAAAAGAAGATCAGCGCATCGGTGACGCGCTAACAGAACTTGGTGAGTTGGCAAAAACACCAGAAGCAAACATCATCAAGCTTCCAAACATTTCTGCGTCTATTCCACAGTTAAAAGCGGCTATTAAAGAGCTACAAGCAAAAGGCTACGAACTACCAAACTACCCAGAAGAACCGAGCACTTACGAGGAAGAAGCGATTAAAGCGACTTACGACAAAATCAAAGGTAGTGCGGTTAACCCAGTTCTACGCGAAGGTAACTCAGACCGTCGTGCGCCACTTTCAGTAAAGAATTACGCGAAGAAAAATCCACACTCAATGGGTGCATGGTCAGCTGATTCCCAATCTCATGTTTCAAGCATGGCGGACAACGATTTCTTCGGTAGTGAAAAGTCGACAACTGTTTCTGGTGCGACTGACGTAAAAATCGAATTTGTTGCTGCTGATGGTGCGGTAAAAGAACTTAAATCAGCATTCCCTCTGCAAGACAAAGAAGTGATCGATTGTTCAGTAATGAACAAGAAAGCGCTTGTTGAGTTCTTCGAGAAAGAAATTGCAGAAGCAAAACAACAAGACGTCCTGCTTTCTCTGCATATGAAAGCGACCATGATGAAGGTGTCGGATCCAGTTATCTTCGGCCACGCAGTTAAGGTTTACTACAAAGACGTATTTGCGAAATACGGCAAGCTGTTTGAAGAGCTAGGCGTTGATGTAAACAACGGTATCGGTGACGTATATGCGAAGATCAATGCGCTACCTGCGGAACAAAAAGCAGAAATCGAAGCGGCTATTCTTGCGGTATACGAAACGCAACCAGCACTAGCGATGGTGGATTCAGATCGTGGTATTACTAACCTACACGTACCAAGCGATATCATTGTTGATGCTTCTATGCCTGCAATGCTACGTGCTTCTGGCCAAATGTGGGGACCAGACGGTAAGCAGAAAGATACTAAAGCAATGATTCCAGATCGTAGCTACGCAGGTATTTACCAAGCGGTTATCGACTTCTGTAAAGAGCACGGCGCGTTTGACCCAACAACAATGGGTAGCGTTCCAAACGTAGGTCTAATGGCTCAGAAGGCCGAAGAATACGGTTCACACGATAAAACATTCATTCTAGATGCAGCAGGTACTGTACGCGTTGTAGATGCTTCTGGTGCAGTTCTTCTTGAGCAAGCTGTAGAAGAAGGTGACATCTTCCGTATGTGTCAGGTCAAAGATGCGCCGATCCAAGATTGGGTGAAACTTGCTGTAACTCGCGCTCGTGCTTCGGGTGCACCGGCTGTGTTCTGGCTTGATGAAGCGCGTGCTCACGATGCAGAGCTTATCAAGAAAGTAAATGCATACCTTCCTGCACACGACACTTCAGGTCTAGAAATTAAGATCCTTGCACCAATCGATGCATGTAAATTCTCTCTAGAGCGTATCAAAGAAGGTCTAGATACAATCTCGGTAACAGGTAACGTACTTCGCGACTACCTAACTGATTTGTTCCCAATCTTAGAGCTAGGTACATCTGCGAAGATGCTGTCTATCGTTCCACTTATGAATGGTGGCGGCCTATTCGAAACAGGTGCGGGCGGTTCAGCTCCTAAACACGTTCAACAGGTAGAGAAAGAGAACCACTTGCGTTGGGATTCTCTAGGTGAGTTCCTTGCACTTGCTGCGTCTCTTGAGCATCTAAGTACAGTTGCTGGCAATGCAAAAGCTCAAGTTCTGGCCGATGCACTTGATAAAGCGACAGGTGAGTTCCTCGATGAAAACAAATCACCTTCTCGCAAAGTTGGTGAGTTAGATAACCGCGGTAGCCATTACTACTTGGCATCGTACTGGGCGAAAGCTTTGGCTGAGCAAGCGGTAGACGCCGATCTTGCGGCAGAGTTTGCACCAGTAGCAAAAGCGTTGGCAGAGCAAGAAGACGCGATTGTTTCTGAGCTAAACAATGCCCAGGGTGTTAAAGGTGAGTTAGGTGGTTACTACTCTCTGGATGACGCTCTAGCATCGACATTGATGCGTCCTAGCGCGACGTTGAACGCTATTATCAACAAGTAACTCTGTACGCGCTACTTAGGTAGCGCGTGTCAAAGACTGATAAAAACAACAAACCCGCTTTAAGCGGGTTTATTTTTCTCTTCATAAAAGCAAGTTGTGTTGTGCTTTGACGAGAGCAAATGGTTTGTCTTTCCGACAGCGCTCTATTTATTTGGCTAGGTCTTCTATTGGTACTACGCTGCTTGCGTGTGAACCTTTTGGACCTTTTTCAACCTCGTATGAGACTTGTTGGCCTGCTTTCAGTGTACGATAACCGTCCATTTGGATAGTAGAGTAGTGGGCGAATATGTCTCCCTCTTCTTGATCCGAACAGATAAACCCAAATCCTTTGGCATTGTTAAACCACTTTACTGTACCTGTAGCCATGCGTTTACATCCCTCATGCATTTTTTACTGATGTTGTTCTTCACTTCGGCCATACCTTTAGCCAAAGTACTTCTCTTAGCAATAATGCTAATACACGTCATTGTTGCGCAAACTCTCAGCGAAGCAGTAAGCCTCCAGCTACAACACCACTGAAAAAATATGCACCAACACATTCCACTGTAGTCAAAGAGGTGAGACAGTCAATAGCAAATATGTACAAAAAACAACATATTTGAAAACAAATCACTTTTGAGATTAACAATTTTGCAATGTCTTTTGTCAATATAATCTGAGAATTAGAGTATCGGTCTATAAGTGTGACTAAGAGTGGTAAAAGATACTATCCACAAGGCTTATATTAGAAAAATGTGTGGTAAGAGTTGAAACTGCATAAATAGTGAAATTAAGAGGTTGCTCGTGGAGTAAATGTGATCTCTGCCTTTTACTAGAGAGGGGGATAAATTCCACCAACGAAAAGTACTCAGTTGCTGGTTTAATAATCGGCTTTTGTCCGTATCAGAAAATCTTTTATTTGCAGCGAGTGAACTGGTGGATTAGGCTCTATGTAAGAGAAAAATTTTATCAATCAAAGTGCATTTAGGTGCCTTATCTCACTACACCGCACGGTATGCTTATGGTAGTCTGTTACGAAGCAGGTAAAACCATCAACCCTTTGATACGATAACTTTTAGATAGCCATGAGTAAAAATTTTGAATGGGTAACTCCAGACTCCGATCTTCTGGAGAAAGAAAGTACAAAAATTCAGCCTCCTAAGCTGTATAACGTTGTACTAAATAATGATGATTATACCCCTATGGATTTCGTCATAGAGATACTTGAGCGTTTCTTTTCACATGATATCGACAAAGCAACGCAAATTATGCTCAAGGTTCACTATGAAGGAAAGGCAGTCTGCGGAACCTTTAGCGCAGAAATTGCCGAAACAAAAGTAGCGCAAGTGACGATGTACTCAAGGGAAAATGAGCATCCGCTACTATGTACTATGGAGCAAGCGTAATAAGAAGACTTGCTCGAGCAACCCAAGTTGTTCTTTCGGGAGGTACTTATGCTAAATAAAGAACTAGAGTCAAGCCTTAACGGTGCATTCGCTCGTGCACGTGATAAACGCCACGAGTTCATGACTGTCGAACACCTCCTACTTGCATTATTGGAAAATGATGCAGCTAAGGAAGCCCTTCTAGCCTGCAAAGCGGACCTTGATGCTTTGCGAAATGAACTCGATATTTTTATCGACCAAACAACGCCGCTCATCCCAGAAAGTGATGAGACGCGCGAAACCCAGCCGACATTGAGTTTCCAGCGTGTACTTCAACGCGCCGTCTTCCATGTTCAGTCGTCTGGTCGCAGCGAAGTAACAGGGGCAAACGTCCTCGTTGCCATTTTCAGTGAGCAAGAATCTCACGCAGCTTACCTGCTTAAAAAGAACGACATTTCTCGTTTGGACATTGTTAACTTTATCTCTCACGGCATTACTAAAGCATCGGGCTCAAGTGAAGATTCTTCTTCGTCTGATTCGTTTGGCTCAGATGCACCTGAAGAAACCAACCCAGAAGAGCGTCTGGAAAGCTTTGCAACTAACCTAAACCAAGTTGCGAAAGCGGGTAATATCGACCCATTGATTGGTCGTGACAAAGAGCTAGAGCGCACGATCCAAGTGCTGTGCCGTCGTCGTAAGAATAACCCATTACTTGTGGGTGAAGCTGGCGTAGGTAAAACGGCTATCGCGGAAGGTCTTGCGTGGAGAATTGTAGAAGGCCAAGTGCCTGAAGTGATTCAAAATAGCGTGATTTATTCCTTAGATATCGGCTCCCTACTGGCTGGTACTAAATACCGTGGTGATTTTGAGAAACGCTTTAAATCTGTTTTGAAGCAGCTTGAAAAAGAAGAAGACGCGATTCTGTTCATCGATGAAATTCATACCATCATCGGTGCGGGTGCAGCTTCTGGTGGTCAAGTCGATGCTGCTAATCTGATTAAGCCTCTGCTAAGCAGCGGTAAGTTGCGTTGTATCGGTTCAACGACGTACCAAGAGTACAGCAACATCTTTGAGAAAGAGCGTGCATTGTCGCGTCGTTTCCAAAAGATCGATGTAGTAGAGCCTTCTTTGGATGATACGACGAAGATCTTGATTGGTTTGAAACCTAAGTACGAAGCTCACCATGAAGTGCGTTACACCAACAAAGCGTTGCGCGCAGCAGTAGAGCTATCGGCGAAATACATTAATGAACGCCATTTACCAGACAAAGCTATCGACGTGATCGATGAAGCGGGCGCTCGCAGCCGCCTAGCACCAGCAAGTCGTCGTAAGAAGACCGTTGGCGTTGCAGACATCGAATCGATGGTTGCTAAGATGGCGCGCATTCCGGAAAAATCAGTGTCGTCTTCTGATAAAGACATTCTGAAGAATCTTGATGACAAGATGAAGATGTTGGTATTCGGTCAAGACAACGCGATTGATGCACTCTCTGAAGCGATTAAACTGTCGCGTGCAGGGCTTGGCGTGGATAACAAACCAGTTGGTTCATTCTTGTTTGCGGGCCCTACAGGGGTTGGTAAAACAGAAGTTACTGTTCAGCTTTCTAAGTTGCTTGGTATCGAACTTCTGCGCTTCGATATGTCTGAGTACGGTGAGCGTCACTCAGTAAGCCGCTTAATTGGTGCGCCTCCTGGTTACGTAGGCTATGACCAAGGTGGTCTGTTGACCGATGCTGTGCTTAAGCACCCTCATTCAGTCGTTCTGCTTGATGAAATCGAAAAAGCGCACCCAGATATCTTTAACTTGCTACTTCAAGTTATGGATAACGGCACGCTGACAGATAACAACGGTCGTAAAGCAGACTTCCGTAATGTTATTCTTGTGATGACAACCAACGCGGGTGTGGCTGAGACTGAGAAGAAATCTATCGGTCTTATCCAACAAGATAATAGTCATGACGCGATGGCGGAAATCAAGAAGGTGTTCACTCCAGAATTCCGTAACCGTCTAGATAATATCATTTGGTTTAATAGCTTGGATGAAGCAGTTATCCATCAAGTAGTTGATAAGTTTATTGTCGAACTACAAGTTCAATTGGATGCTCGTGGCGTATCGATGGAAGTATCACAAGATGCTCGTCATTGGTTAGCGCACAAAGGTTACGACAAAGCGATGGGGGCTCGCCCAATGGGACGTGTTATCCAAGAGCAGCTTAAGAAACCTTTGGCGAATGAACTTCTGTTCGGCTCATTGGTTGACGGTGGTACAGTGAAGGTGACACTAGTGAAAGACGAGCTTAAGTTTGAGTACTTGAGCGAGAAAGAAGCTGCGCTTCACTAACATTATCAGTTAGTCCTGATAAAAGCGTGCGACGAGTCGCACGCTTTTTTTTTATTCTTATAGCACGCTGACGTCGCAAACTAATTCTGTTTTAGTCATGGGTAGGATATGGACTGGAGCGTCAATTCAATGAAACGACTATTAATCGTGCTGTGCTTGCTGTTGGTTGCTTGTGACAATAGTCATTTGCATATAGAGAAAAATACCGCAGTTTTTGAGCCTATAGTCGCTCGCATAGAACGAGGTAAAGCGGCAAACATCCATAGTTTGTTAGTCTGGCAGAATGATCGTTTAGTACTCGAACTTTATCGAGAGGGAAGCGGAAGAAATGGTAATTACCACACCGCTAACTTAGCCGTAGGTCGCGATGTCCTTCATAATGTTCACTCAGTAACCAAGTCGTTTGTAGCCACCCTTATCTTCATTGCGATTGATGAAGGTAAAATAGAAAGCTTAGATGTACCAATTTTTAGCTTTTTTCCTGAATATCAAGCTAGTGATCGAGATAAGAAGCTGAACATCACCCTTCGAGACGTGATGAATATGTCGACTGGCTTTGCGTTGGATGAATTGAGCTCTCCGTACAAGCAGGGCAATATTTTTGCTCGGCACTATAATGCCAAAAACTTGCTTGAGCAGTTTTTGTCTACACCTCTCTCTTTTGAACCTGGAACTCGCTTTGCCTATAGCGGGCTCTCAACCATTGGGCTTTCTAAGGTGATTGAGAAAGTCTATGAAAAGCCTTTTACAAAGGTAATGAAAGAGAAGCTTTTTTCTCCTCTCGGTATTGTTCAGTATCAATGGTTAACTCAATTAGGAAGTGGAGAGCCTGGGGCAGATTGGGGCTTACGCTTAACCTCTACTGATATGGGTAAATTTGGTCTTATGTGGCTGCATAAAGGTGAATATGCGGGCAAACGAGTTGTTGGCAACAAATGGTTTGATGAATTGAGATTGAGCCAATTTACTGGCTATGAAATGGGGTACGGTCTGCATTTTTGGCAAGTATCAAATGTCAATAACGCTGTTGCCGCGATAGGCATTGGTGAGCAATACATTATGATGCTACCAAGTAAAAATGCGGTAATTGTCGCGACAGCAGGTAACTATGATGTCGGTAACAGGCCGGTATTGCAACTCACAAAGGAACTGGCTGAATTGCTTTAGCATTAACTAAAAAACGGAGCAATAAGCTCCGTTTTTTATTTGCATCCGAAAATCTATGATTAACGAGCGCGGAAGACGATGCGGCCTTTAGATAGGTCGTATGGAGTCATCTCTACAGTTACTTTATCACCAGTAAGAATACGGATGTAGTTCTTACGCATCTTGCCAGAGATGTGTGCAGTCACAACGTGACCGTTTTCAAGTTCAACGCGGAACATAGTGTTTGGTAGAGTGTCAAGCACAGTGCCTTGCATCTCAATTACGTCTTCTTTAGCCATTTAATCCTCTTTAGAAATTAGGCGGTATTAGCGCGCTTATTTTGCCGCTAAACAGTAATTATGTAAAGTTGGGGCGTATTCTACCCTTGCCAACGCTGATTTACTAGCCTTTGGTGTCGTTGAAAGCGAGTTTTGTAGTTCATCGCTGGACATTCATCGATCTGATAGCCCAAATATAACCAATCTTTACTCTGTTTTTGACAGTACTCCAATTGAAACAGTACGGCTAATGTACCAAGAGATAAAGGAAAGTCAGGATCAAAGAAGGTATAAAATGCGCTTGCACAATGCTCCATTATATCGGTAACAGCAACGGCTAATAAGCGATGACTTTCGTCATAAATATGAAGGAACCCAGTGGTTAACCATGTCGTTTGAGCAAATCGTTCAAACTCATCTTCTTTTGGGGGGTACATGGTTCCATTTTTGTGCCTTTGGCAAATGTAATGGCTGTAGAGTTCAAACCAACCATCGTCGAGTTTACTTTTCATTTCCCAATAAAAAGTTTGGCCTTTCTTGAGTAACCGCTTTTGACTCTTTGAGGCGACAAAATCCTGCACTGCGATACGAATGGGCTGGCAAGCATTACAGTTTTCACAATGAGGCTTATAAATCGTGTCACCGCTGCGACGGAACCCATTGGCCATCAAAATCTGATAGTTCTGTTCGTTGTGTAGACTAGCATCAAGCGCAACGGCCACGCGCTCTTCACGCTCTGGTAAGTAGCTGCATGGATGATTGTTCGTTAAACCGATACGAATTTGTTGCAGATCCGTGCTCATGATACGACGCCTTGAAGAGTTTGTGGTTCGAATGTTCCCAGATTGGTTTTCTTGTCTCTTAAAGATAGTAGTTTTTGGACGAACTCGTCACGTTCAATTTCAATTGCTCCAAGTGACTTAAGATGCGGGTTCATTACCTGGCAATCGATCAATTGACCCTGGCTTGACGCCAAATGTTCGCATAAATACCACAATGCAATTTTGGAGGCGTTGTCTTTAAGGCTGAACATTGATTCACCACAAAAAAGTTGCCCTACGCTAATACCGTATAAACCGCCAATTAACTTCTCATCGTGCCATACTTCTACAGAGTGGCAATGGCCGCGTTTTGCTAGCTCAATATATGAAGTTTGCATCTCTTCATTGAGCCAAGTTTCTTCTGCTGGGCGAGTTGAAGAGCATAGCTGAATGACGCGTTCAGTTGCGTTGTTTATTGTTACTTTATACTGTTGTTTACGCTGAAACTTTTTTAAGCTTTTGGAAGGCTTAAATGTCAAAGGATCAAATACAGCGCGCGGTGATGGGCTCCACCAAAGAATCGGCTCTCCGGGACCATACCAAGGGAAAATACCTTGATGGTAGCCATTAAGAATACGTTCAGGATTCAGGTCACCACCAAAAGCGAGCAAACCGTTTGGATCGCTCAATGCTTCGTAAGGTGATGGAAATGAGAGCGAATCACCAAGTTCAGTTAGATAGATAGCCATAAAGATAAAATTACCAACATCAGAGCCTATAGGAGCTTATTATGAGCGGAGTAATATTTAATATAAAACGATGGGCATGGATCATACTGTTTTTGCCATTTTTCGCCAATGCAGCTTATGAAAGAAATGTAGCAAAACCCGTGAATCAAGTCGTGTATGGTAAAGTTGATTCTGTGCGATACATAACGCAGCAAGAGATAAAACAGTCACAAAGTAACGGCTGGGAAACATTGCTCGGGGCTACCATCGGTGGTTTAGTTGGTAACCAATTTGGTGGTGGTACGGGCAAAGAAGTAGCGACTGCAGTTGGTGCGCTTGCTGGCGCTGCGGTAGTCAGAAATCGCGGCAATTACGAATATACCGTGGAATACAAGTTGGTAGAGCTGCTGATCAAAGTTGATGGCAACAAACTTATCAACGTAATACAAGACGTTGATAATACTATGTTGTTTTCCCGAGGTGATGATGTTCGAATCTTGTACTTTGATGATGGCGTTAGAGTCGACATTGCCTATTAAGCCAACGTTTGCGCTACAAAAGCAAGGCTGATTAATTATTCAAAAAATAGCTTAGGTTTGCTCTGGTTTTGTGGCGGTTTTTTCGTTAGTCTGAATTTACGAAGAATTGTTTAGCTCTCAAAAACGGTTAAGTTGAGAGCACAAAGGATTATCAACTTTTAATGGAAAGCCTAACGTTACAACCTATCAATAAAATTCAAGGGGAAGTGAACCTTCCTGGGTCAAAAAGCGTTTCCAACCGAGCTTTGCTTCTTGCTGCACTAGCAAAAGGCACCACTCGTTTGACCAACCTTCTCGACAGCGATGATATTCGACATATGTTGAACGCGCTGACTAAGCTTGGCGTTCAATACAAATTGTCTGAAGACAAAACGGAATGTGTCGTAGAAGGTCTTGGCCGACCTTTTTCTGTTTCTGAACCAGTTGAGCTTTTTCTAGGCAATGCAGGTACAGCGATGCGTCCACTTGCAGCTGCTCTATGTTTAGGTGAAGGTGAGTATGTTCTTACCGGCGAGCCTCGCATGAAAGAACGCCCAATTGGTCATCTAGTTACTGCGTTGAAAGCAGCGGGTGCAGATGTAACTTACCTAGAGAGCGAAAATTATCCACCACTAAGAATCATAGGAACGGGACTTAAGTCTGGCTCTGTATCTATTGATGGTTCAATCTCTAGCCAATTCCTTACCGCATTTCTTATGTCAGCACCGTTGGCTGAAGGTGAAATTCGTATCAATATCGAAGGTGAGTTGGTTTCTAAACCTTACATCGATATCACGTTGCACATCATGAAGCAGTTTGGTGTGGAAGTGATTAACAATGATTACCAAGAGTTCGTGATTCCTGCTGGCCAGCAATATGTCGCTCCGGGTGATTTCTTGGTGGAAGGTGATGCGTCATCGGCTTCTTACTTCTTGGCTGCCGCAGCGATCAAAGGTGGTGAAGTTAAAGTCACTGGTATTGGTAAAAATAGTATTCAGGGTGATATTCAATTCGCTGATGCGCTTGAAAAAATGGGTGCAGAAATCGAATGGGGCGATGATTACGTCATTTCTCGTGTTGGCCAATTGAAAGGCATCGATATGGATTACAACCATATCCCAGATGCGGCAATGACCATTGCGACGACTGCGCTGTTTGCTGAAGGTACCACCGCTATTCGTAATGTATACAACTGGCGTGTAAAAGAGACTGACCGTCTATCTGCAATGGCGACAGAGCTTCGTAAAGTTGGCGCAGAGGTGGAAGAGGGTGAAGATTACATCATCGTGAAGCCAGTATCACAGCTTACGCATGCTGCGATTGATACCTACGATGATCACCGCATGGCTATGTGCTTTTCGCTGGTGGCGCTAAGTGATACGCCAGTTACGATTAACGATCCTAAGTGTACGTCAAAGACATTCCCAGACTACTTCGATAAATTGAAAGCATTGAGCTGCTAATTAATCGTATTGAAAGAGAAAAGCCAGAGTGAGTGCTCTGGCTTTTTTATTGAATTTTAATTATTTATTTATTCAATGTGAATTCTTTAGAAAGATGATGCGCTAGGTATTTAAACATGTTGAATACCGCGGTTGTCTTCGGTGTCGGTAGGCCTTTCTCATCCAAGAAATATTCACCTTTAAATACCAAAACATCGTCCTTTTCTTCAACACTTGTTGCACGCATCCCTTCGATAAAGTCATCGTGCTCTTGGATAATTTGGTTTGCAATCAAAAGAAGGTCAAATTCTTCAATGTGTTTTCTGTCAGACATAGCACTCTCGTCATTCAATGAAACTTGATGGGGCGCAGTATACCCTCAATTGTCTTGGGTTTGCAGGCTAAAAACTGTGATTGCGTGTTTTACGAACATCGCACATTAATATAGAGGAATTAGCGAAGCGATTCTCATCTGCAAATAGGCAATATTTCATTGCCATAACTTAAGGTTACGTTCTAATCGCTTATGACAAATTATTTTGTGATGAGAGACAAAATTTATTGAATTCGACTAGCGAGAGGAAACTTTGCCTGCTTAGTATATGCCGCTCAAGACCTTTTGCAGAACCCTGACTTGTCAAAGTATAAAGGCGATGAATTGTCAACCAATCGGATCTGAATTTCAAAAAAGCAGTTGATCTTCTTTTCATCTCGCACAATAGTAAAAAAAGAAGCAATGAAATAGAACATTATGCGGGTAGCTTCCTTTGGGAGTTTTAACCCGCATTATTATGAAGGACGTTAGAGTCAGTTATGGGTAAATCACTCGTTATAGTGGAGTCACCAGCCAAGGCAAAGACGATAAACAAGTACCTTGGTAAAGACTTTATTGTTAAGTCTAGTGTTGGTCACGTGCGTGATCTCCCTACGGCCGGTCAAAGCACTGGTGAGAAAAAAGCAGCGGCTATTTCTACAAAAGGAATGAGCCCAGAAGAAAAAGCGCGAGTCAAAAAAGAAAAAGACCGTAAAGCTTTGATCAAAAAAATGGGGATTAACCCATATCATGACTGGGAAGCGAACTACCAAATCCTTCCAGGTAAAGAAAAAGTTGTAAGCGAACTGCAAAAATTAGCCAAAGATGCTGACCACGTCTATCTCGCAACCGATTTGGACCGCGAGGGGGAAGCAATCGCATGGCACCTTCGTGAGATCATCGGCGGCGATGAAGAGCGATACAAACGCGTAGTTTTTAACGAGATTACTAAGAATGCAATCCAACAAGCTTTCCAAACACCTGGTGAGCTAAATATGGATGGTGTTAACGCACAGCAAGCACGTCGATTCATGGACCGCGTTGTAGGTTTCATGGTTTCTCCATTGCTATGGAAGAAAGTTGCGCGTGGTCTGTCTGCTGGTCGTGTACAGTCGGTAGCGGTGAAGCTGTTGGTTGAGCGCGAGCGTGAGATTAATGCTTTTATTCCAGAAGAATTCTGGGATATCAACGCAAATACGCACACTAAAGACAAGACTGCATTCAAACTTCTTGTTGCGCAAAAAGATGGCGTTGCGTTTAAGCCTGTCAACGAGACAGAGACCAAAGCAGCGCTTTCAGTACTGGAAAAAGCGAGCTACGAAGTTTGTAAGCGTGAAGACCGCCCAACAAAGAGTAAGCCGTCTGCACCGTACATCACTTCAACACTGCAACAAGCGGCAAGTACTCGTCTTGGCTACGGCGTTAAGAAGACAATGATGCTCGCGCAGCGTTTGTATGAAGCGGGTTACATCACCTATATGCGTACTGACTCAACCAACTTGAGTGCGGAAGCAGTAGATGCGGTTCGTGGATTCATCGGCTCTGAGTATGGAGACAAGTACCTTCCTGCTAAACCGCTAACGTACGGTAGCAAAGAGGGCGCACAAGAAGCGCACGAAGCGATTCGTCCTTCAGATGTTTCTGTGAAATCAGAAGACCTACAAGGTGTTGATGCGGACGCACACAAACTTTATTCATTGATCTGGAATCAGTTCGTTGCCTGTCAAATGACGCCAGCAGAATACGATTCAACGACAATCAGTGTGAAGGCGGCAGAATACACGCTAAAAGCGAAAGGCCGTATCCTCAAGTTTGACGGTTGGACTCGCGTACAACGCCCAATGGGTAAAAACGAAGATACGATTCTTCCAGCCGTTCAGTTAGGCGAAAAGCTAGACCTAGAGTCACTAGAGCCTAAACAGCACTTTACTAAGCCACCTGCACGTTTTACAGAAGCGGCATTGGTTAAAGAGCTTGAGAAGCGCGGCATTGGTCGTCCTTCAACTTACGCTTCTATCATCTCTACGATCCAAGATCGCGGCTATGTGAAAGTTGAGCAGCGTCGTTTCTACGCAGAGAAGATGGGCGAGATCGTTACAGACCGCCTAGATGACAGCTTTAACGACCTAATGAACTACGACTTCACAGCTCGTATGGAACAGAAGCTTGACCAAATCGCAGAAGGCGACGTGATGTGGAAAGATGTCCTAGACAATTTCTTCACCGACTTCACTGGCGATCTTGAGAAAGCGGAACAGGACGAAAACGAAGGCGGCATGAAGCTGAATCACATCGTGATGACAGACATCGAGTGTCCGACTTGTAGCCGTCCAATGGGTATCCGTACTGCATCTACGGGTGTATTCCTGGGCTGTTCTGGTTATGCATTACCACCTAAAGAGCGTTGTAAGACAACGATTAACTTGGGTGATGAAGATGGCATCATCAATGTTCTAGAAGAAGATGTAGAAACTGCAGCGCTGCGCGCGAAGAAGCGTTGTCCTATCTGTGAAACGGCGATGGATGCGTACCTGATCGACGATAAGCGTAAGATGCACGTTTGTGGTAACAACCCGAACTGTGAAGGCTACATCGTTGAACACGGCGAGTTCAAAGTGAAAGGCTATGATGGCCCAGTTGTTGAGTGTGACAAGTGTGGCTCTGACATGGTGCTTAAGAACGGTCGCTTTGGTAAATACATGGACTGTACGAGTGAGACGTGTAAGAACACTCGTAAGATTCTGAAGAATGGCGAAGTTGCGCCTCCGAAAGAAGATCCAGTTCATTTCCCTGAACTGCCATGCGAAAACTCAGATGCGTACTTTGTTCTACGTGATGGTGCTTCTGGCCTGTTTATGGCAGCAAGTAACTTCCCTAAATCACGTGAAACTCGTGCTCCGCTGGTATCTGAACTGGCGCGTTTTGAAGAACGTTTGCCTGAAAAGTTCAAATATTTAGCAACAGCACCGCAGGAAGATCCGGATGGTCGCCCAGCTGTAGTTCGATTTAGTCGTAAAACTAAGGAGAACTATGTGCGTTCTGAAGAAAACGGAAAACCAAGTGGGTGGACCGCTCTTTATAACGAAGGCAAGTGGGATATCACTGATAAGCGTAAAAAAGCGAAGTAATTCGATTCTATAACGACAAAGGCAGCTAACAAGCTGCCTTTTTTATTTTCAAAACCCTTCAATTTTTGATTGTCATAGAGCTTTCATCAAGACGCCGTATTTTTATTAAACACACCTATTTGTACGCTTGCTGTGTGTAAATTGTTTTCATGATGTAAACGATTGCGTTGCTTAGTGTGACCGAATTATCGTCTTGAGCAAGTAACCTCTGTACGCGACACAGAATGGCATATTTAAAATTGTAATTTAATTCCAATTCGATAATTTAATACCTAATAAGTGCAACCGATTGCTGCCAATTAGTATAAAAACAAACCGAATAAATACGGCAGTAGAAAGGAAAGCACAATAGCTTAATTTTGCTCGCTAACTCACGGTTAGAGTTGGTGGAGTAGATACTATAAGGTATCCGCTCGATTACCCCTGAGGCTTATCATGATCGAGTGGATATGGAAATCCAAGCTATAACTATATGGAGAACAACGAATGGCTGGTGTTTTGGGAATGATTCTTGCTGGCGGTGAAGGCTCTCGTCTGAGGCCTTTAACGGAATCCCGCAGTAAACCTTCGGTCCCTTTTGGCGGAAGTTACCGACTTATTGATTTCGCTTTGAACAACTTCGTGAATGCGGATTTGATGCGCATTTACGTCCTTACTCAATTTAAATCTCAATCTTTATTCCATCACATGAAAAAGGGATGGAACATCAATGGCATCACAGATCGTTTTATTGACCCGATCCCTGCCCAGATGCGTACGGGTAAGCGTTGGTATGAAGGTACAGCAGATGCTATCTACCAAAACCTGCGTTTTATGGAGTTGGCTGAGCCTGATCAGGTATGTATTTTTGGTTCAGATCATATCTATAAAATGGACATCAAACAGATGTTGGCTTTCCACGAAGAGAAAGAAGCTTCGTTAACGGTTTCCGCATTACGTATGCCACTTTCGGAAGCATCCCAGTTTGGAGTGATAGAAGTGGATGCGGAAGGGCGTATGATCGGTTTTGAAGAAAAACCAGAAAGTCCGAAATCTATCCCAGGTGATCCAGAGCATGCACTTGTATCTATGGGGAACTATGTATTCGAAGCTCAGACCTTGTTCGCTGAACTGATTGAAGATGCTGACAATGAAGCTTCAACGCATGATTTTGGCAAAGACATCATTCCTAAGATGTTCCCACGTGGCGATGTGTTTGTTTATGACTTCAGTACTAACCGCATCACTGGCGAGAAAGAAGAAGTTTACTGGCGCGATGTAGGTACGATTGATGCGTACTGGCAAGCTCATATGGATCTTCTCGAGAAAGACGCTCCGTTCTCTCTATACAACCGAAAGTGGCCACTGCATACTTATTACCCACCATTGCCACCGGCGACCTTTACTGACTCTGTTAATGGTCGAGTGCAGATCATCGACAGCTTGGTATGTAACGGCAGCTACGTGCGTGGTTCACGTATTGAAAAGTCAGTACTTGGATTCCGCAGCAACATTGCTTCAGCGTGTGACATTAGCCAGTGTATTTTGTTGGGCGATGTGAAAGTCGGGGAAGGTTGTGTGCTTCGTCGCGTGATTGTCGACAAAGACGCAGATATTGCTCCAGGTACACAAATTGGGGTAAATCTACAAGAAGATAAGAAACACTACCATGTGTCAGATGATGGCATTGTTGTAATTCCAAAAGGAGCACGTGTTGGCTACTAACAATTTGTCTGTTCTGTTTGTAGCGTCTGAAGTCGAAGGACTGATTAAAAGTGGTGGCTTGGCTGATGTAGCCAAGGCACTGCCGGAAGCCCTTCAAAATCTTCAGCAAGATGTACGAATTTCTATTCCAGCTTATACCGGTATAGAGCAACTGTCAGAAGCTGAGACGGTTCTAGAGACAGAACTAACGAGTTGGCCTCATACTGCTTATCGAGTTCTAAAACTGATGCTTGGGGACAATCTGGTTTACTTAATTGATTGTCCGCCGTATTTCAATCGTCCTTCTATGTATGCGGAGAATAACCAAGCTTATTCAGACAATGGCGAACGTTTTGCATTTTTTAGTGCTGCTTGCCTTGATATGTTACCAAAGCTAGGCTTTCAACCAGACATCGTACACGCTAATGATTGGCATACGGGCTTAGTTCCATTCCTACTCAAACATCGTTATGGCGACGACGCCTTTTTTGCAAATACTCGCAGTGTAATCTCGATTCATAATGCGGTATTTAAAGGGGTATTTAGTTACGATGATGTTCAGTGCCTCCCTGAATTTCATAGTCGAAACGTATCAGACGCAGCGGTAAGTGCGACACACATCACCATGCTCAAAGCAGGCGTGATGAACGCAGATAAAATCAATGCAGTAAGTCCGACTTATGCAGAAGAGCTTAAGACTGAACTCGGTAGCCATGGCATGGCATGGGAGTTTCAACAACGTGCTGATGATTTAGTGGGCATTCTAAATGGCTGCGATTACAGTGCATGGAATCCGGAAACAGATCCTAGTTTACCACTGAACTACAAAGCGAATCGGCAAAGTATGGTGCGTGGTAAGAATACCTGTAAGAAAGCCCTACAAGATAAGTTGGGGCTTGGTGCGTCAGATTGCGCGATGTTTGGTATGGTGTGCCGCCTAACGCAGCAAAAGGGTGTGCATTATTTGCTACCAGTATTGGCAGACTTTCTGAAACACGATGTTCAAGTCGTGGTGGTGGGAACGGGAGACCCTATTCTTGCCGCTCAATTGAAAGAAGTCGCAGCGCAGTTTGCAAATAAGTTTGTTTTTGTGGAAGCATACGATAATGAACTCGCACACCTTGTTGAGGCTGGTTCTGATTTCTTCCTGATGCCTTCAGAGTTTGAACCTTGTGGTTTGAATCAGATCTACAGTATGGCTTATGGCACCTTGCCTATCGTTCGTGGGGTTGGTGGCTTGAAAGATAGCGTTAATGACTACGATGTGGACATTGAAGAAGCCACAGGTTTTGTGTTCTATGAGCCGACACCGCAAGCATTGCTGCTGACTATGCTAAGAGCTCTATTGCTCTACGCACAGAGTCCGAACGAAGTAAAGCGTGTTCAGCTTCATGCGATGCAAAGGGATTTCTGCTGGCATAAAGCCGCAGAAGAATATTTGCAGTTGTATAGGTCTGCGTTAAATTAACGCAAAATTTTTAAAAAATGTAACTAAAGGCACCGAATGAGGTGCCTTTATTACCTTGCCCTTATAGAGTGTGGTACGATTTACTCACTCTTTTTATACAGAACGTTTTCCAGACTGATAAATGACTCAGCCACTTCTATTCCATAAAACCTATTTACACCCTACCAGTAATGAGTGGGTCGTTTTCGTGCATGGTGCTGGTGGCAGTTCTTCAATATGGTTCAAGCAACTTAAGGCTTATAAAGAACATTTTAATTTGCTCTTAATTGACCTTCGAGGACATGGAAAGTCAAACCAGTTAATCAAAGAATTGATGACAAGTCGCTACACCTTTACGGAGGTAACGCAAGACATTCTAAAAGTGTTGGATCACTTGAAAATCCAATCTGCACATTTTGTTGGTATGTCACTTGGAACGATCATCGTCCGTAACCTCGCGGAGCTTGCTTCTGAGCGTGTTCGTTCTATGGTGCTTGGTGGTGCGGTGACACGTTTGAACACGCGTTCACAAATTCTGGTGAAATTGGGTAATTTAGGCAAACACATTTTGCCTTACATGTGGCTGTATAAGTTGTTTGCCTATATTGTGATGCCACAGAAAAATCAGCGTGAGTCGCGTCATCTATTTATCCGTGAAGCGAAAAAGTTGTGCCAAAAAGAGTTCAAGCGATGGTTTATCTTGGCCGCAGACGTTAACCCGTTGATGAAATATTTTAAGGATCGTGAACTCCCGATTCCGACGCTGTATTTAATGGGTGATCGGGACTATATGTTCATCAAGCCAGTTAAGGAGATGGTCGCAGTGCATAAGCAGAGTGTATTACGCGAAATCCCCGATTGTGGCCACGTATGCAATGTAGAAAGACCAGATGATTTTAACCAACATTCCATCGAGTTCATTAAGCAGCAAAGTTTAGCTGCTTAACGCAACGCTAGGTCAAAGCAATAGAAAAAATAGGGGATATATCACTGCTCCCCGATTTGATACCCGCATTGCCAACACGCACCAAACTGCCCCTCATTTATCTCTGAACATTTTGGACACCGCCAATCTCGATAAGTCTGATTTGCTTGTTTTTGGTAATCTTCAACAATAGCAGCAGCTTTTAACTGTTGCTCTGGGTGTAAAAGCCAAATATAGGGGTCTGTATCGTCACCAAACGGCAATTCTCCCTTTAGCCCAAACATTCCTTCACCTCGAACTTCACAGCCAATTTTCTCGGTCTTGAGAAGCTCACAGACTATGTGAGCTTCAGCTGGGTTTCTCGCTATGAAGATTTTCATTGAGCGTTTCCATTTTGCTGAACTTGAGTTGGGCGAATCTTACTCATAACCCATTTGGCAATGATTGGAAACAAACCAAGTAAGGCAAATGACGCAAGTACGGTGGGTGACACAATGCCAGAAAGACTATCTATGGTGGCTAATTGAGTACCAGCGTTCAGATAAACTGCTGTACCTGGCAACATACCAACTTGGCTAGTGAGGTAGAATCGTGCAATGGTCATTGGTGTCAAACCCATCAGCAAGTTGATAAGGAAAAATGGGAAGACGGGAATAAGACGTAGTGAGAAGAGATAAAACGAGCCGTCTTTCTCAACGCCTTCGTTTATCGCACCTAGCTTATTACCAAACTTGCCTTGTACCCACTCTCGCAGTAAGTAACGGCTGCTAAGGAAAGCAATGGTCGCACCAATAGTGCTGGCAAAAGAAACCAATAAGAGACTGGTCCAGAAACCAAATAGAGCAGCACCCAGAAGCGTTACTACGGCAGCTCCGGGAATGGAGAAAGCGGTGATAGCTATATACGCAAAGAAATACGTTGCTGCAGCAAATACGAAGTTTTGGCTAATAAAAGCATTCAACGCCTCTTGCTGCGCCTTGGCATTTTCTAGGGTTAGATATTGACCAAAATTCACACCTAAAAAGATAATCGTCGCGAGTAGGATCAGTCCTAAAATCAGTTTCTTATTCATATCTATCATTCCATTTCTGCTTCTTAGATAATAAGACAGAATGGAGTGAGAAAAAATTTCAAAAAAAAACCGCAGTGTAAAACTGCGGTTTATGAATACCTGGAGCTCAAACTTGTATTATGAGAGGTGGTTAATTAGCTCTTCTCGGCGAGACTGAGGAACAACGCTCCAATGAGTACCGTTAATAGCGCCTTCAAGGGCCCACAGTAACTCGATGCTTACAGAAGCGGTATGCGTTTCCTGGATCGCTTTATAGGCGTTTAGCGCACCTTGTTCTTCGAGCTGAGTGACAGAGTCAATACCAGCTTTTTTAAGCATTCTCTCTGTCGCTAGTCTAAGATTCGGTAGGTCTTTTAAACGCGTTGGTTTAGAACTGGCTTGCTGTTCTTTTTCAAGCTTTGCAGTTTCGAGTGAACTTTTGGCTACTTCCACTAAGTGTTGTGGTGTATCCCAAAGGTCTGGTGAAACGGCGTAGTACTTAGTAACAACAGGAAATCCACGCTTCTTGTATACGTAAGGTTTAAGTCCCTGAGTTTCAAAGTCTGAAGATGTCTTTTTATCTGCTCTGATATGAAGCTGGTTGTTAACGACTAATGCAAACATTGTTTCATCAGCAAAAAGGCCAAAGCCGCCAAACATTGAGCGTGACTTGATCGTACCAAGCACCTCAAAAAGCTTCATAGAGTCTTTGAGTATCGGTTTATCCATGATGTGTTATCTCGGTGTAATTTAAATTACGCCACCAAAAATCAGGTCCGAGAGATTAGCAAACGCATGCAGACACAATGTCATTAAAGGGTAAACTCGTCATATGCATACTTGCCATCGGTAACCCCGCTACCATGCTATCTCATGCGATAGTTTAGGCCGGAAGCTTTGCGTCCCACCCTTTAGAGTGGTTTGCCCTGTGCGTGACACTGAGAGCATACTTGCTATATTGGACTAATATCACATTTTGCGCTTATAAATGTGATCTCGGTTCAATTAATAATTATTTTTTCGTGAGTTAAGTTTCATAAATTAACAAAGTGGTCTACCCGAAAAAGGTCAGTGCTAGAGAGTTGAATACACGAAGAAATAACAAGTATGAAAAGTTTTACATACAAACTCGTTGCCGCGGATGAATTGTGAAATAAAAAAGCACCCATGTGGGTGCTTTTATGATGAGCAAACGAGTACTACCTAGAGACTACTTGAGCTTTCTAACCGTATTTCTAATCACGATCTCTGGCTGCATTTCAAACACTCGTTTTTCGTGTTCTTTATCTTTGATACGCTCTAGTAGAATCTCAAACGCGTTTTTACCCACACGACGTTTTGGTTGGTGGATAGTCGTTAGTGGTGGTGAGAAGTACTCTGCCAGCTCAATGTTGTCATAGCCGATAACAGAAACATCATCTGGTACCTTGATGCCGTTCTGCTGAAGGCGGCTCATCAAGCCAAGTGCCATAGTGTCATTGAAACAGAAAACTGCAGTAGGGCGTTTTTCCATTGCAGTAATGTTATCTGCCGCTAGCACAGCGGTATCACACTCAAAGTTGCCTTCAAGAATCCAATCTTCGTTAACCGCAAGGTTTGCTTCTGCCATTGCACGGCGATAACCCGCAATACGCTCTTGGCACGCAGCTTTTTCGAAGTGACCGCTTAAACACGCGATGTCTGTGTGACCATTGTCGATCAGATATTTTGTCGCGATGTAACCGCCTTCTTCTGAGTTATCAATGATCTTGTCTGCTTGTGAGCTTTCTGGACCCCAGTCCATCACAACTTTAGGTATGTCTGAGTGACGATCAAGCATCTCTTTTAGTTCTTCCGTCAGGTCAGAACACATTACTAGAATGCCATCTACACGCTTTTCAGCGAGCATGCGGATGTAGTCACGTTGCTTCTCGTAAATACCGCCCGTGTTACATAGGATAAGAGTGTAACCTTGACGGTAACAGTAGCTCTCAACACCATCGATCACTTCAGAGAAGAACAGGTTGGTAGATTGAGTTACTAGCATACCGATGGTACGAGTTGAGTTGCACTTTAAACTGCGCGCAACGGCACTTGGTGCGTAATTAAGTTCATCCACCGCTTTCATTACTTTTTCTTGAGTTGCTTCTGCAACAAAGCGAGTTTTATTAATTACGTGCGAAACCGTAGTGGTAGAAACGCCGGCTAAGCGAGCAACGTCTTTAATAGTGGCCATAAATGATGTCCTGTATCGAGCTACTGTAAATACCGTAGTGAAGACAACCATACGCTTAGGGTCTTGCGCAAACCGAGCAACTGCGAATAGGGGCATTGCTGAGATATTTGGCAGCGGTTGTTCCGAAATCGGTATAAAAAGGTTTGTAGCAACATTTATCGCTGAGTCTCATATTCCTTTCTTATACTAAGTGAGGAATTGGTCAGCAATCCTGTTAAGAAAACACAAAAACCGCTTTATTTCAGCGGTTTACATATAAATCATATTTAATCGTTTGCGCTCACATTTTAGACTGATGCGGGCAAGCTGGCAATGTTTTAGGTGGTTGTTTTGTGCCTCGGAGGTCACAGTTTAACGGCTAAATGGATTGTATTTCTCTGCGCCAGATTAAAAACAAACGAATAAAATAGGGAGTCTGAATGACAGACTCCCCAAAATAGGCGGCAATTATTCACCAAGAAGGTAGGTGCTGTCCAGTTTACAAAATGCAATTAATAGTTGCGCGACACTAACATAGAAGCCAAATTCATCGAATTGCTTACATTTAGCGGCAAACTGAGGTAGCCATGTCAAAAGGTGTTGCTGGATGAACTCATTTTGCTTTTCGAACGCATCTTCCATGTGTTTTTCTTGCTCGAGTTCATTTGAGCGGATAATCATATTGCCTAAAAAATCTAACTCGACTGCTAAATGATCCGCAGGCTCTTTTAGATTTTCGTCAACTTGCACACCAAAGTCTGCCATCAGCTTTTCCATCTCTTCTGCTGGTTTATCGTTTAATAAACCAGATTCACCGATGTACATTGAGGCATAAGGTAGCGCACCGTGCTTTTCTGTTTTAAGAAAAAGTTCACAGAAGTCCGCAGCTAGCTCTAACTGAGCATCTTCACGATCTTGTAGGCGATTAAGCGCATCAACAAGGGTATCAACCGATGGTTTGAGTGTTTCATTTTCACCCAAACCAGCTAAAAAGCTTCGAATTTCAACACTATGATAAGATTCCAGCTCCTTGTTTGTTAGCTCTTTTGCGAACAGGCTAGAAAACCACCAATAAATCTCAGCTCGTTTTTCGTTAAAAGCTTTCACTTCTTGCATTTTTTTGCTCCCAAATAGTTATCCCCTAAGTGTAAACAATTAAAATGAATAGCAGTAACTATAATTGTTATGGTTTATTGGGAAATATGCATGTTTATGAATGGCGGCAAATAAGCTTGTTTTGCATCAATAAATCCACAAAATCTTGCTTTTTATTGTAACTATTACTAGATATGTTACTAGTTATGAATAGAATACGTCTTGGAAGATAAAAAAGACAGAAAGTGGTGTAAATGAGCTATCACGTATTAGTCGTAGAAGATGATGTTGTAACTCGCAGTAAGCTTGCGGGCTATTTCCAAAATGAAGGTTACAAAGTTAGTGAAGCAGAAAGCGGTGCTGAAATGCGCGAAGTGCTTCAAGAAGGCGATGTAGATTTGATCATGCTGGATATTAACCTGCCGGGTGAAGATGGCCTTATGCTTACGCGTGAATTACGCAGCCAATCAGATATCGGCATCATATTAGTGACAGGACGCACGGATAGCATTGACAAAATCGTGGGCTTAGAAATGGGCGCAGACGATTATGTAACAAAGCCTTTTGAACTAAGGGAATTATTGGTTCGCGTTAAAAACTTGCTGTGGCGTATCTCAGCGGCTCGTAACGGTTCACAAAAAGCAGCAAATGATACGAATGAAGAACACATAGTGCGCTTCGGTGAGTGGACGTTTGATATTCAGCGTCGTGCTCTAAGTCGCAATGGTGAGCCAGTGAAACTAACGAAAGCAGAGTATGAGCTGTTAGTTGCCTTGTCTTCATACCCAAATCAGGTATTAAGCCGCGAACGTATTTTGAATATGATCAGCCACCGAGTGGATGCGCCAAACGACCGTACTATCGACGTTCTGATTCGACGTATGCGCGCTAAGATGGAGTTTGACCCAAAGAACCCACAAATCTTTGTGACCGTTCATGGTGAAGGCTACATGTTCGCAGGTGACTAGAGTCTGCTGACTTAAATCAACGCGTTAAAGAAAAAGGAGAGCAATGCTCTCCTTTTTTGTGCCTGTTGGTTTAGTTTTGAAGCCGGCTTAATTCGCTTCTTCGACTGGCGCCTGGCCAATATTGTCGCGTAGGTGCTGCCAGATAATACCCAGTGTTTCGTGCCAGTATCGTTCCGTTTGTTCTAGGTACTGTGCTTTTGGAGCATACCGATGCCAAGGTTGGTTGATATCGGCAACAGCCAAGAAGTTGGTTGGCGCTGGGATGGGCTTAATCCCTGCTGCACGAAACTCGTACATTGCGCGCTTCATATGGCTTGCTGAAGTCACTAGCACAATATCTTTCTGTTTTACGAATGCCGCTGCTTGCCTTGCTTCCTCCCAGGTATCTTTCGCATCTTCAAGCAAGATGATGTCAGATTTTGCCACACCAAGCGAAAGGGCTACGTTAGCCATCATACGGGCATGGCTGAGTTCTGACCCTCCAGCGTAGCCTGACAAAATGAGTTTTGCACCTGGATACATACGAAGAATACGTATACCTTCAGTGAGTCTCATTAAAGCAGCACGACTCAGTTGTGAGGTAGGTGGTATTTCGTCATCGACCACATGGCCAGCTCCTAAAACCATCACATAATCGACCGATTCTGACACGGGTAAGAACGCTTTGTATTCGCGTTCCAATGGCATGAGCAGCTTGGTCGAAATAGGTTGAAATGAGGCAAGGAAAATGCCAGCAAAAGTGAATAGAACAATGAAACAACCAGTTTTACGTTTGCTGGTAAAACTAATTAAAAATAGGCCAAATAGACCAATCAGCAGTAAGGCCGGTAAGGGCATGAGCAAGGCTGATATTACTTTTTTCAGCTCAAACATACTTAAATAGTCCGAAAAAACATCAATTGATTATAAAAATGAGGGAGACCCTCTTTATTCCTGCTTTTCTTGTGCCAGAATAGCGGCACAATCCGATATGATAACCCAGTAGACGTGACAGAAGACCGTAATTTCGACGATATCGCCCACAAATTTGCAAAAAATATTTACGGATCCGATAAAGGTGAGATCCGCCAAATCATTGTATGGGAAGATTTTCTACAGATTCTAAGTGAATTAGAGGCTGACCAGCAAGCCCTGCAGGTACTTGATGCAGGTGGTGGCTTAGCACAAATGTCGCAAAAGCTTGCTAAGCTCGGACATCACGTTGCTTTATGTGATCTATCTTCGGAAATGCTGCAACTAGCAAAGCAGGATATTGAAAAAAACGGTTTGCTTGAGCAGTATCGCCTGATTCATTCGCCTGTCCAATCCATTGGTGAACATATGGAAGCGCAGGTGGACCTTGTCATGTTCCACGCAGTGATGGAGTGGTTGGTAGACCCGAAAACCGCACTCGAAACCGTTTTGGAACAGGTCAAGCCGGGGGGCATCGCTTCGGTTATGTTCTATAACCACCACGGCTTAGTCTATAAAAATGTGGTTTGTGGCAACATTCCTCATGTTTTAGACGGCATGCCTCATCGGAAAAGATTTAAACTACAGCCACAGAAAGGTCTAAAACCTGAAGAGGTCTATCAATGGATAGAAGATTCTGGTTTTAGTATTTGTGGAAAATCTGGTATTCGTTCATTCAGTGATTACATAGGCAATATGGAATACATGGGCGATTACGAGTTTGAAGATGTGTTGGCGCTAGAAAAGCAACTTTGTCGACAAGAGCCATACCTCTCATTAGGCCGCTATATTCATGTGTGGGCTAAGAAGAACGATAAACAGGAATAACGATGAGTGAGATGACTCTCAATGCTGCAGAGCAACCAATCGATGAGTTGGTTGGCTGGGTAAAGCAGCACGATTTCTCGTTGAACCTGACCACTGAGCGACTGGCATTTTTGATTGCTATCGCTGTATTAAGTAATGAAAGGTTCGATGAAGAATTGGGTGAAGGTGAATTGCACGACGCATTTGCCATCGTCACTCGACTATTTGATGAGACGGGCGAAGCTTCGGCTTTCCGCGCAAACAATGCCATCAATGAGATGGTTAAGCAGCGTCTTATGAGCCGTTTTGTCAGTGAAATTACTGACGGAGCGAGCATTTATCGCTTATCGCCATTAGCGGTAGGAATTACTGACTACTACGTGCGTCATCGTGAGTTCTCGAAACTGCGTCTTTCTATCCAGCTATCCATGGTAGCGGACGAAATGGCGAAAGCGATTGAAGCAGCACAAAAGGGTGGCACTCCAGGCCACTGGAAGAAGAACGTATACGGGATCTTGAAATATTCTGTAGGCGAAATCTTCGATCAAATTGACCTCAACCAACGTGTGATGGATGAGCAGCAACAATCTGTGAAACAACAGATTGCTGACTTGCTTAACAAAGACTGGCGTGAAGCAATCAACAACTGTGAAGCGCTTCTGTCAGAAACATCCAGCACGTTGCGTGAACTTCAAGATACGCTGCAAGCTGCCAGTGATGAACTGCAAACTCAGATCCTAGATATCCAAGAGATTGTCTATGGTGACCCTGAGCTTGAGTTTATTGAAGAAGCCTTGTTTGGTCTGCAGATGAAGCTGGACCGAATCACAAGCTGGGGCCAGCAAGCGATCGACCTTTGGATTGGTTACGACCGACACGTGCACAAGTTCATCCGTACCGCTATCGATATGGATAAGAACCGAGCGTTTAGCTCGCGTCTGCGTCAGTCCGTTAAAGACTACTTTGATTCGCCTTGGTATCTGACTTATGCAGATGCAGAAAGGCTTTCTGACCTTCGTGACGAAGCCCTAGTGCTGCGTGATGACGAGGTAACAGGTCAAGTTCCGTTGGAAGTGGAATACGAAGAGTTTCAACAAGTCAATGATGAGTTGGCAGAGCGTATTGGTGACATGCTGAAAGCGCATAAAGACCAAGGCGTGCCAATTGACTTGAGCGTGGTACTGCGAGATTACCTTGCACAACACCCTCACACTCATCACTTTGATTTAGCTCGCATTGTCGTTGATCAGGCGGTACGTATGGGATATTCCGAATCCGACTACCAAGCCGTTCAGCCAGACTGGAAAGCAATCAACGAATTTGGGGCAAAGGTACAAGCGAATGTTATCGACCGATACTAATGAATACATGTCAGAGAATCTGGCAAAAGCAATTTCTAACCCTCTGTTCCCAGCGCTAGATAGCATGCTTCGAGCAGGGCGTCATATCTCAAGTGAAGACCTGGACAACCACGCGTTGTTGTCAGACTTCGAACTTGAGCTTTCTTCTTTTTACCAGCGCTACAACACCGAATTGGTGAAAGCGCCAGAAGGCTTCTTCTACCTGCGTCCACGTTCAACGTCTCTGATTGGTCGTAGTGTGCTTTCTGAGCTGGATATGCTGGTGGGTAAGGTACTGTGTTTCCTTTACCTAAGCCCAGAGCGTCTTGCGCATGAAGGCATCTTCACTAACCAAGAGCTGTACGACGAACTGCTTGCTCTAGCAGATGAAAACAAGCTGATGAAGCTAGTGACGAACCGTGCGACTGGTTCTGACCTTGATAAAGAAAAGCTGTTTGAAAAAGTACGTACGTCACTTCGTCGTCTGCGTCGCCTAGGCATGATCATCAACATCGGTGAAACCGGTAAATTCAGCATCAGTGAAGCGGTATTCCGTTTTGGTGCCGATGTACGTATTGGCGATGACATGCGTGAAGCGCAGCTGCGTCTGATCCGTGATGGTGAAGCGGTAGTGCACACCAAAGAGCCAAGCCAAGGCAGCCTATTGTCTGAAGAAGAGCAAGACGACCAAGCCCAAGAAGAAACAACAGAAGAGGGTGAAGCATGAGCATGATTGAACGCGGTAAATACCAATCGCTGACCATGGTCAACTGGAACGGCTTCTTTGCCCGTACGTTTGACATCGATGGTCTCGTCACCACGCTATCAGGTGGTAACGGTGCAGGTAAATCAACCACAATGGCGGCGTTCATCACCGCATTGATTCCTGACCAAACGCTACTGCACTTCCGTAACACCACAGAAGCAGGCAGCAGCCAATCGTCTCGCGACAAAGGTCTGTACGGTAAGCTACAGCCGGGCGCATGTTATGCGGCGCTAGACGTGGTGAACTCACGTAACCAACGCCTATTGTTCGCAGTAAAACTGCAGCAAGTTGCGGGTCGTGATAAGAAAGTAGACATCAAACCGTTTGTTATCCAAGGTCTTCCAAGCCATGTGAAACCAACGGATATCTTGATTGAAAGCGTATCAGCGACTCAAGCTCGTGTACGTCAAATCAACGAAGTAAAAGAATCGATCGCAGAATTTGAAGGTGTTCAATTCAAAGCGTTCTCTTCTATCGTGGATTACCACGCACAAATGTTTGAATTCGGTGTGATTCCGAAGAAACTGCGTAACTCTGGTGACCGTTCTAAATTCTACCGCCTGATCGAAGCATCGCTTTACGGTGGTATCTCAAGTGCGATTACACGCTCGCTACGTGACTACCTTCTGCCACAAAACGGCGGCGTGAAGAAAGCGTTCCAAGATATGGAATCAGCACTGCGTGAAAACCGCATGACGCTAGAAGCGATCAAAACCACGCAAGCAGACCGTGACTTGTTCAAACACTTGATCACTGAGTCGACCAACTACGTGGCTGCGGACTACATGCGTCACGCGAACGATCGTCGTAACAAGCTGGATAAAACGCTGTCACTGCGTTCAGAGCTATTTGGCTCTCGTGAAACTCTTGTTGAGCAAAACAACCTGCTTAACCGCGTTCAAGAAGAGCTAGAGCTACTGATCGAGTCGGAATCTGCTCTAGAGCAAGATTACCAAGCGGCTTCGGATCACTTGCAACTGGTGCAAAACGCACTGCGCCAGCAAGAGAAGATCGAACGCTACCAAGAAGATCTTGAAGAGCTAAGTGAGCGTCTTGAAGAACAGATGATGGTAGTGGAAGAAGCGCAAGAACGCGTGATGATGGTAGAAGAGCAAGCGACCGTTGCAGAAGAAGAGGTGGATAGCCTTAAGACGCAACTGGCGGACTACCAACAAGCACTCGACGTTCAGCAAACTCGTGCACTTCAATACCAACAAGCGGTTCAAGCGCTGGAAAAAGCGAAGCAACTACTTGGCGATGACAGCCTAACGGCAGAATCGGCACAAGCGCTTGTCTCTGAGCTTAAGAGCAAAGAATCTGAAAGCACCAATGCGTTGCTATCGGTTAAGCACAAACTGGATATGTCTTCTGCAGCAGCAGAGCAGTTCGAAACGGCGCTTAAACTGGTACAGAGCATCGTTGGTCAAGTTGAGCGTAAAGACGCGTCTGAACATGCGAAAACCGCAATTGCGAAAGCGCGTGAATCTAAGCAAGTTGCGCAAAACGAACAGCAATGGCGTGCACAGCACCGTGACCTTGACCGTAGCCTTAACCAGCAACGTCAAGCGCGCGAGCTAGTGAATGAATACCAAAAGCAATTCCATGTTGAACTGACTGACGAAATCACGTTTGAACAAGAACGTGAACGTCACGCGATGCAAATCGACTCGCTAGAAATGACGCAGGAAGACGTGCGTGAGCAACGCAGCGAACAGCGTCGTCTAGAGCAAGATGCAGCTGCGGAAATCAACAAGCTAGAAGCCATTGCTCCAACTTGGATTGCGGCGAACGATGCGCTAGAAAAATTGCGTGAACAAAGTGGCGCTGAGCTAGAAGATAGCCAGTCAGTCATGAGCCAAATGCAAGTGGTGCTTGAACAAGAGAAGACCCTTTCTCTGGCAAAAGACAAACTGGCAGAGCGTCGCAGCCAACTTGACACTGAGATTGAGCGTCTTGCTTCTCCTGGTGGTTCAAACGACCCTCGCCTGAAAGGTTTGGCAGATACTCTAGGCGGCGTATTGCTGTCTGAGATCTACGATGACATCACAATTGATGACGCGCCTTACTTCAGTGCGATGTACGGTCCGGCTCGTCACGCTATCGTTGTTTCTGACCTCTCTGGTATCGAAGAGAAACTGGTAGAGCTAGACGACTGTCCAGAAGACTTGTACATCATTGAAGGTGACATCGATGCCTTTGATGACAGCTCATTCGACGCTGAAGAGCTAGAAGGTGCGGTTTGCGTTCGTATGAACGATCGCCAAATGCGTTACTCTCGTTTGCCTGAAATCCCATTGTTTGGTCGTGCAGCACGTGAGCAGCGTTTAGAGCTACTACGTAACGAACGTGAGGAAGTGGTTGAGAAGCACGCGAAAGCAGCATTCGATTCGCAAAAAATGCAGCGTCTGTACCAAGCGTTCAACCAGTTTGTGGCAAGCCACATTCAAGTAGCATTCGAAGCTGACCCAGAGCAAGCATTGGCAACCATTCGCGACAAGCGTAACCAAATTGCTCGCGTACTGGCTGATCTGGATGCAAAAGAGCAGCAGCAACGTTCTCAACTGCAAACCAGCAAGCAAGCGTTGTCTTCTCTAGACAAGCTAGCACCAAACATGGCGTTGATTGAAGATGAGTCGCTGCAAGCGCGCTTTGATGAGTTGGAAGAGAAAATCGCTCAACTTTCAGAAGCAAAAGCGTTCCTAACCAACCACGCGAAAGCAGTGGCGGAACTAGAAAGAGTGGCGGTTGCTCTAGATGCTGATCCAGAGCAATTCGATGCGCTAGAAGCAGAATACAAAGCGGCAGACGAACAGCTACAAGATCTTAAGAAGCAAATCTTTGCACTCTCAGATCTCGTTGAACGTCGCCACTACTTTGCTTACGCAGATTCAGTAGATCTACTGAACAAGAGTAGCGAACTGAGCGAGCAGCTAAAAGCAAAACTGGTTCAAGCTGAACAAATGCGTACCCGCTCTCGTGAAGAGTTGAAACAGTCGCAAGGCCAAATGAACCAATACAACCAAGTATTGGCATCATTGAAGAGTTCGCACCAAGCGAAACTGGAAACGGTTCAAGAGTTCAAACAAGAACTTCAAGAGTTTGGCGTTAACGCGGACGAAGGTGCAGAAGAGCGTGCAATGCGTCGTCGTGATGAACTGCATGAGCGACTACACACGTCTCGTAGCCGTAAGAGCGAATACGAGCGCACAATCACCTCTACTGAACTAGAGATGAAAGGCTTGGCGAAACGTCTGAAGAAAGTTCAGAAAGAATACGTTGAGCTGCGTACCTTCGTGGTTGCAGCGAAAGCCGGCTGGTGCTCGGTACTTCGTCTGGCGCGCGAGAACGATGTTGAGCGTCGTCTACACAAACGTGAACTGGCTTACATGTCAGCGGATGAACTGCGTTCAATGTCGGATAAATCATTGGGTGCGCTGCGTCTGGCGGTTGCGAACAATGACGACCTACGTGATGCGCTGCGTCTATCAGAAGACAACGCACGACCAGAGCGTAAAGTTCTGTTCTACATTGCTGTGTACCAACACCTTCGTGAGCGTATTCGTCAGGATATCATCCGTACTGATGATCCAGTGGAAGCAATCGAGGAGATGGAAGTAGAGCTAGCGCGTCTAACGGAAGAGCTAACGCAACGTGAAAACCGCCTAGCGATCAGCTCTGAGTCAGTAGCGAGCATCATCAAGAAGACGATTCAGCGTGAGCAAAACCGTATTCGTATGCTGAACCAAGGTTTGTCGAACATCTCGTTCGGTCAGGTGAAGGGCGTACGTCTAAATGTGAAGATCCGCGAAAGTCACGAAGTGCTACTGAACGGTCTAGCGACACAACAAGAGCAGCATAAAGATCTGTTTGAATCGACTCGCTTTACCTTCTCTGAAGCAATGGCGAAACTGTTCCAACGTGTGAACCCACACATCGATATGGGTCAACGTTCTCCTCAGGTTCTGGGTGAAGAGCTACTGGATTACCGTAACTACCTAGAGCTAAGTGTAGAAGTGAACCGTGGTACAGATGGTTGGCTACAGGCTGAGTCTGGCGCGCTATCAACAGGTGAAGCGATCGGTACTGGTCAGTCAATCCTACTGATGGTAGTGCAAAGCTGGGAAGAAGAATCTCGTCGTCTACGCAGCAAAGACATTGTGCCTTGTCGTCTGCTCTTCTTGGATGAAGCAGCGCGTCTGGATGCGAAATCGATCGCGACATTGTTCGAATTGTGTGACCGTCTGGATATGCAGCTTCTTATCGCGGCACCAGAAAACATCAGCCCAGAGAAAGGTACGACTTACAAACTGGTACGTAAGGTGTTTAAAGACCACGAGCACGTACACGTAGTGGGTCTGCGTGGTTTTGGTCAAACGGACAAGCCTAAGACCGAAGCACAAGAGATGATTGAAGAGTTTGAGTCCTAAACTCCGAAGCTAATAAAACGCCCGCAAGAAACGCGGGCGTTTTTGTATTTGTAAAACGAATTAAGCCGAGTCTGTAGGGCAACAGGCTCGGCTTATTTTATTGCATGGCAGCAAAGTGCTACTCGTCTGAATAATCTTTTCCTTTTTCGATCATTTCAGCGAGTTCATTAAGTGCTTGGAATGAGATTTCTGACAAACGTTGAAGCTGCTCATCAATATCGTCATTCTCAGGGATGGTATTATTATTATCTGCATTTGTCGTATGCATTGCCCAACCTCTCTGAGTTGAGTTAGGGGAGCTGTAATCATAGACAAATTTCGAGGATAAAAAGAAATGATTAATGACTAAAATGTTAGCTTGATCATTTAACAAAGTAAAAGTGTGCAAATAAGCTCATTTGCTTTGTAAGGGTTACTGAGAGAGTTAGTAAAAAAAAGAGCCAGCTCTCAGGCTGGCTCTTAGTTAGAATTGAGATTTAACCCCAAACTGCTCTGCGGCATAGGCCACTCGCTCTTTAGGTTTTGGGTACTCGGCAGGAGTGCCTAGATTTTCGATGTGTCTTAGACGAGGAAGCAGACCTGCCCCGTTTGCTATTTGGATGGCCAAGCCTGGGCGAGCATTTAGCTCTAACACCATTGGACCTTCTTCTTTGTCCAAAACCATATCGGTACCCATATATCCCAGTCCAGTCATCTCCCACGCGCTGGAAGCAAGTTCTAGTAAACGCTCCCAGTGAGGCACTTGCAGTGTAGACAAGTCTTTCCCAGTATCTGGGTGGTGAGTGACGGGTTGGTCAAACTGTACCGCACGAATGGCTTTGCCTGTCGCGATGTCGATACCAACGCCAACCGCACCTTGGTGAAGGTTAGCTTTGCCATCAGAAGCTGCTGTAGAGCAACGCATCATTGCCATCACAGGGTAGCCTTTGAACACAATGATTCGTACGTCTGGCACACCTTCATAACTGAAACCATCGAAACAGTCATCAAACTTAATCAAGTTCTCAACTACGGCTACATCGTTCTTACCACCAAGAGAGAAAAGGCCTGCTAGGGCGTTACTAATGTGACGCTCCACCTCTTCTTTATTGCAGGTAGCACCGGATGGTTTGGTATATACACCGTCTTTATGCGACGTAATGACCAAAATACCTTTACCACCACTGCCTTGTGCGGGCTTGATAACAAAGCCAGGCCATTTTTCGACCATCTTATGAATGGTCTTTACTTCTGCTTGGTTGTGGATCACGCCAATCAGGGCAGGGACAGTTGCCCCTGCGGCTTCTGCAATAATTTTGGTTTTCAGCTTGTCATCAACCAATGGGTATTTGGAACGATCATTGTAGCGACCAATGTAACTATGGTTGCGTTTGTTCATCCCCATAATACCTTTATGGCGAAGCTTGGCTGGCGAAGTAAAACGTTCAAACATCGTTTAGTCCTCCGCTAGTGGTTTAAAGCGACGTAACTCAGTTAGACGGTAACCTGTGTATGTACCTAGTAGTAGAATGCCAGCCAGAACAATAAGCTGTAGGCCGATAAAGTTAAACGTTAGGTGCTGGATGTAGGTGTTAGTCATTGCCAAGTAAACCAGTACCGCAGTTAGGAGTGAACCGCCACCTTGAAGGGCAACTTCTTTTGCGCCTTCCTCTTCCCATAGAATCGACATACGTTCGATAGTCCATGACAAAATGATCATTGGGAAGAAGGTAATGGTTAAGCCTTCTGTCAGACCGATCTTAAAGGCCACAACCGTGAACACAGAGATAATCATGATTACGGTGATGATTACTGCGGATATCCGGGCTACCAGAAGTAAGTTTAGCCTCGAGAGGTAACTTCGGATTATGAGACCTGTACCAACAATCAATAGGAAGCCAACAATACCAGTCACAAGCTGCGTTTGTACAAACGCTACTGCGATAAGGACGGGCATGAAGGTACCGGATGTTTTAAGGCCGATAATCACACGTAGGAACACAACGATAAGCGCACCAATTGGAATCAGCATGATGGTCTTAAACATCGCTTGTTCTTCAAGAGGTAAGCTATGAATCGATAGGTTGAGTAAACCGTCTGCTTCGACTTTGTTGTTAGTTGCTTGTTGTGCAGTCACTTCTTGTTTGATCATCGAGAAGTGGACTTGGCTATTTTGACCACCAATGAGATCAAGCAGCGAGACGTTGGATTCATCCCAAACTAGAAGGTTAGGCTGTGCTGCCGCTTGCTCGGAGTTTGGTGAGAACAGAACCCACTCCTCTCCAGACCACACTTGAACCATTTGTTGAATAGCTTGGCGACGGCGCCCATCTTCTAGCTCAATAACGCCAACAATTTTACTCTGCACTCCAGCGCTGAGTAACATTTTGTGTAGAGCATCAGTTCGGTCAAAATCGTTGAGGATTAACGCAGCGTTTTGACTGTCAGGATCGTTTAATGTTTTGATCAGTTCACGAGCGAACGTAACATTATCTGCGGAACGGCTCATTGCTCTTTCGATCAGTGCGTTGGCCGCTGCCTGCTGTGGTGCCGACAACGTAGGAGGGACAATATCACCTGTTGGTGGAACAGGAGTCACTTTCGCTTGTGGGTCAACAAGAAACTGTGCTTTATAGTAGATAGTTTGTGGCCCCGTAGCTTGACGAATAGACCATTCAGCTCGACGACCAGAATCTGTATTAACGTATGATACGCCGTAGCCTGGAGATGAAGCGGATTCACCAATAAGTGTGTAGCCGTTTTGAGTATGAGGTGCAGCTAACGAAGCTTTAACTTCATTACCATTGGCATTGAACTCGATTCGAGCCTCGACATCCCAAATTTGGCGTGTTTCTCCTGGAGTCCAAGGAACGCCGTAATTTTGGTGTCTGAAAACACTCAAAGCGATACCCGCTGCCACCAATAAGATGACAGACAGATAAAACGGTATTTTTGACGTCATAATCTACCTTATTATTTTTTATCTTCTTGTGTTTGGATGTATTTACGGCTCACATCAACAAGTGCGATGTCACGCATAAACTCTCTACCTAGTAACACAGGATGGTTCATTTGAGAGCGATCTGCCAACGTAAATTGCGCTTTTTCATGAATTTTTCCAACGCGCACCCAAAGTTCTACAACTGCGCGTCGTTCTAATTCTTCAGTGGTCGCTTGACGGATTTTTACGTAACGGATGATAGGTGCTTCAATCCAAGCTTGCTGCTCGTCTTTTGACTTAGTGCTGTCTTCTAGGTGGAAACGAACCCAGTTTTTTCCGTTTCTTTCGAACTCTTCGATATCAACGGCATTCAGTGAAGACGTGGCTGCACCAGTGTCAACACGCGCATCGAAGGTTTGTTTAATGGAATCAATCGTAACGCGTTCAATAGAACCAAGGACGATGTCATGAGTTGGTGTAGCTTGAATTGGAGCTGGTGCTTGGACGATGATCGGATCTTTTGGCTTTCTTACTTCATTCATCGCTTCTTTGCGAAAGCTGGAAAGTTCACCTTCTAACTTGTCAACTTGACCCTCTAGGCTTTCTATATAGTCAGACTGGTTACTAAGTTGAAGCTCTAAATTACTAATTTTGTTGTTAAAGTTGGTCTCTGAGGCTTGGATGGCCGCTAATGTTTCTTGGTGGTACTGTTCACCTTTGGTAAGCGCACATCCGGATAGTAGCGCGACTACAACAATCGGAGTCAATCGTATAAACATTGAAAACCTTGGGGCTGGATTAAGTTGTTTGTTTTTTAAGAGTTTAGCGTATATCGCTAAAGGCTCACAAGTAAGAATCTTTTCGATTGTCTTATATAGTGAGGAATAGCGACAAATAGCAAAAAATTAAGGATGCGATATGCATCCTTAACTGGAATTGAAAAGAGGTTAATGTCTTAACGGAGGGAGTGAGTTAAGACAATGTCAGAAATCTCAGTTAATTATGGCTTAGTTGCCACAAGTACCGCACGGCGAGGGGCAGGGTAACCTTCAACTGTTTTGCTAGGGTCGTTTGGATCAAGGTAATCCGGTAGAGAGTTATGCGTCATCCAGTCTGTTGTGCGCTGCTCGCCAACCGAGGTCACGTTCTCATCCACAATACGTACATCTTTAAAGCCAACCAGCTCTAGCCATACTTTCAGCGCTTTCGCAGAAGGGAAGAAGTACACATTACGCATTTGCGCGTAGCGAGACGTCGGAACCAATACCGCGTTCTCATCGCCTTCGATTACTAGCGTCTCTAGGACAAGTTCACCACCTGATACCAACTGGTCTTTTAGCTGTACCAAGTGATCCAGTGGCGAACGACGGTGGTAAAGCACGCCCATACTAAATACAGTGTCGAACGCTTCTAACTTTGGTAGTTGTTCAATACCTAATGGAAGAAGGTGAGCGCGTTGGTCATCGCCCATTAACTTACGAATCGCTTCGAACTGAATTAGGAACAGGTGAGAAGGGTCGATACCAACCGTTAGGCGTGCACCTTCACCCAACATACGCCACATGTGGTAGCCGTTGCCACAACCAACATCGAGCACGCTGCGGTTTTTTAGTGGCGAGATGTGCGGAAGAACGCGATCCCATTTCCAGTCACTGCGCCATTCAGTATCGATGTGAATACCGTGCACTGTGTATGGACCTTTGCGCCATGGGTGGAATGTACGCAGTAGGCTTTCTAGCTTTTTCAGCTCACCTTCATGGAAAGGCGTATCGTTGCTGATGGTCACCGAGTTTTTGATGTCCACTTGGTTTGGTGCGCCTTGTGGGATCTTGTTCAGCGCTTTCAGCCAGCGACCAAAGTCACCGTGCTCAGCGTTTTGCCAATCTGTTAACTGTTGAGGTAATACGTTTAGCCACGGCTGAAGACGAGTGTCTTGAGCGATTAACTGATAAAAATTAGCAAAATTAAACATAGTTTTTCACTGAGTAATAAATTAAAAAATTGACACTAAATGCGAAACGTTAAGACTTTCTCGCT
>NZ_JAHGAI010000019.1:0-260182 GCF_030248515.1 Vibrio sp. D401a | reverse complement strand
TTTAACCATGAGACCTCCGCATTTAAACACAAACTAGCCTACACTTTTAAAACAAATCCACATTACTAAAAACTGATTAAAAATAAGACCTTGAGAAGGAAAGCACAGTTACATGATTATCAATTACATCTTCGAACTTACTCGGACGCATAACGCCCTGTTAAGGTGTGAGCAACGCAATACCGATGCTTCCGCATACCACCTTAAACACTAAAATCAACGCATAGTAAAAATGTCACGCGTTGCGAATCACTCTTAAACAGATTGTTATATTTTATTTTTTAGGTAGCTTGAAAAACATTTTATTATAATCAGGATTTGTATAAAAATTCTCCGTAACATATAAAATTTGTTGTTCTATTGGTTGTGGAATATTTTCATTCGAAACTAAAAAATCCTTCAATGTTTCCAGCAGTGGAATAGCTGCATAATATGGTTTAGTTTCATCATTCTCAGGCTTTGATTTAATTGCAATTATTCTTGATTCCAAATATTTAAAATTACCATCTAATTTGTAGGCTCTTGTTGCTGCCACTACCTCTGCGAACGGCTCAATAACATAAGGTGTATCACCATTAGTTTCCCCAATACTATCTTTCAAAACTGAAGCTGCTTTTTCTCCTAAAACATTATATAGGATGAGATGAAAACAATGCCCTAGCTCGTGAGTCTTAGTTGTTGCAGTAGCTTCTTTTCTTAATACTACTACGCATTGCTTTTCACTACTGTCAGGGGTTTCGTAAACATTCGCGATACCATCTGCCGTACCTATGTTTGCTTTTAATGTAGAAAGTGCTTTTTTAGTGTCTTTTACATTTTTGTAATTACCTTGATAATCAATGTTATTTTTAGGAGCGTCTTTCGATTCAAGTTGATGTATTTCAAGCTCAGCATACCCATCTAAAAACCTCTCTTCATAACTTTTATTACAACCTGTAATTACTAACGACATAAACAACAATATTAATATTTTCATGATAGTCCTTTTAAAATATAACGCCGCGTTAAGTAGTGAGCAACGCCCCCCCTACCTAAACCATTGTGCCGTAAACACTAAATTCAAAGTAAACCAAAAAAGCCGAGCGTTGCGAATCTGTCTTAAACGCTTTGTTATGTTTTCTTTCTGAATGCATCGTCAACTGATTCTGATACCTTGGTAAAACAGTTCAAAGTAGTATCTCTACAGTGGGCGTCATTAAAATTTGATTCTGGAGCTGTACTCTCTGCCTGCTGAGCTTTCTTTGCTTCTCCGCTTTGAGCTTCCATAATTAATCCTGAAGCTAATATACCACCGCCGACCCCTGCGCCAAATACACCTACAATTTGCTTAAATAACTCGAAGTAACTGTTGATCGCAAGAATTACCGACTTATTAGCCTCTAACAAACCTTCATTTTCTTGATCATTCATCTCGACTTCTATATTACCAATTGCCTCAATTTGTAAGTTATAACTAAAAGCCAAAAATAGGGCTGTAGCAGCACATATACAGTATCCTGAAAGCTTCATTAGTGTATAGAGATTGGTGCGTTTGCTATTTTTTGAAAGTAAGATGAACTTAATAGAAAGAAAAAGCCACGCTAGCCAAGCAACCACATAAATTATTAAATCCTTTGAAAAGTCACCAGTAATCATTTCTAAACCCAATTTCAAAACGGTCTACATCATGGCGAGCATGATAAGTCATTATTTTACTTAGTAAAGTGTCTACTAAACGTGGGGTACTCGGAAACATAACGCCGCGTTAAGTAGTGAGCAACGCCTCCACCAAACTTAAACCATTGCACCGTAAACACAAAACTTAACTTTAAGCTGAGAATGCCGAGCGTTGGGAATCTGCCTTAAACGCTTTGTTATATTTCTAGCCATCGCTAGGTGCATACTTATGGAGAGGGTTTATCAGCTCTAGAATAGAAACAATCGTATTGTTATATGATTCATAGTATTCATCATCGTCATCTTTACAATACTCTTTACCATCAAACCAATTACTTAGCTTTACCAATTCTTTCAGGTATTTTTCTTCAAACTCACTTTCAGTTAATTTACCTGAGTCTTCAAGCATTCTCTCCAATGCATCTTTTTCACCCAAGTCGTAATTATCGCCATCCCAAGGAGCTATTTCATTGTGCAGTAAGAAATCGATTCTCCTGTCTATGATTTTACCTAATGATAAATCCCCGATTACCATAAATGTTCCTCTTCCGAGTGAAATATAACGCCCTGTTAAGGTGTGAGCAACGCAATACCAAAGCCGCCGCATACCACCTTAATCACCTAAACCAACGCATAGTAAAAATGCCACGCGTTGCGAATCACTCTTAAACAGTTTGTTAGCTATTTTTTCAAGAAATCAAGAAAGTTAACGTCAAACATACCTTCTTCATCTTCTATACGAACCATAGAATTGAAAGAGGCTTCTTCAAAAGAAGGGTTTTCTTTTAAGATGTCTAGAAACAATGGCTTAATTTCATCACTTTCTATCGCCAAAGCAAGTGATTCGTGCGCAATCCTAATCAGTAGTTTAATATCTTCATCTTCATCGCCTGAAAGCTCCTCCTCCTCCCAACTTTCCATGATATCTCGAAGTTTAGATACATTCTTATTACCTCTTTCAAAATCAGAGAGAATAATAAACTCACCATGTGAGACTTGATTATGTTGGACAAAATCCAGCCCATCCTTATTCCATATATTCCAATGCATGTCATAATGCCAAAAGGCTACAGATATAGTCATATGGGAAAAAGCCTTCTGGCTTACGTAAAATTTTAATTCATCAATTCTGCTATCAATTAGCGTTAATAAAACACTCTTGTAACAATCAACTAGCTCAGTTTTATTTATCACAACAATTCCTATAGTGGATAAAGATTAATAAGTGACGATTCCTATAAATAGCTAACGCCCAATTAAGGGGTGAACAACGCCTCCACCCAAACCTAAAACATTGTGCCATAAACACTAAATTTGAAGTAGAAGCAAAAGTGCCGAGCGTTGTGAATCCCTCTTAAATTGCTTGTTAGCACACTAATTCAACTTGGTCGATCCATAAAAAACTTTCTCGCTCGCTTCTCAATAACTTCTATCGGAAAGTTGGAATCATGTAAGTCCTCCAAAAAACGAACAATTGATGACTTAAATGCCAAAAACAGTTGTTCGATGTGTATTACTTTTTCGGATAAACCACAGCAATCTATAATTTCTTGGAGACTCTCAGGTCTTGAACTTCCCCAAGCATAAACTAATTCATTTGCTTCTAATTTTTTACTAAGTTGACTCTCTGCAGTATAGCTATGCAGAATACCGCACCTAGCCGCATATAAGTCTGTAGCAGTACAATTAAGCTTACTTTCAGGTAGCAAGTATTTATCACACCATCTTTTAAAGTCAGCTCGAGAACCTATATCTTTTTCTTCTGGTCTAGCCAAAGTAGCTAAAATATCAATTCCTGAATAAATTAATATGAGAGCTGGCATTCTTAAGTTATGTTCAAGACATAGTTCAACAGACAGTATGTGCTTGCTGATATTGCTACTCAAAGTTTCGATACTCATAATTTCCCATGTGTGGTGTGTGCTAACGCCGCGTTAAGTAGTGAGCAACGCTACCACCAAATCTTAATATTTACACCGTATACAATTAACCAAATTGGACTCAGAACGCCAAGCGTTGGGAATCTGCCTTAAACGCTTTGTTAACTAGCTTTTCGTTGGATCCTTTTGGAGGGAAATACGCAATTTCTTCCTCACGTGCCATTATTCTATACCGCTCTGCCAACTCGGGAATTGGACGGTCTTCTGGTACATACTTAGGGTCCAACGAAGATGCGAATAGACCTATATCTTTATCGTTTAAATTTCTACAGATGTTACGAATTGAAGTTTTGATCTTACTTAGCTCTGCTGCTGTTTCTGAATCAGACAAATTTGGTTTCGACTCTAGCCTTTCAATTGCAAGTAAGACCCTACGGATTTTATCTGGGTCACAATGCTCTTTGGTCTTAGACACAATGTCATGTTCTGAGACCCCATTCTTAACTAACTCGCTAACCACAAGCTCTTTGAACATTTTTGCATCTTTGATTAAATAGTCACAACCTGAACGAAATGAGCCATACTGACCAATAGCTAAATAAATCGAACCTATGATGCCCAAATAGACCTTTATGCTACCCTCATAAACTCTTACTTGGAGCTTTAGATCATTTCCAAACAAAAGGTCTGCATAGTTTTCAGCAACACGCTTAATATAGAGCTCTGCTTCCCCAACTTCTATTTCATGAAATGGGATATCTAAGTGTAGAGAAATTCCTGCTAGTTTTGCCATAACTTTCCTTGCTAGTTAACGCCCTGTTAAGGGGTGAGCAACGCAATACAAGAGCCGCCGCATACCGCCTTAAACACTAAAACCAACGCATAGTGAAAATGCCAAGCGTTGCGAATCCCTCTTAAACAGTTTGTTAGCCCTGTGGTTGACTAGTACATATAACCTAGCCAATCAAAATGTCCAACACCCCACTGCTTATCTCTGAGTGGTTTCACATACAGTTCATCAAGAAGCTCTACAGCAACGCCAAAGTTGGTGTGCTCGTGAAGCCTTAACCAAGACTGCATGCACTGAACTTGGTAAAAGCCGTTTGTAGAGTAGAAATCATGTAACTCAGATATAAGGATTATGAAATCAACATCTTTAGTTTCAGCAAATGCCGATAATTCTGACAACATAAAAGAGCCAATACCTTGCCCTCGATAACGTTCGTCAACACAAAAGTCGATTACGCCCAGAACCTTATGTATTTCCCCGCCGACACTAACAACGCGATAATCCAGTCCAAGATAGCCAACCAGCTGTTCACCTTGAAAATGAAGGGCACGCATATGAGGTAACTGCTTAAAGTAAGAACGACTTACTTGGCTGTCTGGAAAAGCTTGATTTCTTAATGCTTCGATTGCCTTATGATGCAATTCTGAAACATCTATTTCTTGTACGATTTCCATATCGTTTCCTCGAAAAGGGCTAACGCCCTGTTAAGGTGTGAGCAACGCAATACCAAAGCCGCCGCAAACCACCTTAATCACTAAAATCAACGCATAGTAAAAATGCCACGCGTTGCGAATCACTCTTAAACAGTTTGTTAAACGTATTTATCCCCGTAAAACACTAACTCTGCATCTCGGTGATTTAAATGCCAGTTTTTCCAATGTTCCTTTTCGGTCTCAACTTTTTCTTTATCTACAACCCTAGGTATCAGCAACTCAACGTCATCTCTTTTTTCATGAGATACAACGAAGTTATGGCAGTTCTCAGCGATCATTCGGTTTATATTCCGAGTTTGGTCTACGGTCAATTTAGTCCCACGTAAGATGGGCGGTGAAACACCAACCTGCGTATACAACAAATGCCTTGGTCCCAATGGCAAAAATACTTCACTGTTTGGGTTTGCCCAACCACCATTAAAATCATAGCTTTTATCGTTTTCATAATTTAGCCGAACCACTGGATTGTCTGATGTAAGCCAACTCATACCATTGGCTGGATGAAGTATCGTCCATGAGTTTTGGTGTAGTTGCTCAGCTACAGTAGTAAGTACATGTTTTATAGACCATAACCAAGAAGCTCTGCCCGCCAACCATGTTACTTTTACAATAAAAGCGTCATTACCATCCTCTTCAATCTCCACCTTTATTGGTAAGCTATCATGGTAACGAGCCTTTCCATCAGGCTTAAAGTCCGGCGGAATTTTTGATTTAACATCATTAACCACATCTTCGACAATGTCACTCAGTGCCTTTTCATCAGAGCGCTCTAAATGCTCAAAGTAACGCTTTGGTGTACGTAAATCCTGGAGTGCAACAAAATTAGCTAATAACTTATAATCATTCCTCGAGAGCTTCTCATTACGAATTACTCTATCAATCGAATTTTTGGCGGGAAATTCATAATTGGAGTCAAACCAATTTTCCAAGACATCATCTGGGTTGCCACTTTGAGTATTAACATACAAATACTGAGAGTAACCGATAGCTGATGGATGATAGTCTTTCCAGATAGGTACATTTTCGTGTTGAACTACTTTCCTATATTGAAATACCTTATCCTGCTCATTGCACCAATTTTTCAGATACATCTGAGGCAAAAAGTGATTGTCTTTTTTAACGCTCAATGAAGCCTCCATAATACGTTTAACGCTTATTAGTCGACAGCCTGTCGTCTTTTTCTTCTATATAATGCACTCTTATTCATATTAATTCAATTAACAATCAATAAGTTAAAGTAAGATAGGGGATACTAAGCTGCAAAATGTCGCCTAAAAACGTGAACGCTAAGTTCTCAACTCAAGTGTATAAGTTTGAGTAGGTCAAACTCAGATTAACAAGATATGAATGAGTAAAAGATCTAACACTAAATGGGGCAAAAATGTGCCAAACAAAAACGCCCTTCACTTAGATGAAGGGCGTTTGTTATTTGAGGTTTAGTTCGGCGGCTAAAGCACTAACCCACCGTCAATTTTGAGCACTTGTCCTGTGATGTAGGCGCTCTTGTCGGAGGTGAGGAAGGAGACGCCATGGGCGATGTCTTGCACTGAGCCCATTCGGCCTAATGGGGTTTTGCCTTCCATCATTTGAATCACTTTTTCTGGTAGGTTCTTGGTCATATCGGTGGCGATAAATCCTGGCGCCACACAGTTGACGCGGATTTGCGCGCCCTTTCTTGAGAGCTCTTTCGCCCAGCCTTTGCTCATAGAAATAACGCCGCCTTTACTTGCGCCGTAGTTGCTCTGGCCTATGTTGCCATCCGTTCCCACGATAGAAGAAATACTGACGATACTGCCTGCGCCTTGTTCTAGCATGACAGGAGCGATGCGTTGAGTGAGTAAGAACACCGCTTTTAGGTTTACGTCGATAACGCTGTCCCAGTCTTGCTCTAACATATCTGGCAACAGCGCATCGCGAGTGATGCCCGCGTTGTTAACCAGCGCATCAATTCTTCCGTGCTGCGCTACGATACTTTCTACCACTTCGTTGACGGCTGCGGCATCACACAAGTCAACTTGATAACTGCTTAGCTGCGCCGACTGGCTCCATTCCACGGGCGATATGTCTAGCCCGACAACGTGGAATCCATCCTCCAGTAATTGCTCACAAATCGCTTGGCCAATACCACGAGCCGCACCAGTGACTACTGCTACTTTTTCCGGTTTCATCTTGGTCTTCCTTAAATGTTGAGATTACAAATTCGCTTGTACCCCTAGCGTTTTTTGTTTTTATGCCTAGTCGCGTTACAGCTGCGCTTCTCATACGCAGGGTCTTTCATATCTTATAAAAACTATAGAAACAGTCTGGGAGTCGGATGTGAACTAATCAAGACCAACTTGATGACTATGGTGAAATCAACTTAAAAAAGTGTGTTGGAGGGCGCAAACTTACACGATTGGAAGACTTTGATTGAAAAGTATTGGTCCGATTACTCAAATACTACCTTCATCAGACCAATGTTATTTGTTTCTTAATCTTTTACAAAAGATGGCTTTGTTATTTTCACCAGAGTAGGCTGAAGCAATAGATTGAACAACATACCTACAATGAACAAGGTGATCACGATACTCGCCCCACTTGGTAAGTCGTAACGAGCCGATGCTGCAATGCCAGAGATGATGCCAACCATACCGATGCTGATACTGGCGACAAAGAATCGAGTTCCCTTTAATGCCGCCGCACATAAAGCTGGAATCACCAACAAGGCAAATTCCAAATAAATGCCCGTTAACTTGACCGTAATCGGCATCAAGATAGCAAAGATCAGATAGAAACCACTGCCCTGCATAAACGCAGGTTTTAACCATACCAACAGCAACATCGCAGCGGTAATCAATGCCAAAGGCCAAACGTCAGCCCAAGTTGCCCATAACAGTTGCCCATTAAGGATCCCTTGAATAAAGTCTCCGCCATGCGGGTCTTTGCTCACCAGCAGTATCGCCAGCGATGCAGACACCACAAACAAGCTACCTATCATAGGTTCCAAATGCTGTTGGTAGCGCTTTTCCATTAAGGCAATCAGACCGCAAAGCAGTAACGACATCACCCAAGGACCAACCATTTCACCAAAGAAAGAACCAGAAAAGAGATCGTATTGGTTCAACCAATAGTGACTCAGCGCTGCCCCCAAGGCGGCAACTTGTGCCACCGCCAAATCAATAAAGATAATTTGGCGTTTTAACACTTGCTGCCCGAGCACCACGTTACCAACCAGAGCAATCAAGCCACACAGCACCGCTGGTAATAGCCATGCATAATCTGCCATGGCTTAGATCTTCACCGGAACAGGTTGCACTAACACATCCAACAAATCATCGATAACTTGGTCGTACATTTCATCCAAACTTTCACCATCAGAAACCGTCAAAGGCAACTGAATCAGCGGCTTATTGGTTTGTTTCTGTAGCCAGTTTGCTGGACGCTGGTCTTGATGCGACGAGTAGACAATCGCTTCAAAAGAGTCCGAGTCCAACTTAGTTAAAGATTGAAGGTGAGAAGTGGTCGGTGAAATGCCCGGCTTTGGCTCTAGGTCAGCGATTTGTTCCATGCCAAGCCAATCGTATAGATAACGGTAGGTTTCGTGATAACCCACCACTTGTTTACCCTTTAATGGCGCAGCTTTCTTATTCCACTCATTAAGCTTTTTACGCCAGTGAGCGCGGAACTTCATACCATTCACTTGATAGCTTTGTGCGTTGTCTGGATCGATGCTCTTCAAACGTTCTGTTACAACACGCGAAATCGCAACCATGTCATTCGCCGCAAACTGCACATGTGGGTTTCCGTACGCATGAATGTCCCCCATGCTGCGGTCAACGTGATCATGAGTATCTAACATGCGCACGAAGTCCGTCGCATAGATCATGCTCGGCGCACCATTTTGCACCGCTGCATTGCTGCTACGAACTTGCAGCATCGGTAACCACCCCACTTCTAATTCAGCCCCCGAGCACATAGCCATGTCCGCTTGGCGCATCTTGGCAATCAATGAAGGGCGAGCTTGTACGTAATGTGGGTCTTGCTTAGCCGTTGTCGCTGAATAAATGCTGGCGTCTGGCGCATGGCTTTCAAGAAAGGCTTTCCATTCTGGCTCACAAACGAAGATGTTGAGAGCCGAAGCAGGCGAAGCAATGATGGCAGCCCCCGCCGCCATCACTGCTAAACTGCATTTTCTTAACGTCAGCTTAGAACGCATGTGCACCGTGCGCTCCAAACGTCATCACGTATTGCAGTGTGAATACGTTGTCTGTTTCGCTGTCTTGGTTATCAATGCGAGAGTATTGCGCACGGATAGTACCGAAGTGAGAAGAATCCCATGCGATCATCGCATCCATCTCTTTATCGTTTAGTGCCGTGAAATGCATGTGGTCACCGTGTGCGTGGCCGTCGTAGCTTTCTGCTTCACCGTAACGCAGGCCTGCTGACCAGCTTGGGTTAAGGCGGTAAACACCGGATACGTAGTATGCGGTAAGGTTGTCTGGAGATTCCGCGTCATCTTTGAACTTGCTGTCTACCGCACCGTCTAGCAACATGTATTCAGCAGATAGCGTGAAGTTGCTGTACTTGTAGTTACCATCTGGCGCCCATTTCCATACAAAGTCAGCTCCGTAAAGGTTCTCACCCGTTACTGCTGCGGCATGGCTATGATCGTGACCATGCTCCTCTGCATGACCGTGGTCGTGATCTTCGAACTCTGTCACTTTGCCATTTTTGTTGTACAAGTAGCTCAAGCCAAACTGCCAACTCGATGATTCAGAGAAATCACTACCTAGCTTCAGCGTCGTCGTGTAAACGCCAACTTCAGAGCCATCTTCAACAGAAGACATCTTGCTACCGCTTAATGCCTCAGCGCCAAACTTTACATACAGATCCGTTGGCAACACGATGTTTGCGCGAATACCATCGTCGTAATAATGCGAACCTAGGAACGTACGGTAAGCGATTGGGCGCTCAACAAAGCTGTCGGTGTGCATGTGTTGATTATTCAGGTAACCAAAGTCAGATAGGAATCGACCAGCACGCACATTCAAACCGTAAGGAAGTGCGAGTGTTTCGATGAATGCTTCTTCTAAAACAAACTCTGTCTCATCACCATGGCTTTCAAGCACTGCCGTCAGTGCACCATGAAACTTGTCATCAATGTTTGCTGACATATTTAATTCAGTATGACCAAGACCAAAACCCTCTTCGCGCTCTGAGTTATGACGCTGTCCATCTTGATAGTAACCGTCTAGTACCACTCCAATCTGAGGATTCGAAAGTGTATCTGCAAACACTGGGGAGACAAACAAACTACCAACCGCTAGAGAGACCAATTTTTTATTCACTGCATTTTCCTTGTTTATTGTTATGTTATAACGTTTAGATTTGCGCAATGTTATAATATAACAATTCGTATTCAACAAGGAGAATGTAAGAAAATGTAACAGAAAAATACATTTCCTCTTGTGAAAGCGTTATCTACAATTCATTCAATATCATTATGAATCCCACTTGGACTCACTCTTCATAATCACCCGGTATTTCAATATGTTAAATATGGACTTTTCAAAAAGACTGGTTATCAGAGCCTCTGATCAAGATTGGGTAGCCAGCCCTGCGGCAGGTGTATGGCGCAAACCATTAGAGCGAGAGGCGAAAGAGTCAGGGCATACAACCAGCTTGGTGAAGTACGAACCAAACTCGAAGTTTGCTACGCACCCTCACCCACATGGAGAGGAGATACTGGTACTTGAGGGCGTATTTTCTGACGAGTATGGGGACTATCCGGCAGGTACTTACCTACGCAACCCTCCAGGAAGCAAACACGCACCTTTTAGCAAGAAAGGCTGCGTGCTCTTAGTAAAACTGAACCAGTTTGGTCCTAACGATCTCGAAACGGTGCATATTAATACCAGTCAAGCTGAGTGGTTGCCGGGGATTGGTGGGCTGCAAGTCATGCCACTGCACAACTTTGAGCACGAGCACGTTGCATTGGTAAAGTGGCCAAAAGGTGAAAAGTTTCAACCACACCATCATTTTGGTGGCGAGGAGATCCTCGTACTATCCGGGGAGTTCAATGATGAGTTTGGGAATTATCCAAAACACACGTGGCTGCGCAGCCCACATATGAGTGAGCACTTTCCTTTTGTTATTCAAGAAACGGTTATCTGGGTAAAAACAGGGCATCTACCCGTTGGTTAAAACTCAGAAACACAAACGGCCCGAATGTTCGAGCCGCCATTAATGCAGTACTAGATTATCACTACACGCTCATAATTTTTGAGTAAAGCCAATCTTTCAGCTCTGAACGGTTGTGTTTGAGTGTGTTCATTTGATGATCGTCAATAGGGTTTCCTTGCAATTCGAGTTCTCGGATTTCCTTATCAAGCGTATTGTAATTTTTAGCATTTTCAGCGAAGTCAGCGTCATTCGCCGTAAGTTGAGTGATTGTATCCAAATGTTCCGGAAATTCATGAGTTAGTGAGTGATTTTCGCCTAACATAAAGACCTCTTTGGCTGAGCGTATTTTTGTTAAAGAAGCTGCTCATTTATTGAGCAACGCTTATTCATAACCATAGCATCTCATCCACCATCAAATCGTCGACTTGAGCACATTTTTACTTAACTCATTGAATAAACAAGTTCTCATTTCTAATCTTGACATAGCCTTGCAATAATCTGGCAATAGACACATTTTTTATCGCTAAATTTCAGCTACATTTATTGAGGTTTGTATTAAAAAGGAAATACAAATGAACACTTTTAAAATTAGCCTGATTGGCGCTGCCGTGATATTTGCACTGACAGGATGTAACTCAGATAGCAGTTCAGTTAGCGCAACCACGCCCGTTAGTCTTTCAGTATCAGATGCGCCCATAGATGATGTTTCTGAAGTGGTAGTAACCTACAGCAAAGTGGCGTTTCTTCCTGTTGGTGAAGGGGAGCCTCAAATCTTCAACGTCTACAAAACTGATGAAGATGGCAACTACGTTGATGAAGAAGGTGACCTTCTTCCGGATGATGCAGATCCGCTGCCACTGAGTGTGAACTTATTAGACTTCCAAGGCAGTGAAGCTCAGGAGCTCATTGATAACGAAGTGATTCCTACTGGTAACTACCAACTGTGTGTTTTTGCAAACGACGGTGACCATCCTGAATACCCATCTTACGTCGTTGAAGAAAGCACAGGAAACCAAATGCCATTAACGGTAAAGGGTAACGGTAAGTGCCCACAAGGTGTCGGCGATGAGCCTAATTCTGGCGTACTCTTTTTCAATAACCAATTTGCCGTCAATCCAGACAACAAAGATTACGTGGTGGAATTCGATTTACGTCGAGGCTTAAAAGATGCAACGGGTAAAGACGAAGGTTACACGATTCAAAGAACGTCAATCAGCCTAATCAACACGTTTACGACTGGTAATCTTGGTGGCAACGTTGATCTCACAACCTACCAAGGCTGCGAAACTGACACGACATCGGGCAACGGTTATGCGCATGCCGTATACCTCTATGAAGGTGATATCGCGCAAGCAGACATGGGGTCTTTTGCCCCAAGTGAGTCTCAAGCCCCTATCGCTTCTGCGAATGTGACCACAGAAGATGAAGGTACCACTTATCAATATGAGTTTGGTTATGTAGAACCTGGCACTTACTCGATTGGTTACACCTGTACCGCTAACGATGACTCAGAAGAAGGCATTGTGGATGGTGAAACATTCAGTATCTATACATCTACTAGTGGACTGAGTGTTTCTGCTGGCAGCGACACAAACGCAAACCTTTAAGTTTTGAGAGTCATTTAAACGTTAAATGAATAACGGGGCTTCGGCCCTGTTTTTTATACCCCTCTCGGATTATCAATCATTTCTATAAAGTGTTTCCCTCACTCTCCCAATAGTCGAACGCCAAAGATGCCACTATGATTGTTGCATATCGAATTCAAAAGGAATCTCAATTATGCAAAAAATCATCCTGATTACTGGCTCTACAGACGGCATTGGTTTAGAAACAGCAAAAATGTTAGTGGCAGATGGTCACCACGTGATTGTCCATGGCCGTAACAAAACAAAGGTTCAAAACGTAGAGCAAAGCTTGATTGAGATGAACGCTGGCAAAGTGGAGAGCATCGTTGCTGACCTATCTTCAGTCAAAGCCGTGAAACAGATGGTTGCAGAAGTGGCAGAGCGCTTTGGCAAACTGGATGTAATCATCAACAACGCTGGTGTGTTCGCGACACCTAACTCAAGAACTCAAGAAGGTCTTGATGTGCGCTTTGCCGTTAACACCGTTGCGCCGTACATGCTGACAAAAGAGTTGCTTCCACTACTTCGCAACACAGGTCGTGTAGTAAACCTATCTTCTGCGGCACAAGCGCCAGTGAGCATCGAAGCCTTGATGGGCGACAAACCACTGTCAGACGGTGAAGCTTACGCTCAAAGTAAGCTGGCACTGACTATGTGGTCACGCGTAATGGGATTGCAGTTGAAAAACGTCGGCCCTATGGTGGTTTCCGTCAATCCAAAGTCATTCCTTGGCAGCAAAATGGTGAAAGACGCTTACGGTATCGCGGGTAATGACATCAGTTTGGGCGCAGACATTCTAATTCGTGCTGCACTATCGGATGAATTTGCTCAAGCGCATGGTTCGTACTTCGACAACGACATTGAAGCTTTTGCCGCTCCTCATCGTGATGCGTTGAATGACACTAAATCACAACAAGTGGTAGACGCGATTGAAGCAGTGATTGCTAAACTCGCTTAATTCCACACGGTTGATTTCTATTAAACACCTAGCTTCGGCTGGGTGTTGTTGTTTTTACGCACTTGTTTCTATGGAATGGTTTCTGTGGACTGGCTTCTAGCGTTTCTGTTTCTCACGTTTCCGTCTCTGCGCTTCTGAAACTGCCACTATTGTTCATTTTCAATAAAATCTAAAAACTCATTCGATATAAAGGCTAATTATCAACAAACATTTCTCTTGTTAATCTTCAGCCATCGGGAAAAACGCCAGACTCAAACGCGTTCGTTCCCATTTTCTTTCGCGAGTGATGACATCGAATCATCCCGCTTTTAACTGGAGATCCAACTATGAACTATGAGGGCAAAGTTTACCGACCATGGCCGGAATACCGCAGCATCTTAATCCAAACCACATTGGGTTGTAGCATCAACACCTGCACGTTTTGCAGCATGTTTGATGACAAGCGCTTTAAGGTACGCCCTATTGAAGACGTGTTTGAAGACATTGAAGAAGCGCGTCTGATCTACCCACACGTAGAGTCGATCTTTTTGATTGATGGTAACGTTATGGCGGCACGTACGGATTACTTGCTTAAGATCTTCGACAAATTGCGTTCAACCTTTCCTGAATGCAAAAAGATTTCTCTTTACAGTGGACTGAACGATTTCCGCCGTAAAACCATTGCTGAATTGAAAGAGCTGAAAGATGCGGGTTTAGATATGGCCTATTCTGGCCTTGAATCTGGCGACCGCGTTGTTCTAGAACGCATTAAAAAACGCATGTCACCAGAGCAAGCGATAGAAGGCATGGCAATGGCGAAAGAAGCTGGCATTGAAGTGTTGCTGTCTTTCATCTTTGGTCTTGGTGGTCGTGAACGTTCAAAAGAACACATTATTGCGACAACAGACATCTTGAACCAAATCAATCCTGAGCAAATTGCTCCTATGGCACTTGCGATTCAGCCAGGAACGGTGATGGAACAAGAAGTGAAGAATGGTGAGTTCATTATGCCAACTCAACTTCAAGTGCTTGAGGAGGAGAAATACCTACTCGAAAACTTGAACATTGATACCTTCTACTGGGGCGACCATGGTAATAACATCGTTCCACAGAAAGGTTGGTTGTTGGATTCACGCGAGGATTTTCTGAGAAACATCAATCACGCGATTGCATCTAACCCAATGGCAAAAGACAACGTCATCCAGACTTTCTCTTGGTAGTCGTTTTCTTTCCTCCTAGATAAACACAATAAAAAACGCTTTCCGATTGGAAAGCGTTTTTGTTTATTTCTGATGGGTAGCCAGCTCGGTTTCCCAATATGGTGGCTGCCCGTAATACTCGGCAAAGTAATCAATAAAGGCACGAACCTTAGGCGCGATCAAACGTGAGCTAGGGTAAACCGCCCAAATGCTGGCGTTCATCACTAATGGGTAGTCTTCCAAGATTTCAACCAACTCACCGGCTTGAAGCTGTTTGTAGACACTCCAAATAGAGTTAATCGACACACCAAGTCCATCGATACAAGCATCGCGCATCGCATCGCCGTTATCGGTTCTAAAGCTTCCCGAAGCGCGCATCGCATAATGACCATCTGGGGTTTCAAACACCCAATTGTCCAATCCCATTAGCGTCACGCATTCATGCTCAGCAAGTTCTTGCGGTGTTTTCGGCGTACCGTGCTTTTCTAAATACTCTGGTGAAGCGACAATGATGCGACGATCCGGTGCTAGTTTGCGTGCCACCAGCGTTGAGTCTTTCAACTCTGCAAGACGAATCGCGACATCGAACCCGCCTTCAACCATATCAATGATGGAATCGGAGAAACGAAAATCCACCGTAAGCTCGGGGTAAGCCGCCATAAAGCCTTTGAGCGCAGGCACAAGATGCAAACGCCCAAACGATGCCGGAGCCGTTACTCGAAGCGTGCCGGTTGGTGCGCTATGACCAACTCCTACCGCACCTCGCGCCGCTTCTACCGTTGCAAGCACTTCTTCAGCGTGTGGCAAAAATGCCTGACCTTCTTCCGTTAATGAGACCTTACGTGTGGTTCGGTGCACAAGGCGAACGCCTAGCCCTTCTTCCAACTTATTGATGTGGGCACTGGCAACGGCTGGCGATAATCCAAGCTCTTGTCCTGCCATGCTGATGTTGTGCGTTGATGCCAAACGAACGAAAAGCTTGAGATGTTCTATATTCATTTCATTTTCAACTTATTCTATAAAGTCCGACGTCAATGCCGGGCATTTTCATCTGACACAATAGTAAAGCATTGAACGTGAAGCAAAGTTTTTTAAAAGAAATTGTTAGAAGAAACTGATAGGCAAGTAGAAATCTAGTTCAAACGCTTCTTCATGATTTAAAAAGTGGTTTTGATGATAATGCACATACGCAGGAGTCGAGCGTTGCTTAAAGCCCGAGTTTGGCAACCATTTCTCCAACACCATGCTGATTTGAGGCAGCAGCTCACCATACACACCAGTCAACCTGAACACCGCGTGTAAGCCACCCGGGATGGTCATCTGGTTAACTACGCCGCGATACTTAAGCGGTTTATCAATGGCCATGCATGCCACATAACGACACTTGTCCAACTCAACCCAAGCCGGATTGGAATGATGCAAACCATATTGCGTAGAGAAGTCTCGGTTCTCTGAATTGGCCCACGCTTTTAACACCAGCCAAGCATTGCGAATAGAACGGTTGTAGCCTTCATGACGAACATAAGCAGCAAAGCGTTGGGGCACTTCAACAATCTTTGGCTCCGGTAGGGTACGCTTCGCGACTCGATGGTAACCCGCTGCGACTTCAGGATCTTTGAGATACGGCTTTTCCGCGACATGCAAATCATGCTTGCGCCAAGCACCGGGCGACATATCAAACGTGGATTTAAAGGCACGACTGAATGACGATACCGAACTAAAACCGCACTTATTGGCAATCTCTAATACCGACGATTTGGTATCGAACATCAACTGGTTTGCTGCGTATTCCATTCGCGTGCGACGAATGTATTGATGAATCGACTCCCCCACCACATCTTTAAAAATACGGTGGAAATGCTGCTCAGAATACGCTGCTACATCCGCTAGCTCTTTAGCGGATAATTCTCTGCTAATGTCTTGGTGAATGTAGAACAGTACGTCATTGATTCTGGAAACCTGTTGCTGACTCATAATTTAGCGTTTGATTGAAATAGCATAAATGGACATGTTTAACAGCATAAATGGACACACTTAAGTTAGCAAATCCCATGTACTATCTTCTGAATAAAACCAAAATTAAAAAATACGAGAAACACAACACATGGAAATCGCACAGTCACTACAACAAGTAAAGTCATCGTACATTCGAGAGATCCTCGCTGCCGCTAGCGATAAAAACATAATCTCGCTTGCTGGCGGTTTGCCAGACGAGCAGACCTTCCCAATCGACTTAATGAAGCCGACGCTTGAAAACTTGGCCAACATGCCAGAGGTGTTTCAATACGGCTCAACCGCAGGCTATGGACCGCTACTTAGCTTCCTAAACGGTTACTTCAAGCTTCCTGAAACACACACGGCGATGATCACTACGGGCTCTCAGCAAGGTTTGGATTTGATTGCGCGTGCTTATGTGAACCCAGGTGACAAAGTGGTAATGGAAGCCCCAAGCTACCTTGGTGCAATGCAGGTGTTTGGCTTGGTTCAAGCAAACATCGTGACTGTTTCTCAAACTGAGTTCGGTCCAAACCTTGAAGAACTAGAGCAATGCTTCGCTGAGCAAAAGCCGAAGATGTTCTATGCGGTGCCAGATTTCCATAACCCAACAGGCGTATGCTGGGCACTAGAAACACGTCAAAAGGTTGCAGAGCTTTGTATTCAATACAATGTAGCTTTCATCGAAGATGCACCGTACCGCGAGCTGCGTTTCTCTGGTGAAGCTTTGCCTTTGGTTTCTGATTTCTGCCCACAGAACTCTATCGTACTGCGTTCATTCTCTAAGATTGCATCACCAGGTCTTCGTATTGGTGTGGTTACGGGTAAAGTTAGCTACCTAGAACCGCTGATTAAAATCAAACAAGGTGCCGATCTGCACTCAAGCGTACCGATGCAAGCCCTACTGCACGGCTTGCTTCAACATGACAACTTCGAAACCCACATCAGTACCATTTGTGAACTGTACAAGTCTCGCTACGATGTGATGTACGCAGAGCTAGAAAAACAGCTCCCAGCAAGTTGCGTACTTAAGCCTGTTGATGGCGGTATGTTTGTTTGGGTAGAGATCCGAGAGTGCGATACCTTTGAGCTGGCAAAATCACTGCTTGCTAACGGTGTGGCCGTTGTACCGAGCCCTGTCTTCTACCCAGAAGGGTCTGAAGTGAAAGCGGCACTGCGTCTTAACTTCACCAATGCAACACCAGAAGAATTGAAAGTGGCGGTGACACGCTTAGCAGACGTACTGAAGCAAATCTAGTTGAGTCCCATTCGAAATTATAGCGGTGAAAGCAGACGTTAACGTCTGCTTTTCTTTTAGTTCTGACACTGATACGCGTTAGCGAACATGGTCACTGAGCTTGAGAAGCCAAGTGGTTGATACAAGTAAAGAGTATTGGCTCCTAGCTCTACCGCTTTGATGCGCATTTGGTTTAGTGTTCCCCACACCATATCTTTATCTGCATGCAACCAGTAATCATAGAAGTGCCCCTCAGAGCCGATTACGGTGCCTAGGTGTCGACAGTTCGCAATTGCACTTGCATCGTCCCAAATCACTTTAACTTGCTCAGACTCTTGGGTTGGGAACGTCACGCAACCAGTTAATAACGTTGCTAATGCTGCACCTGTCATTAACTTTTTCATAATTTCATCGCCTTAGAATTAAATCGTCTGCGGATTCTATTTATCGTTTAGGCAATGACCAACAAATTATTTTTATGCTTTACATAACCGCTCGTTTAGGAGCTTTCTTAGGCTTCTTTAATGCACGCGCATCGCGAATGTTCAGCGTCATCAATGTTAGGTTCGTGAAACCAGCAAGCAACTCAACCAACTGAACAACATAGAAGGTCGTATCAAACTGATTACTTGCGGCTAAATGCTGCAAATAAATCGCCGCCGGAACCAAAATCAAGATGCCGTTCATCGCAACGAAAGGCATACGCTTTTTCTTTGCCGCTAGAGGTCCTTTTTTCACATTCGGAGCCATCTTTGATCCGGTTATGCCAGCTGCTGCCATAAGAGGGACAACTGCCCAAATCGCGTACGAGATATAAGTTTTAACCGCCAAAATTGCGTGATGATCACCAAACAACTCAACCGCGACTGTACTGGTGAAAAAGCTCATGATGAGCAGGTATGCACTAATAGAGGTGATTCGATGAGCAAAGCTGAGTGTCTTTTTCATAGCGATTTTCTCTTTTCATGTTGTTGGGACTCACGGTACAAAAAAAGATTACACAACAACCATTGCATACGCAACACTTGCGCTCAAAATAAAATCATTAAAATTTAGCTTAATTAAATGGATTTTTATTAAGTTTATGTTTTAGTTAATAATTTAATAGAAAACATAAATAACTAGGCGATTTGCTTTTTGACCAAATTAGAGTAAAACAGAGGAGTAAGCGGCAAGAGGGACTGAATTTGACTTCGAAAAACAAACTGATCCGTTACCAATCTAAAGAAGTAGCTGACGTATTCAGCAAAGAAGACGAGTTAATCAAGCTTGTTCAATCTGGTCAACTTTCTCAAGTATTACTGTTGTGGCAAGTCAAAAGCCCTACGCTAGTGCTTCCAGCAGGTAAGAAGTGGACAATTTCAGAGCAACTAGCACAAGATCTAGCAGACTCAGGTTGGAGGCTGTTTTCACGTAAAACCGGCGGTGCACCAGTTCCACAGGTTCCGGGGCTCATAAACCTCTCTCACATCTACCACTGGCCTGAAGGTCAACCTTACGACATTAAAAAAGCGTATCTCGACTTATGTTCCGTACTCGCCGTGTTTTTTAAACAGTTAGGTGTCAAAGTTGATGTGCACGCTACGCCAAACTCCTATTGTGATGGCGAATACAACTTAAATATTGATGGGAAAAAAGTGGTTGGGACAGCACAACGTGTCTTACTGAAAAAAGGCGGAGGACAAGTAGTGCTCTCTCAAGCCTGTATTCTCATAGATGCTGACGTAGAAAAAATCGTTGAACCAGTAAAGCTATGTAATCGCCTTTGCGGGCATAACGATGATATTCGTGGCGACGTTCATACTCCCCTATTCGACCATATAGAACAAAAACTAAGTGTTGATACGTTGTTTCAAACGCTGACTCAAGCGTTTTTGGATCACGCGAAGCGTTGAGTCTATTCGCGATATTCATCAAAAAAGGGAGCATTTGCTCCCTTTTCTCACTTATCCAACTCATTAAATTAAAAACGAACTTCCACTTCAACACCCTCAATCCATCTCGTTTGCTCTACGGGTTCATCAAAAGATAATGTGACTTTCAGGTACGCTGGTTGACCTTCAAACGGGCTTTGCAGCTCTTGGGGGAGCTTGTTAACCACTTCAACCGGTCTTGACACTGTCGCAGATAACTTTTTTCCGTCAGGGAAGATGACCTTCGCTTTGGTTCCTTTTTGGCTGTAATCCAGATACTTAGGGTTTAGAAACGCGGTAATATCTGGCGTTACGTTCTGAGCTACCGTCAATAATGGTGCATTCTCTGTAACGCGCTGACCTTCATGAACATGAATATCCAAAACTCGACCACTAAACGGTGCTCTAAACGTCAAGCTCTCTTGTTGGGCACGCTTTACGACAAGCTCTTGCATTAACGCTCGATACTGTTGTGCAACCGGACCCGCCAATGCCAATTGCTCTCTATCACGTTTGGCATTGATGTAAGCTATTTCTTGGTCGCTCAATTGGCTATCAATAGCATTGCTCACGTTAACTACCGCAGCGTAATCCACTTCTGACACCTGACCTTTCTTTCTAAATTGGTCGTACTTTTGCTGAATTTGTTGCACCTTAGCGAGGCTTGTTTTGGTACTGGCTATCGCTTGCTGGTACAGCTCATCAGTACTTTGAACCTTGTTATTGGACAACGAAACCAACTCTTTTTGTAAAAACTCGACTTCTTTGTTTAACGCACTATCTGCCAATAGAATTAAAGACTGCCCCTTGCCTACCTCGTCACCGACATTCGCCGAAATCGGTCCAACAATTGCGGCTTGAGTCGCCGTTATCGTTAATGGATAAGAGGTCACGATACCGGGCGCAGTCACTAAAATCTGCGTCTTAAACAAGTAATAAGCCATAAATAACAGCGGGCTGATAACAATTGCCAAAATCAGATACCAACGAAGTCGATAACCACCACGCTTCGCCTGACCGTAGACGACTTTCATGCCACTCTCAGATTGTGGCTTGTTCTTTTTATCTAAGTGAAAGTTAACTTTCATACTAAAACTTTTTGCCTCGTTTCAATACCCACCAAGGTGCCATGCTAGATTCTTCGTGACTGCGTCTTACTACCTCATTTACCATCGAAAACGCCGTTATTAGGCGCATGAAAAACTGATAAACGGGGTATAGAAATAGCCATTTCGTAAATTTTAAGTCTTCTTTTCTTCTCTCAGACACTAGCCCGATATAAACAATAAATATGATTAGAGAGAGAAATAAATACGTTAAGTACAGCAACAGCATTAACGCTAAAACAAATTTAAGCGGATACGCTATAAGCATATACACAGTAAAAATAACAACTAACAAAGGTAATAAGACGTTTTGAACCACACCATAAGCGAGAGTAAATAGAAAATTGCCCCACCCTAAAAGAGATGGTGATAATCCTTCATTGTGCTTACGCAAAAATAGAAAAAGCAAATCACCATCCCACCTTAAACGCTGCATAACTAGCCCTTTTAAGGTATCTGGAACATCGGTATGCCCAATCGCATGTGTGGCAAAAACTAATTTATTGTTTGGATAGCGTCGCTTATATTGTTTTAAACGCATAGTTAAATCCAAATCTTCTGCTGTATGCGTATCCCAGCCACCCACTTGTTTGAGTAAATTTTTTCTAAAAGCCCCAAACGCACCTGAAATATTATTTAATACGCCCCATTTTGCCATTCCAGTTTTGCCTGCTTGCATGGACAACATGTATTCCAAGGACTGCATTTTTGTCAGAATATTGGCGTCATGATTTCTAACCCGTAGCGCTCCTCCACTTGCAATCACATCTTTCGATGTAAATTGTTTCATCATGGTGAACACCATGTCGTTATCAAAGGAGGTATCACCATCGACGTTAATCACGATCTCGCCTTGAGCAACGGATAAACCGGCGTTAAGAGTCGACACTCGCCCGCCACGTTGCCACTTCGGAATAACACGCACTTTACGGTTACGAACTCCAGCGTGACGTAGTTCACCGTTCAACGCGGCTTTGTAAGTATCTTGGTTCTGTACCGCGCCATCTACAACGGCGAGAATTTCAATGTGACCCGGATACACTTGCTCAACTAAAGTGTCGATGGTGATTCCAATCGCATCCCCTTCGCCATAACAAGTAATGACAAAACTGATCGATGGAAACTGCGTCAACTCAACGTCTTCCAGATTATAAGACCATCGAAAAATGCCCGTTAATACCAACAGATACAAGGGCAGTTCGATAATAATCATGACGGGGAATAGCAGTAGCCACAGCTCTTCATTATGAAGCAGCATCCCGCGAAGATAATCAAGCAGAACAAGACTATCTTGCAGCATAAATATCACCAACCAGTGTTTCTAACCATACCGCTACGCCATCTTCAATACTTGCTTGAGGAAGTGCCCATGAGAAGACATTGAGTTCAAACTCTTCATCTTCAATTTGGCTGCCCAGTGCCGAGAGTTTGTTCTGCAATACCGATAAGCTAGACGTTTCGGTATTCGGCATGAGCACCAGCAGCACATCTTGCTTAAATTGGCAGCAGATATCCGTATCTCTGAATATCTCACTAAGACGCTTAGTCAGTTGATCAATCAAGGAGAAAAGCTTGGCGTCACCGTGCTGCTTTCCGTACTCATCTAACGAGGGAAGGTGTAACCCCAAAAGTAGGTGATGCTCTTTGTGGCGCATAGCGACTTTATTTAGCCACGCGAGTAAGTTCTGGAAGAAACTGTTCTCAACCTTACCTTTGATTGAGAGCTCAGGAGCTTGAGAGGACTTTCCGTGCTGGAATATGTATTCTCCTGCTTCACCTAAACGGTATTGGTACAGCTTGCGCACAATAAGATCATCAACCTTCATCTTCTCATCACAACTCAAGCATTGGCTCATCGTTGCTGCTTCAACAAAAAGATTAGAGCACTGATTACAAACGTGATTCTCTAGAGGGCGGTCATAGTCCACACCAATGTGTCTTAGTTGAGTTAAACACTTTGGGCATTCCAACTTACCGCGGCGTTGAAATGACTGCTGCTCACCAACGTGACCACAAGTAAAGCAATGGAGCGAACTCTGAGACTCAATGTCGATACTGCTGCATTGAGGGCAAACTTCAACGTAATTCAAGTGGCCGCTATTGCAATGCGTACAGACACGAATACGATCCATCAGTTGTTCACTTTCTAAAATATCTCGTGCTTTCTCGGACAACACGTAGCGATAGGTTGAGTAAATGTCAGGGTAAAACGCTTCTATCAGTGGATACGTATAAATTGAAGATGATTCAAGGCTTTTCATCGCCGTTAATCTGCGGTTTCTATTTATGCCAAGCCAGCCAATCAGCGGATCTAACGACGTCACCTGAGATACCGATTCAAGGCGACTTCGCGAGCTTTGCCATGCTTTTAAAGAAGTCGCCATATCAAAAATGCCATCACTAACACTTCGAGAATAAGGCGTTTCAATCGTTGTATAGACAGACCAACTCCATCGTCCTGCATTTTGGTAAAAAGCGTTAAGAATTCCATCAACTTGCTTTGGTTCCAACACATTTATACAAAACATGCCTCCCATTCCAAACGGAAGCGATTCTACATCATTAATATATATAACATTTTCAAGTTCATATTCTGTTGGTTTATCGCCAATCCAATAGAACGTTTCATTCCCAATTAACATACTAATTACTCACACAAATATTTTAACGCTCCAGTCATTTAAAATATAGAAAGTTACTATTATTTAATCGACGGAAACGTGTGAAATGCTGGGAACCTGAAATAACATAATCAGGCACAACAGAAGTTAATTTTTAAAGTGTCAAATAAAGGGCCACAGAGCAGATATTTCGCACTGATAGCCTTATGGTTCAATTAATGACGAGAGGAATGAAACCAAACCACATTGATAGGAATTTTAATGTATATTTTAAGTTAATATGACTACGAAAAAGCATTGAGGAACCTTTATTAATAAGCTGAATTTATTATTAACTTGGTATATAATTCCTTTAATAACCACTATATTTTTAAAAGCACATCCTTGATGATCAGCATTTAATCATACAACCCCGTCTCATAGTTAAGACGGAATTATCAATATTAATAACTTTACCTCACACAAGTAGCAACCAATCTATTAACTTTTATTTTTCAATCACAAAGCGTAATCGTTTCGCTCGTTATATATATCAGATAAATACTCGACAAACTCAAACTGCATCCCATGATCTTCCAAGTAATAGACGTTTTTACGAAATGGGTGATCGGCCCCCCAGTGGTCAAGCTCATAACCCACTTCTTTTAATCGAGCGACGAGCGCATCAACATCAGGAACGACGATGCCGAGGTGCTTCATGCCAGTAAAATGTGTAGTCCAATGCCCAGCATCGCCATCTCCACCATCGGAGATCGCGATGTAAGAATGCTCATCTCCGACATGAAACCATTCGATGGGACGTCCAAACCAGTCATCAAGCTTACCGCTGCCACGGATTGTCCACTCTGGAATAGCAGTCGTTAAAAATTCAATGGTTTTGCGCGCATTTACGACAGAGATATTGGCGTGTTCAACATAGCTTTTCATAACGTTGTTCCTTGTTAATTTGGGTTATCGTTTTAGTTTTCCTTTTGCTTGTTCAACACTCTAAAACCTCAAGCAAACTTGAGGTAAAGACTGCATTTTAACGCTATCGTGAGAAATGAGATCTGCTTCAAAAAATTATCCATGACAGAAATAGTTGAAGCTAACGCCTAAAAGCCTCAGAATGTCGCACTTTTCGCGTCGCGCATAAAATCGACGCCTTGTTATCAAACTCGACAATTGAGAATCATACATATGGGTTTTACCTCGTTAGGTCTATCTGCTCCAATCCTTAAGGCTATTCAGGAAAAAGGCTACGACACCCCTTCGCCGATTCAGGCTCAAGCAATTCCTGCTGTTTTGGAAGGGAAAGACGTAATGGCAGCAGCACAGACTGGTACAGGTAAAACGGCGGGCTTTACGCTGCCAATTCTTGAACGTCTGTCAAACGGTCCACGCGTACGCGGCAACCACATCCGCGCATTGGTGCTGACACCAACTCGTGAGCTTGCTGCCCAGGTACAAGAAAACGTATTCATGTACAGCCGTCACCTACCTCTAACGAGTGCAGTGGTATTTGGTGGTGTGAAGATCAACCCACAAATGCTTCGCCTGCGTAAAGGTGCAGACGTATTGGTTGCAACACCAGGCCGCCTAATGGACCTATACAACCAAAATGCAGTGAAGTTCGACCAACTAGAAATGCTAGTACTGGACGAAGCAGACCGCATGCTTGACATGGGTTTCATTCGCGACATTCGCAAGATTCTTGAATTGCTACCGAAGCAACGTCAAAACCTATTGTTCTCTGCGACATTCTCAAACGAAATCCGTGAGCTTGCGAAAGGTCTGGTCAACAACCCTGTTGAGATTTCAGTTAACCCAGCAAACTCGACAGCACGCACCGTAGAACAATGCATCTACCCAGCAGACGTGAAGAAGAAAGCACCAATGCTGGTCAAGCTGATCAAAGATGGCGATTGGAAACAAGTATTGGTATTTACCAAAACCAAGCATGGCGCAAACCGCTTAGCCAAGTTCCTAATCGACCAAAAGATTACAGCAGCTGCAATTCACGGCAATAAGAGCCAAGGCGCACGTACTAAAGCTCTAGCTGACTTTAAATCTGGCGAAGTTCGCGTATTAGTCGCAACAGACATCGCTGCGCGCGGTATCGACATTCCTCAGCTTCCTCAAGTGGTTAACTTTGAGCTGCCAAAAGTAGCTGAAGACTACGTTCACCGTATCGGTCGTACTGGTCGTGCTGGTGAAGTGGGTAAAGCGATTTCTCTAGTGTGCGCACTTGAAGCATCAGAGCTGTTTGCGATTGAACGTTTGATTCAACAGCTGCTTCCTCGTAAAGAGCTAGAAGGCTACGCACCAACTAACGTATTGCCGGAATCGAAGCTTGATACCCGCCCTATCAAGCCAAAGAAACCGAAAAAGCCTAAGAAGCCAAAAGCAGAAGGTGAAAACGGCCAAACTGCTGAGAAGAAAAACAGCGGCGGTAACAACAAACCAAAGTGTCGTTTCAACAGTGACAACAAAAACGGTAAAGGCGAAAACAAATCTGGCAAAGGTGGCGCTGGTAAGCCAAAAGGCAACCGTGATGGTCAAGCTCGCACAAACGACAAGCCAAGCGGTAACAAGCCGAATACCAAACAGCCTAATACGAACAAATCAGGCGCAAACAAAAATGATAACGGTGGTAAACCATCAGGAAACCGCAAGCCTAACAACGGCAAACCTGCGGGTGCAAAGCCTTCAAATGGTAAACCGTCAAGCAACAAGCCATCAGGACAACGTCGCAAGCCACGTCCGCAAACTGCAAAATAATAAAAAACAGCTCCTCACAATGAGGGGCTGCTTTTTTTGGGTAGTATGGTGAATAACAGACTTAGATTAATGCCACTCCATTTCACCACTTAGCACTTTCGCGCCCAATTCTAGATCGCCTTCTGTGGCAGCAAACTGCGGGTACTTAGCCTTCATCGCTGCCGAAATCTCGCTTGATGATGGCTTACTTAATTTTTCTAACGTCTGCTCAATGTCTGCAATGTAGTTCATGGTGAATTGAATACCTTCCACACCTTTCGGCATATCACCTAGGTAGTGTCCCGGAATGACGTTTTTTGGTTTCAGTGCTTTCATGCGCTCCAGCGATTGGGACCATTGAGCACGCTCTTGTTTCGACTGAGTGTCCGCCATCCAAACATGAACGCCACTGTAAACCGATACCCCACCAAATACCGTCTTCTCCGAAGGCACCCAAAGGTAAGCATCATGAGTATTGATTTCTTTTACTTCAATGCGCTTACCTTCAAGCGTCAAAGTCGTGTCATTGAGTACAGTAGGCACAACAATTTTTGATGGTGCCCCCTCTTCCAAAATAGGTCCCCAGTACGCCAGTTTCGCGTCTTTTGTTCGTTCGATATGTTTAACAACCGCTTCGCTCGCGACCACTTTGACATCAGGGAAGGCCGCAACAATAGGCTCTAAGCCAAAATAATAATCTGGGTCACCGCTGCTGATGTAAATCATCGACAGCTCTTTGCCACTCTTTTTAATCTGTTCCACCAATTTTTTTCCGTCTTTGACGCTAAATTGTGCGTCAAACAACATCAGCTCTTTTTCACCAGAAACAAACACAGAGCTTGCAGGAAAGATCGCATTTTCACCGGGGTTGTAGTGGGTAATCGTTAAGTCCGCAGCCGACACATAGTTCGATGCCACTAGTGCTGTGATCAGTAGAGTAATTGAACGCTTATTCATCATCTTATTCCGTATTAGAGAACCAACTCATGCGGCTCGTTTAGTGTTGAGGCCATCTTATTTGATTGGTTTTAGATGAAATAGACAGCAAATTAACTTTCACTGTTGCAAAATCCGGACATATACTGTGACGGCGATTTTCTTAAGGTGAAGCAACAGAATGGACAGACTTGAGGCAATGAACGTCTTTGTCACGATCGTAGAGCGAGGAAGCTTAAGCGCTGCCGCTGAGCATCTCGATCTTTCGCGAACTAAAGTGACACGTTATTTAGGTGAGCTCGAAAAGTGGATGGATACTCGTTTACTCCACCGCACAACTCGAAGCCTCAGCTTAACCAGTGCAGGGAAAGAGACGCTTGAGATTGCACGAGAGCTACTTGCACTTGAAGAATCCCTAAGCGGAATCCGAAACCAAAATCGAGTGAATCTAAATGGTCAATTGCGTATTACCGCAAGCTATTCCATTGTGAGTAGCTTCCTCATTGATGCAATCACAAGCTTTGTTGAACAATGGCCTGATGTGGCGATTGATATTGTGTCGACAGATGAAACCGTAAACCTCGTGGAATCACGCATTGATCTTGCCATACGCATCACCAATGAGTTACCTGCTAATGTCGTAGCAAAGCAATTAGGTGAATGCCGCTCGGTGATATGTGCGTCCCCCAAATATATCGAACAAAAAGGCGCACCGTTAAACGCCCAAGACCTAGGACACCACAATTGTCTGTCCTTTAGCTATTTTGGTCGTTCTGAGTGGATATTCTCTGGGCCAAACGGTGATGAATCAGTCTCCATCAAAGGCAATATCAGCGCGAATACCCCGGAAGTACTGCTTGCTGCCGCTTTAAATGGTAACGGAATCAGCTTACAGCCTTTCCCAACTGTGAAGGATATGCTCACAGATGGTAAGTTGATTCAACTGTTACCGGAATGGCACCCAAAAACGTTAGGCGTTCATGCCATCTATGGCACACGTAAACAAGTCACACCGTTATTAAGAGCCTTTATCGACCACCTCTCCACCAGCATGTCGGAATCCAAGCGCTGGTAAGCACTTTTCTGAACATTCACGTTAAAACGAACATCCAGTGGTTACTTAAATAGAAAGCCGCTGATCATCTCAGCGGCTTTTTCTTAGAACTTCAATTCACGTTATTGAAGCGGCGTGATGCGGATATTAGCAATCTGCGCTTCATTCATCTCGCCATCTACGCCACCTGAGTAAATGTAGGTTTCATTAGATTTCAAGTAACTCATATTGAAATGGTCTTTGAGAACCAGTCGGTATGATTTGCCTTGTTCTAGAGAGACTTCAATCGGTGTTGAGTAACGCATACCTTTGTTCTCACCAATATGGCCCATTTGAATATAACCTTTACCAACTGACTGACCAGATTCGTCGAGAACTTCGAGCTCTTTCACTGCGTTAGTAATACCGGTATTTAGTTGGCCTAGGTTATTGTTATACCACGCCGCCAGCTGGTATCGCCCGTTAGTAGGAACGGTGAAAGCACTCAGACCATTTACATCACCACTATCTTTGCTCACAGTGACTACCGATACATCGTCTTTTAACGGTTGGTACTCACCCTCGAGTTTTACGCGAATATCTTCCCCAACACAAACAGGCTCACTTGGGTTAGAACGGAAGCCTTGTTCATTAATACTCTCAGCCAAATAACACGCAAAGCCGCTTAAGGTATCGCTGTACTCTTTTCCATTAACATTGCTTTGGATCAGTTGACCATTGCGGTACAAGTTGATGTTGTAGTCACTGGTTACACCAATCGTCACATTATTGTTAGCGCGAGCGACATCGAGCTTAGGCTCTTTTGGAGAAAATACTTTTGCGCTTTCTGTTGTGTAAGGTTTAACGCCATCCACCACTTTTATACTGCTATCGTCAGCGACAAGACTACCCAAGGTGACTTGGTAGTGACCATTATCATCAACCGTTACCTCTTCCACTGGATAGTAACCGTTTGACTCGCCTTGTGCTTCTGGCAGGTGAATCGTCACAGAGTAATTTTTACCCTTGAAGCTAAAGTTCTCCAATGTAATCTGATCTGATTGAGCAAAAAGTTGATTGCGAACCCATCCTGTAATGAACGGTTTAACTTCCAATTGTCCTGTTTCAGTGTGAATACCAAAGATAGTTTCGACTACCATATTGAGGTAACCACCTACCGACCATAGCTGGCGCTGGGAGTTAATTACTGGGCCATCAAGAGAAGCATCTGCACCATGATCACTGTGAATAATGAACGATTTACCAGACAACCACTCCAAATTTTCCATATTTGACAGGTTCGTTGCGGTACCACGAACTAGGGATTGAATCGCATTGTTAGCCGCTGCCACGTTTTGAGTATGATGTGCAGCGCGTAAGCTATATGCGGTGACAAATGGCCAAATCGCGCGGTTGTGATAAACAGGAACACCTGGCTGTTGAGGGAAATAAACTGGCACACCAAACTCACTATGAGGATAGTTTTCCATAATTTGTTTCGCCTGAGCATCACTGGCAATGCCACTTATAATTGCAAGCGCTTCACCTAGCATGTCATATTTATCGACGGCAATATCCTGCCCGTTGTCAAACAGGTAGCTGACGTACATACCGCGGTTCTCATTCCAAAAGTGCGTATTGATTGATTGCTTCAACTGATTCGCCCAATCGGTATATTTGACGGCATTTTTAGAGTCAAACTGCTCTGCCAACTTCGCTGCTAAGCGCATTGCTCGATAGTGAACAACGTTTGTTGATAGCGCCTTGCTACTACCAATCGCATTAACATCATCTGGCGTCCAAGTAGAATATGTCTGTTCACGCCAATCCAAGAAAGACTGTTCGCCAGTGTATAAACCTGAGTCTTGATCAAACGCTGCTAATCGATCTGCTTCTAGTGTATTGCTAACCGCATTGTAGGCGCGCTCTGCAAACTGGTTGTAGTCTTCCCCATCAAGTGCCGACAGTAAACGTTCTGCCCCTAGCGCCCAAGTTGTTCGGTCGGTACTGATCGGCCAACTGCCACCAGTGCCTGTATCTTGGACGATTTGCTCACCGTCATATTGTTTATCGGTTGAATCACGGAACGCAGATAATTTGAATTCCAAACCATTTTCAACACGAGTAGGGTTCATCAATGCCAAAGACAAATCAGCCGCATAGGCAAGATCACGTGTCCAAACATAGTGCCATTTAGCGCCTGTTTCGAACACTTCTGCTTTAATTGGCTTGTTGTAGTTATAGTTGCCATCTTTGATCTCAGAGACAGCGAGCTGGTCGAGCTCTTTAAGAGTTAGCGCAAACAACGCGTCAAACGCAGTGTCACCAGACACAACTCGTGGGCCATCCTGCTCGGTAATCACCATACCTTGATCGAGAGCATCTCGTAACTCAGTTGTCGTTGATATACCAAACTCACGTTGTGCCGCTTTTGGATCGTTGACTGAGAAAGTCACCGTTTCATTACTACCGTCGTAATTAGCGAAGAGTTTGACTTCTTTTACTTGGTGACCTTCGTGCACCATGGCTGGATCAATAATAGCATCAGAATAGTACTTCTCGGCTTCGGCCTGCGTCGCTTTGGTGACCGTCATCGTTGCGCTACTTTCATTGGCAAAGTTCACTGAGAACTTGTAGTACCCTTTATCAGCGAACGTAATTTCCGAGTTACAGTCATTGTTCATGCACGCTTCATTCGTCTCTGGCTTAGGCAGATAGTCTTGAGGCTGGTCAAATACCGCAGGATCTGAAAAGTGTGTGTATTCAATTTGCCAACCCGGATCGGCAATCTTGAATTGGTTACTACCACGAGCGACGCGCAGAACCGTCTCATATTCATTGTTGCCTAAATAGTTAAGCTTAGCGTGTTCGGCGGTTCCCCAATCGCCGTTTAAGCCACGTAAGTACAGGTCAGCAGAAATAATTGGTTTGTCCACTACTTCCGGACTATCTGAATCGGAACCGCAGCCCGATAAACCGATACATGACGCGACAGCAAGCGCAATAATACTTGGTTTCATAGTTATCCCTTAGATTGTTATTTTGGGCGATAGTCTAAGAAACCATTGGTTCAACGGAAAATAGGCGAACCACAAACAGATATAGATAACATCTATATCCACTAAACCGAACGTGACTGAGATCTACGAAAGGCATTTATCTTCGAATAAATGAGGTTTTAAATTTGTGATTTATAAATATTATTGTGCAAAATACTCCCACTTAAACTATGGGTAACGCGTATGGATAAATCACTTCAGCAGTTTTTACTTGTAGCTCGCTGCAAAAGCATCAGTGCAGCTGCAAGGTTAGCAGGGTTAAGCCAACCTACGGTCACCCACAACTTGAAAAAGCTAGAAGACAACCTTGGTGTCATGTTATTTGAACGACACGCAAACGGTATGGAGCTAACCGAGTATGGGCGCATCCTCTATCGTCATAGCAATGCAATGCAGCACGAGTACAACCAGATGATGCAAAGCATTGGTGAACGAAAACAATACCAAGTAGGCAAAATTAAAATGGGAACGGGCGATGCGTGGTGGCCTTTGTTTGCCAAACGCGCACTCGACGAGCACCTTGCTCAATCTCCCTCCGCATCTACTCACGTAGAGTTTGGCAATCACCTCGCTTTGATGGATTCGTTAATCAACGAGCAAATCGAATTCTTTATTGGGCATGAGATCGTTGGCCTATCAGAAAAATGTGATGTCACGTTTATCCCTTTGTTTCAAACCGCTGATGACTTCTTTGTTTCACCAAGCCACCCTCTTCTCAGTCAAGTCGTCACAGAGCGAATGCTGCACGAATACCCAGCGCTCTCAGTAACTTATGACGCAAAAAAGTTCAATCACGTCATTGATAATCCCATTCCAAAGCAAAATGAAAGAGAACGCCAGCAACTGGATGATAGACCGACGTACGAAATTGACTCATTACTTGCCAGCATTGATACCCTTAAAGACAGCGTTGCTGTAATGTCCTATACCAGCCATCTGAGTGATTATTTGGAGTCGTTCGGTTTGCAGAAACTAACTATGGAAAAAAAAGCTAAACCGGGAACGGTAGGAATTTATCGTCACCGACGAGAGACCTCGGAATCTCACTTAGCTTTGATCGAAAGAATAACGAAACTGGCACAGAGTTTAAGTTGAAAATGGACGAGGTGTAACGATGACATACGATGAATTTAATCAGTTCTGTGGCTCATTCGCTGCCACTTCCCATATTGTTCAATGGGGCGACGCGCACGTTTGGAAAGTAGGCGGAAAGGTGTTTGCTATTGGTGGCTGGAGTAAAGACAAGCAGCCTGCATTTACGTTTAAGACTTCCCCTTTAAACTTCGATTTTTTAAGTGATTATGAAGGCTATATTCCTGCCCCTTATTTCGCAAACCGAGGTATGAAGTGGATTCAGCAAACGGAAACCTCTGGACGCCTAGACGAAGAGCTAAAGTACTATTTATCAGAATCTTATCGATTAGTTGCACTTGGCTTGAGTAAGCGGAAACGCGAAGAATTGGGCATTGAACTGCCACTAGCCAAATCCTAAGGATTAACATGGAAGGTCTTGTTAACTTATTGCTCGCCGACCCTGAGCGTATGAGGGTTATGAAGTGCGTTCGTTCACTGGCTTTACCAGATTGCTACATTGCTGCCGGCTTTGTTCGAAATCTAGTTTGGGACCATCTTCATCACAAACCGCAGCCAACCCCACTTAATGACCTTGATATTGTCTACTTCGACCCAAATGAAACAGATGACAAGGCAGCGTTTATTTATGAAGCCCAGTTAGCTGCAATGATGCCAGAGCTCAACTGGCAAGTTCGCAATCAAGCAAACATGCACCTAAGGAATGGTGATATACCTTACCAAAGTACCTTGGATGCGATGAGTTACTGGCCAGAAAAAGAGACGGCTGTTGCTGCAAGACTGAACGAAAAGAACCAGATAGAGTGCATCTCAGCGTTCGGATTTGAGTCTTTGTTTTCTGGTTACCTTACTTGGAATCCAGAACGACCATTGGTTTTATTTCGACAACGATTAACTAAGAAAAATTGGCTAACAATTTGGCCAAACCTAAAACTTGTACTCAAGTAACCTCAACATAAACTAAATAAGAAGGACTTTATCTTTATGATCACTTGCTACGTTCGTTATGTCATTGATGCCAAAAAGACCAAGGAGTTTGAAGAATACGCAAAAATGTGGATTCCGTTAGTAGAAAAATTTGGCGGACAACACAACGGCTACTATCTTCCATCTGAAGGCGCCAACAATATTGCACTGGCATTATTTACATTCCCAAGCCTCGCGGCGTATGAGGAATACCGAGAAAACTCACTCAACGATGAAGAGTGCATCCAAGCCTTTAAATTCGCGGAAGAGACCGACTGTGTATTGAGTTACGAACGCAGCTTCTTCAGACCTGTTTTTAGCTAACTCAGACACACCGCGCTTGATGCCAATATCCTTAAAAGCGCGGTGTTACTAATCCCCAACCTCTGTACGATGCAACCTTTTCATGCGACACATCGAAACGTTCGCCTTATTGAAATTGAGTGTGAAAACGCTCAATCAAGAAGTCCAAAAACAAACGAAGTCGCTTGGGTTGATATTGGCGACTCAGGTAAATCACATTCAAATCTGCACCTGCGGAAGAAGTTGATGCGTTGAAGTTCTTCATATAGCCATTTAACACCGTCACTAAACGCTGCTGTTTGATGTCCTCTTGTACATCAAGAATCGATTTCAACGCAATACCTGCCCCATCTAACGCCCATTGACGAATCACTTCGCCATCATCAGAAAAACGCTTCGGTACGACAGTAACTACATTGTGCTGCTCTTCATCTTGAAAGTGCCATGTTTTCAACTCTTCATTGCTGCGAACCATGGCTAAACAATCGTGCTGTGCTAAATCTTGTGGCGTGATCGGCGTGCCTTTCTTTGCCAAATACTGAGGAGAAGCGCAAAGCACTCGGCGACTGGACGCCAATTTGCGAGAGATAAGGTTGCTGTCGGCTAGCTCCCCATATCGGATAACGATGTCCAAACCGGACTCAGCTAAGTTGGATAAGTTATCGTTCAAATACAGATAAGGAATCACATCGGGATAGAGCTGACTAAATTCCGACAGTATTGGCGAAATGTATTGCTTTCCAATATCACGAGGAGCCGAGATTTTAAGTGTGCCGCGCACTTCTTTGGTGCCAGTTTGGAGTAAGTTCTCCGTCTCTTTAACGCTGTCGATGATTTCCAAGCATGCCTGATGGTACATAGCGCCAGAATCCGTCAGTGAGATATGCCTTGTACTGCGATTAAGTAATTTCACCCCATAACGGTCTTCCAGCGACTGCAATCTTGCCGTCACTGTTGCTGGCGATAAGCCGAGCTCTCTACCAGCCGCCGCCAGCCCTTGGTTCTTCACTATGCTGACAAACAGCGTCATATCCGAAAACTTGTCCACATTCCCTCCTAAAACCTCATTATTCGACTGAACTGAATAATCAATTCAAATATTACCCAATTATCAAATTTCTTCCAATCAATATACTGGCTTCAACGAAACAAGAATTGGAGAAACAAATCATGAAAACAGAAAAAACTGTTTACGTCGTACTAGGTGGCACATCAGGTATTGGTGCTGAACTTAGCCAACAACTTGCAAGCGACAATGCGATTGTCCACGTCGCAAGCCGCAAAACAGGGTTAGACATCAGCGATGAACAGTCGGTTTACCACTACTTCGAAACCATTGGTGCTTTTGACCACCTGATCGTCACAGCAGGCTCTTATGCTCCGGCAGGCAAAGTGGTGGATGTAGAAGTTTCCCAAGCAAAATACGCGTTCGATACCAAATTTTGGGGCGCAATCAACGCGGCGAAACATGGCGCACGCTACATCAAGAAAGGCGGCTCAATTACGCTAACGTCTGGCATGTTATCGCGCAAAGTTGTTGCTAACACCTACGTCAAAACTGCCATCAACGCGGCCATTGAAGCGACCACAAAAGTGCTAGCGAAAGAGTTGGCTCCTATCCGAGTGAATGCGGTCAGCCCTGGTTTGACTAAAACTGAGGCGTATCAAGGCATGAACGAAGACGACAGAAATGCCATGTTCAGACGCTCACAAAATAGCTTGCCCGTAGGCAAAGTTGGTGAAGCCAGTGACGTTGCAAAAGCTTACTTACTTCTGATTGAAAACAGCTACATGACTGGCGCCGTGATTGATGTTGATGGTGGCGCACTGCTTGGCTAACAACACACGTTCAGCTAACCGCAAATAAAAACAAGGTGCCAGAGCAATAAAGAAGCATGGCACCAATGGGTTCAAACGAAATAAAAAAAGAGACTCCCCCATGAATAAAGAAAAAATGCCGCTGCAGGTATGGATCTTAACGCTTGCAGCTTTTGCTATCGGTACCGCGGAATTTGTTATTGCAGGAATCCTTCCTCAAGTCGCCAACTCTTTGTCCATCACGGAAGGGCAAGCGGGTTATCTAATCAGTGCCTACGCGCTTGCCATTGTGTTTGGCGGCCCGCTACTTACGATTTACTTGGCACGCTTTAACAAGAAAGCCGTACTGGCTGGGCTGATGGTGCTGTTTATTCTCGGCAACGTATTGTCCGCTTTCGCACCGAACTACTTTGTGTTGATGGTCAGCCGAGTGATCACAGGTTTGGTTCAAGGTCCTTTCTACGGCATCGGAGCCGTGGTGGCGACCAATTTGGTTTCAGAAAAAATGGCAGGTCGTGCGGTCGGACAGATGTTCGCAGGCCTCACACTGGCTAACGTTTTAGGTGTGCCTGGCGGTACTTGGATTGGCTTGCAATTCGGCTGGCACACCACTTTCTTAACCGTTGCCGCTTTTGGTTTAGTGGCTCTGTTCTTTATCACTTCAGTGATCAAATCGACTGGTCATGGGGAAGCAAAAGATGTCAAAGCGCAATTGGCTGCGTTCAAAAACCCAATGCTACTTATCAGCCTTGCGATCACCGTATTTGCTTGGTCGGGGTTTATGACTTTGTATGGCTACATCGCCCCTATCGCCATGCACATCACTGGCTTTGGTGAAAGTGACGTGACTTGGATTTTGGTTATCGTTGGTGTCGGTCTGATTGTCGGCAACACCATGGGTGGTCGCTCATCGGATAAAAACCTACAAAAAGCGTCCATGTTCTGGGCTATCGCGATGATTGTGTCACTGGTACTGGTCGGCCTAACTGTCGACAGCAAAGTTCTGTTTATTGCCACCGCCTTTGTATTTGGTATTGCGTCATTCGCTAACGTGCCAGCAATGCAGCTTCGAGTAATGAACCACGGTGGTGAAGGTCAAGAGCTAGCGGCGACGGCAAACATCTCTGCGTTCAACTTAGCCAATGCCTTTGGCGGCTTCTTAGGCGGCATGGTGCTCGATAGCCAAATGGGCGCTGGCATGCTCCCTTACGCAGCCATCATTGTTCCACTAATTGGTTTGCTATTCATCGCCAAGGCAAACCGCAAAGAAAGCAAACAAACTGAGCTAACACCAAGCTTCAACAACTAATTTCATCCCTACTGGTAGCCCTGACTTAACGCCTCCCGAACAAGCGGGGCTACCCAATACGAATCACCAGGAAAATACTATGAAACTCTACATTTACGAACATTGCCCATTCAGTGCTCGCGTCCGCTATGTTGCTGGCATGCTGAATATCCAACTCGATGTCATCAATATTGCTTATGACGACGACAAAACCACAACAGACCTGATTGGAACCAAACAAGTACCACTTCTTATCAAAGACAACGGTGAAGCGATGGCAGAAAGCCTAGATATCATCGCTTACTTCCTTGAACTGGCTACATCAAGTGAAACAAGTCACCCATCTCAACAAGCGCTAGATTGGCAAAAAATCGCGTTTCTTCCACTGCAGAAGGTGGGTTACCCACGTTGGTCAAACATGGATTTACCAGAGTTTGCCACTCAGTCTGCACAGCTCGCTTGGCGCGCGAAAAAGGAAACTGACGCACTCAATTTTGACGCACTTCTGCAAGACACACCAAACATTGCCAAAGAGGTAGAAGCGCTCATCGAACGTGCGAAAAGTGTGTTGAACCTAGACTCTTATCAGCATGTGACTTTGGTAGACGAAGCGATCCTATTTTCTATTTTGCGCGGGTTCTTCAGCGCCGCAGAAATCCAATGGGACAACGCCGTGAAAGATTGGATGGAATCGGTAAGCAACAAAACCCAAGTACCACTACTTAAGTAAGGAACCAATCATGAGCAAGCTATTTGAACCAGCACAGCTGAAACAACTAACTCTACAAAACCGCGTAGTCATGGCACCAATGACCCGAGCGCGCACTAGCCAACCGGGAAATATTCCAAACCAAATGATGGCGACTTACTACAAGCAGCGTGCAACCGCAGGCTTAATCATCTCTGAAGCCACCCAGATTTCAGATGATTCGCAAGGTTACTCGTTCACACCAGGCGTCTACACTGATGAACAAGTGGCAGGCTGGAAAACCGTCACTCAAGCAGCAAAAGAGCAAGGCGCAGCGATGTTTTGTCAGTTGTGGCATGTTGGTCGTGTATCACACCCAACATTCCAAAAAGGCGAACAGCCTATTGCCCCATCAGCACTAAAACCCGTAGAAACCCAAGTGTGGATTGCCGACGAGCAAGGCAATGGCAACATGGTCGATTGTGTAGAGCCACGAGCGATGACTCAAGCCGATATTGACCGCGTAGTGAGTGATTTCGCCCATGCCGCGAAACGTGCGATTGAAGCAGGCTTCGATGGCGTCGAAATCCACGGCGGTAATGGTTACCTGATTGACCAGTTCCTACGTACCAATTCAAACCACAGAACCGACAACTACGGCGGAACTCGCAAAAACCGACTTCGCTTTTTGTTAGAAGTGGTCGATGCGGTGAGCGAAGCCATTGGTGCCAACAAAGTGGGTGTACGACTCGCACCTTTCATCACTTTCAAGGACATGAACTGCCCAGACATTGTGCCAACCATCCTTGATGCATCGAAACAACTTCAAGCTCGTGATATTGCGTACTTGCACCTGTCTGAAGCGGATTGGGACGACGCACCAGTGATTCCAGAAAGCTTCCGCACCGAACTGCGCGAATACTTCACCAACACGATTATCGTCGCTGGCAGTTACACCCAAGAGCGTGCTGACGAGGTACTTGAGAAAAGTTATGCGGATTTAGTCGCGTTTGGACGCCCATTTGTGTCTAACCCAGATTTGGTTGCGCGCTTACAGTCCCAACAACCTCTGGCAGAACTGGATAGCTCGACACTATTTGGTGGCAGTGAACACGGCTATACAGATTACCCAGCGCTTGGTTGAGAGGCTTTACCCGCTTGTGATAGCGATTCATAGCGTGCCGTATTTCTCAGATTAATCAGTTGCTATCCCATAAAGGGAAAAGCGCAACGCAGCTCAACGTTTTCTTAAGTTTGAGTGTAATAAACTGACTGCATATTCAGAATGCAAATTTAGGAGAACGCTCGTGTCTGATGAAAATACAAAACAAGAAGTGACGGTTGTTGATATTAAGATGCCATTTATGTCGATGGTGATCTTTATGGTCAAGTTCGCTATCGCTTCAATCCCTGCGATGATCATCTTAGGTATTATTTTCAGTATCTTGGGTGCGCTTTTCGGTGGGATGTTCCACGGTATGGGCCACATGTAACCGACTAATCCACAAACACTCTCCACGTTTTACTCATGGAGAGTGTTTCTTTTTAATCCACCAGCACTAAAGAATCTAAGATGCCTTTACCGCTGTGGATGCCACCTTCGTTTTCACTGGCTGGTTTACTGCGAATCAAATAACCAGCGTAGCCATCCAATTGCGTTACAGGTTCACCTTGATAGTGCGCCGTGAATAAACCAATTTCACTCACAAGGTCCGTCACCACGCTCTGCTTTGCATCACGCACTGCAATCGTCGGTATTTCTCTTTCATGCGGATACAAACGCTGCATTAAAGCCCAAGCGCTGTATTGCTCTTGTGGCAGTCGACTCAGTTGTTTCGCTATATCTTCACCAAAGATACAGTGACCACCGCCCTCACCTTGGTTTTTCAACACCCATTCGTCTTTGTTGCCAGAGGCAGCAAACCATTTAATCGTGTCAGTGTTAATTGGCTTCATCTCTGCCAATACGCTTTTGACCAACTCGGCTTCTTCAAGATTGAGCCCCCAGCGCTGATACTCACATGCCGGCATCATGGTTAACAACATTTGCATTGATTTACTGGTAGCCAACTGTTGACTAATGGTCGCATTCATCGCTACGTAGTGCTTTTCCATGAACAAACGAGTTTGGCTCAAGGTGTGGCAACAGATTGGTTCATTTAGCTCTGGTGAGAAGTAGTCCATATATTGATAACCAGCGCGCAAGTACACAACGTCAAGACCGCCAATGTTTTCTAACAAGAGGCGTTGATTGTCACCACTCGATAGCTGTGAACTTAGCTGCTCAAAGGTACGTCTTACCGTGCGAACGCCAAGCTCCTGCAATTCCACTTCGAGTAAGTGTTGGTCATACACATTGTCTTCGTTTTTCTGCACCACCATCAAAAACGTCGGTGCACCTTCTTCATTAAAATGCGCTTTGACTTTTCTCGCGGCAGTGGCAATGCCAAGCGCAAGTTGCTGCATGCCTTGGTTATCAGCTGGTGTTGCCGTTTTATCTTCTAAGCATTGTTGGTAGACGCTGCCCCACTGTGAGCTTAGGAATTGATGCAGCTCTGTGGCACGCTGACCAAAAGGCGCCATCCCAGCCGCAATGCCATTAAACTCGATGACTTTCGCGCCGTGTTGACGATCATCCATAAAGTCGGTTCGCATTAACAACAGGGGTTGGCGTGCTGCTTCATGGTGAACCTCTTTATGCAGTTCCAACAAACGCTCAAAGAAAGTATCGGCTTTGCCTAGCTCGGCTAAGGAGGTTTGCAGGAATTCATAATCCTCAGACACATGACTGATCAGCTTGGCGATTAACGGCGTCACTTTCTTCAAACGTGCGAACACATCGCGCTCTATCGTCATTGGCGCAAAGCTAAAAGGACAGTGTCTTGCGGTGTTATCTGCTTGACGAAATGCCACACCGTGCATGATTGCCCACTCACAAGCTTCTTCGATCACTTGTTGCGGGATGGTTTGTTTGTCTGAGGTACTCATGTTTTTGCTTCAAAATTTTTCGCCTAATGTACTTAAGACGCTGGAAGTTGCAATAAGACGCACACTTTCTCGATTTATTTTTCGTTTTTTTGCTCAACAAAGCGCCGAGTCATATCCCGCCGTATGTTTAACCCTCTTTCTTTGCGGCGGATGACTGGTTAAAATGCACAAAATTGCGCACTAACTGGATAGATCATGGCAAAACTTACCCTTCAAGAGCAGATGCTAAAAGCAGGCTTGGTTAACGAGAAAAAACTGAAGAAAGCGAAAAAAGGCTCTAAAAAATCACGCGTTCAAGCTCGCGAAGTAAAAGCGGCGGTTGAAGAGAACAAACGTCAGCAGTTAGAGCGTGACAAGCAATTGAGCGAGCAACAAAACGCAGAGCGCTTGAACAAAGAAATCAAAGCGCAAATCAACCAACTGATTGAAATGAATAAGGTTGATTTGAAAGATGGCGACATCAAGTACAACTTCACACACGGCACGCTTGTGAAATCTCTGTACGTTGAGTCAGAGATCCGCGAGCAGCTTATCAAAGGCATCTTGGCAATCGCGATTGTTGGTGAAAGCTACGTTGTCATCCCACGTGGTGTAGCAAACAAGATTGCTCAACGCGATGAATCTGTGATCATCGAACAGAAAGAACCAGAAGCGGACATCCCGGCAGAAGATGACCCGTACGCAGATTTCGTCGTACCAGACGATCTGATGTGGTAATGCTCCACTACGTGGAACCCAAATTGAAAAAGCCGCGACCATCGCGGCTTTTTTGTGTTTGCTATTCGCTCTCTTGATGGCGTTGTCGAATGTAATCGACGATGTGTTTTATCTGGCTCTGCGCGTGTCTTCGTCCTAAATAGTACGCGTACATAACACGCTTACGAGGCTCTAAGTTTTCAATTTGTAACGTCACGATGTTTTCATCCTTCACCATAGACGCTGGCAACATACCCATGTATTTGCCTGACTGAATCGCGTGATACGCCAAACCAAGATCATCCACCGTCAAACCTTGCTGTGGCGATACAGCGACTTCTTCAAATTGCTTGTTCACAAACATCCAGTTCATTGCAGGACGAGTTATCACTCCCGGCAGTGATTCCAACTGTTCGATGGAAAGAGTGAGTTCACTCAGTTGATGGTTTACAACGTAATCACGGTGGGCACAAACGACGTATGGAATATCCCATAAATGCAATGCGATTGCAGAGGAATCGACAAGTGGACCAACTCGGAATGCTAAATCGATGTCATCTTTAATCAGATGCTTATTGTCGTTCGACAGAGAAACATCAAGCTGAAGATCGGGGTGCTCTGCTGCAAAATCGATAAGCCACGCCCCAAGAAAATCAATGCCAGCACGAACGGGCATCGACACATTCAACTTCCCCTTAAAAGCAACTTCAGAATCCACCGCAAAATCTATCGACTGGCGAATTGTCCCAAGCAGAGCCGAGCAGTTTTGATAAAGCTCCTCACCGCGGGTAGACACTTTGACTTCACGGGTGGTGCGATGAAGCAGCACTAAACCCAAGTTGTTTTCTAGCGCTTCAATACGTCGACTCACCGTACTGTGAGGAATTTCTAACCGCTCAGAGGCGCGCTTTAAACTGCCCTCTTCTACCACGGTGCAAAATACCTGCAAATCATCCAACACTCGTTTCACGCACAACTCCTTTTAGCGAGTATGAATTTCTATTATCCCATTTTTGGAATAGTGATACTCAATATCGCCAATTTTTTCTCTCCGCGCAAGCGTCTAGTATTTGATTCACAGACAGGGCAAACGCCCATTAATCGAATCACGAGGATGACATCATGAAAGCAGTATTACTGACTCAAACAGGCGGCAGCGACAAACTGGTTTACCAAGACGTTGCACAACCAACATTGAAAGAGGGACAAGTTTTGGTTCGCATTCACGCCGCACCAGTGAACTTCATTGATACCATCATCCGTAAAGGCAATATGCCTCCAGGTATGATGCCAGAGTTGCCATACATCTCTGGTGTAGAAGGCAGTGGCGTGATTGCCGATTCAAACAACACAAGCTTAAAAGAAGGTACGAAAGTCGCGTTTCTTGGCCCAATTGGCGCATCAACTTACGCAGAGTTTACTGCTGTCGATGCAGATAAGTTAGTCGTGCTACCAGAATCGGTCGACCTTCAAGAAGCCGCTGTTCTACCTGTTAACTACTTTACGGCTTACCACATGCTACATAACGTTGCTCGCGTTGAAGAAGGCAAAACAGCGCTGGTTTACGCAGCGTCCGGTGGCGTGGGTACGGCATTGATTCAATTGGCGAAGTTAGCAGGTCTAAACGTTATTGCTTTAGAGCGACAAGCCCACAAAGCAGAAAACGCATTGAAGATGGGTGCGGACCACGCATTTACCTCTGATAGCGATTGGGTAGAGTCAGTTAAAGAAGTCACCGAAGGTCGCGGAGTGAACTACATCTTTAACCCAGTAGCTGGCGATACCATAGTGCAAGACTTGGAAGTACTGGCACCACTTGGTCACGTTGTTGTGTTTGGTTTCTTGGCGGGTATGGGTGAGACAAACTTACAAGCCGAGGCGATTAAGCACTTTAGCAAAGCGCCAACCATTACTTACTCAGAAATCTACGCGACTTACTTCAACGACTACCCATTAGTGAAATCATCCATGGAAGCGCTTTACGAACTCCTAGAGCAAGGCAAAATTAAACCTGTGTTTACCACTCTGCCGTTGTCCGAAGCGGCGCAAGCACACGATAAAATCGAAAGTGGTTCGGTGATGGGAAAAATGTTGTTGCTACCGTAACTCTAAAGATTCCCCACAATCAAAAAAGGTCGCTGTAATAGCGACCTTTTATCTTATCGGACTTCGTTATTCTGCAAGTAACTTCGGCCAGTTTTTATCCCCGCTCGCAATGTTACCCGGAATGTCTTGTTGCCAAGAGGCTTGAACGGATTTGCTGTAGTTTAGGTAGAGCTTTCCATCGTGAATATTCCACGCATTGGGGTCTATCTTCGCGGTATAGCCTTTGCTCACTGCCCAAGCACAATAGCCGCCATATTGCGGTGCAAATTTCTCCGGATTTTTCACGAATGCATCTCGATTTTCAGCCGATGAAAAGTACCATTTGGCATCATTCCAACGGTAAGTAAAATCGCTGTCACCTTTGACTGGTTTTGATTGAGTGAAGTAGGCAACAGGGTCGTAACCACGAATCGCTTTACCGAGAAAATCGCTATAAACAGGATCAAGAGCGAAAGCAGGAAGCGTCAAACTCCCCCAAATGAAGAACACACTCAACAGTTTCAATATCAGCTTCATCATCTCCCCCTTGAAATAGATTTGAATATTAACCAACTCTTACAAGAGACAGGTAAACTCAAATCAAAATTTCAAAGGAGCCAAAAAAACGTCACCTGCTTACAGTTCTTTCTGATTTTCAATATCAGCATGAAGTTGCTTGATTCTTGCTTGAAGCCTTGGTGCTAAATTCTGCATCATAGTTTGGCTTAAAATCATCGACTCTTGGGTCACTTGAGGCATCTTCTTCAAAATGCTCTGGCCTTCGTCCGTTTGATAGAAAGCTAGCATCGCTGAAATCTCAGCTTCAGTGAACTGTCTCATGTAGACATCCATTGTCATAGGCTTAAGTTTAGCCCAACTCACTTCCTCTCTCAGCATCTGGTTAACATCTTGGTAGTACTGCTCAATAATGGCTTGCTTCGACTCTGAGACGTTAAGCCCTTTAGAAGCTTGTATAGTAACCTCGTTTACCTGAGCATGAATTGTTTCAACAATCGCATCCATGTCCATAATCTCAAGCAGTTCACTAAGTTTTTCTAGTTTGGTTTCTTCTGAAGCCATTACATGTAATGGCAACACAAGCAACAGAACTAGCACCAACTTCCTCATCACTCTTACCTCATCCTATAAAGCTATTGATATTTTTGAATATTCACATAATTGCTTAAACAGGCATGACTTTATAAGTTCGCGAGCAACATTGCACTACTGCTGATCACAATAACGGACTTCCTCACTACATAAGCCAAGATAAATGACTACCAGCACCGTAAACGTGTTCAATATGCTCTTTCAAAGCATCTCTGCCTCAAAGCGCGCCGTTCGCGCTTGCGCGATGGTACAGTTTGTTTCTGACATCAACTCTGCCAAAGTAATATTTGGGTTTTCTGATACCAATCTAACGAGCTTGGCTTCCAAAGGTTCGAGCTTATCGCTGTGTTTGGTGAGACCAACTTCTATTTTGCTGATCATAAATCGCATCGGCTCAGCTTCTTCGGCCCTAATGTGATCGAGAAACGCTTTCAAATCCAAAGCCTCACCAGTAATTTGCCAATTACGTGAACGTCGGATGCGCTTCAGTTCGCACTTTTTCTCTGCAGCGATAACTTTAGCTCGTTTGGCATGATCCCCACCAATTCGGTGAATCAAAGATGGTAGAGGGATGGAGATAATCTTGTCAGTCATCACAATAGTGGCATGGTTAATTTCGTCGCCTATGATAAACAGCTCGCCTCATTTTTTCATCGAGAAAACCTAATCGTTTTCAAAGCGTGGTGATTTTGGTCGAAAATACGAGGTTTATGCTTGCCCACTCAATAGGCTTTAAAGATTCTGACACCTTTCATTCTTGGACAAGGTGATATAAGAAATGGAGCGTATTTTAAGCCCTTATATTTCTGGCTATTTACATTTAAATGGCAAGCCCGTCGAGGGCATCAATATAGAAAGGACGATTGTTTTCGAAGGTGTTGCTTCTGACTCGACGCAATCTGATGCCGAAGGGCACTTTGTTTTTGAAGCTGTTCTATTAGATTCAAAACACCAACAGCATTCTTTGCAAGATATTCGAGTGAAGCTGGATCTGAGTACCGAGTTTCAAGGTGATGAAGTGAAGATATGGCAATCAAAGGTACACTCATTTCACCCTTCTCCCCTTCTGTTCATTTCTCTTGAAAGCTTGACCTGTAAATTGGACGCCCCACTCAAAGTCTTCACTTATCCGACAACACAAACGGAACCAGTCACCAATGAAATCTATAGTGTTTGCGACCTAAATGCGCTTACTTTCGAAGAGCTTTATTAGGGATTACCCCACTACAGACACATTCTCTGCTACCCATTTAAGAAGCTGTTTCGCGGCTTTAGACAGCACTTGGTTTTGGCGAACAATATAGCCAAAATCGGTGTTGGGGAAGCTGGGTAACGGCGTTACTTTTCTTGAGAGTTTCAATCTTGGATCGAGTGAGAAGTCCGGCACAATTGCGGTTCCGAATCCGGCTTCTGCCCAATCAATTTGAGCCTCCACACTGCCCACTTCCATGACTCTATGTTTTGGCAGGTTTAGCTCTGGAAGAGACGCGTCAATCAACTCACGAGTTCGGGTATCGTGGCCGAGCAAGATAAGGGTTTGGTTCTCTTCGCTGTTATCTCGCCAATCGAAGATGTTATCGCCGAAAGCACACCAATGAATCTGGGTCAGCGACGTAAAGTGCAGTGGTTGACTCTCTTTCTGCGCAATAACAAAACCGATGTCAGCACGAGCACTTTTTACCAAATCTACCGCTTGCGATGAAGTGGTGTTGAACAGCGCTAAGTCGATACCGGGATATTCGTTTTTGAATTGTTGGAATGGCTTGATAAGTAACAGGCGCGAGACAATATCACTCGCCGCAATCGAGAGCGTTCCTTGCGTTAAGTCATTAATGGCATTGAGATCAGACTGGCAGATTTGCAGCTCATTCAACATGTGCTCGGCAGTGTCTAATAATCGCTTACCTGCCTGAGTCAGTTGTACAGGGTTCCGCTCAATCAACTTAGCCCTAGTAGCTTGTTCAAGTTGTTTGATATGAAGACTGACATTTGGCTGCGTCATGTGCAGTTCAATCGCTGTTTTGCCGAAATGTTTTACTTCTGCCAAGGTGACAAACGTACGTAACCAGTTCAAATCTAACATAGAAAATTACCCGATATGATTTTCTTATCAAGTTAATGAGTATAATTAATTTCTCTTATTCATGCGAGCATCCTAAGATTTTCCGGTCTGTTTTTGGAGAATGAATTATGTCGTCTATCGTTGTTGTGGGTGCAAACTGGGGTGATGAAGGCAAAGGCCGCATCGTTGACTTTTTGGCAGAGCAAGCTTCTGCAAGCATTCGTTTCCAAGGTGGTAACAACGCGGGTCACACCGTGGTTAACGACCTAGGTACGTTCAAGCTGCACCAGCTACCAAGTGGCGTTTTCAACCCTGACTGTTTGGCAGTTTTAGGTCCGGGTATGGTTATCAGCCCTGCGTCGCTGTCTGAGGAGATTGCGGAAGTTGAAGAAGCGGGCGTGAAAGTGAAAATGTGCATCTCTGATCGCGCAACACTGTGTCTACCTCTACACGCACTAGAAGATACGCTAGAAGAACAACGCTTAGGCGACAACGCATACGGTTCAACTCGTCAGGGTATTGCCCCTGCATACGGTGACCGTGTGATGAAAAAAGGCATCCTAGTTGGTTGGTTGAAACAACCAGAAGTTCTAGTAGAACGCATCAAGTTCTGGATGGACTGGAAACTTCCACAACTACGTGCACTTTACCCAACGTTCGAATTCGAACAAACCGCTGAAGAGATGGCGAACTGGTTACTAGAAGTGTCAGCACCTTGGCGTGATGCTATCTGCAACGTAACGCTTCCGCTAAAAGAGCTGCAAGCAAAAGACCAAACTCTACTATTCGAAGCACAGCTAGGTGCGGGCCGTGACCTTGTTTACGGTGAGTACCCATGGACAACCTCTTCAAACGTTGTGTCTATGTACGCTGGTATCGGTAGTGGCCTTCCTGCTCTGCGTCCAGAGCGTGTTATCGCAGTAGCAAAAGCGTTCAGCTCATCAGTAGGTACAGGTACGCTGATCACAGCAATGGAAGAGCAAGATGCATTCCGTGAACTAGCGGGTGAGTTCGGTGCAACAACCGGTCGTCCACGTGACATGGGTTACTTCGATGCTGTTGCAACGAAGAACGGCGTTGAGCTTCAGGCAGCGACTGAAATTGCACTAACAAAAGTAGACTGTCTGACTGGTCTTAAAGATCTAAAAATCTGTGTTGGTTACGAAGGCGAGCACAGCGAAAACCCAATTTGGCCTCAAACGGCTGCACTAGCACCAATCTACGAGAAGATGGAAAGCTGGAGCGAAGACATTACTGGTTGCCGTAAATTCGAAGAGCTACCAGTTGCGGCACAAAAATACGTTCTACGTATTGAAGAACTAATGGGTGTACCAGTGAAAATGGTATCGGTTGGTCCTGGTCGTGAACAAATGATTATGCGCTAAGACGTGGATTAACACGTCTATTGGCAAGCGGCTTTTATCTTTTCCGGGGTAAAGCCGCTTTTTTTATAACCAAATATCTCTAGCTAAATTTTTTATAAGATCGGGCTCACATTCTACGTAGAATAATTCCTAAATTTGAGACGCTTCATATAGCTTTGTGTAACTTTTCGATTTTGCTTCCAAATTCTTGTGAATTATCATCTTCTTACTCGTACTTATCGCGGCTTTGGTGACAACTTTAAGATGCTTATTGTCGCGGTGATATCTTTCTCCGTCACCATGTTGGCAATGATTCCAATCGCCAATCAACATCACAAGAGCCTCACTTTAACTGCCGTTTCTCAGATAGAGTCTGAATTGTTGTCGAGTATCGATCAGCTAAGTTATTTACTTGAAGATGATTTCTATGAGCAAAGTTGTGACCACTTAATCTACGAGCTACGAAGTAGCATTTTCAGTCTAGGTATGGCTAAGGAAGCGGCTACGTTCGACACTAATGGTAAAGTGCGCTGCACCAGCAGTGAGCGCGCACCATCCTTCCACATATACAAAACGATACTAGCCCGCCTTGCGGAGAGTGAATCACATGTCACTCTATCGTACACGCGTAGTGCCTTAATCCCAGATAAAACCTTGATTTTATTATTCTCTCGCTACAATGGGAGAGGAGTAAGCGTTCTTTACCCCAAAGAATATCTCGTTGAAATGGTAGAAGATATTTTTAGCTTTGGTGATATGGATTATCGAATCGATGTTATTGGCCGAACGGTGAAAAGCGCGAAAGGCAAAGAGCCAATCAGAATTGAAGAAATTGAGTCATCCGTTTTTCCGCTTAAGGTCTTCTCTTGCGTTGGGCTAAATTTCTACTTCACCTACCTCCTGAGTAAACTTTGGATTGGGTTATTGGCAATGACATTTTGCATGCTTGCTTACCTGATGTATTCCGCGAGAAAAGTGGAACAAAACAGCTTAGAGTTTTCTTTGGCTAAAGCGATAAAAAATAAAAACCTAACGGTCCACTTTCAGCCTATTGTTGATCAAAGAGACAACAAAGTTATCGGTGGTGAGTCACTGGTCAGATGGATTGATCCTGTTCAAGGGTTTATTTCGCCTGGAATCTTCATACCTTTAGCAGAAAAAGTCGGCCTGATCGACAAGATCACCTACTTAGTGCTAGAGAGGGCGGCCTTGTTAATAGAGAAAAACAAATCCCATTTCCAAGAGCGCTACATCAGCGTGAATATTAGCCGCTCCCTTATTTTACGAGCCGATTTTATCAATGAAATTGAGGCTCGGCTGAGATTCAGACACTTTATTTGTGAGAGATTGGTATTCGAAATAACGGAAGAAGCGATATTTTCTGAGTCTGAACTATCAACACTAAAAAAACACCTCAATAGCTTATCTCTGCTAGGGATACGAATCGCGATTGACGATTTTGGAACTGGATACTCAGGGCTAGATTTTATCACTCAGTATTCTTTTGACATCATCAAAATCGATCGCGTCTTTGTCAATAACTTGAATGACAGTCAAACCATACGACCTTTACTCGAATCTATGCGCACACTAGCAACAACACTCAATATGTCTGTTGTAGTGGAAGGAGTAGAGGAAGAATCACAACTAATGGTTTTACGCCAATTAGGCTTTTACAACATCCAAGGCTTCTATTTCTCGAAACCTATCCCTCACGATAAGTTTATGACTTTTGTTGAGCAAAGCGACAAAGCCGCGGACTCAACTAAGAGCGTAAACGGTTAGACAAAAGAGCGCTCTGCGCGCTCTTTTACTATGGCTCTGATTAACCAAACAAGCGACGCTTCATCCCTGCTCTTTCAAGAATGCGCGTAGTAATTTCTTCCACCGACAGCGATGACGTGTTGATGTAAGGAATGGCTTCTCTTCTAAACAGTGCTTCTACCGTATCAAGCTCCAACTTACATTGCTCAGTGCTGGCGTATTCGCTGCCTGACAAGCGGTTCTCACGGATTTCATTCAACCGTTCTGGGTTGATGGTTAAGCCAAACAGCTTGTGGCGATGGATTTCAAACTCCGGCAATAAACGCATCATCTTGACGTCTTCAGCAATAAACGGGTAGTTCACCACACGTAAGCCAAATTGCATCGCCATGTACAGACTGGTCGGTGTTTTGCCACTGCGAGAAACACCAAGAAGGATAATATCGGCCTCATCCAAGCCTTTAAGCGTGATGCCGTCATCGTGAGCAAGCGTGTATTCAATCGCAGCGATACGGTCGAAATAGGTATCCGAATCTTTGCTTACGCTACGTGAGCGCTGCATCTTTGGTTGTGGCTCCATCTGAATGTCATCTTGCACTTTCTGCACAATGCTCTCTAGCACGTCATAGCTATGAGCCGGGGCTTTTAGCAGCATTTCACGAATTTCTGGCACAACAATCGAGAAGAAAACCAAAGGTTTAATCCCATCACGCTGGTAGGAAATCTCGATTTCTTTGATGACATCGGCGACTTTGTCTTCACTTTCGACAAAAGGAAAGGTTTTTTCATTAGGAATGAAGGAAAACTGACCCAGAACAACATGCCCTAACGTCTCACATGTTATGGCCGTTCCGTCAGAAACATAGAATACATCACGACTTTGGCTATTTATTTGCATTTTAGTTTAATTTTTAAAATTCATTTGAGTAGGATGGTTTACATAATATTAATAAATGAGTTTGGCTTGCAATTGCGTGCCCCACAGCTTTGAAAATTCTTCGGAGTTTTTTTAAGCCAAGACGTAATCGTTTGCCTTTCATATCAACCACGAAAAGTGTTGAACCATGTTTGCGTCGGAAAATTCGTTTAAGCCCCAGTTGGGAAGTTGTAGTTAACGCCCCTTGTCTACAATGGCTGCTTGTCAGCTCGATACTGCGTCTTCAATGACATTGACCTGCAAGGATGCTCAACCGCTGTTCGAGGTTGGTATAAATCCCTACAAAGCTGCAATGTTTCTGGAGAAAGACATGCAAAAGAACACCCTCTGGTTCAATGGACTATCCATGGATGATGTCGACAAAGTCGGCGGTAAAAATGCTTCACTTGGCGAAATGGTTTCTAACCTAGCCAATGTTGGTGTATCAGTACCAAACGGTTTTGCGACAACCTCGTATGCGTTTAACCAATTCCTTGACCACGAAGGTTTGGATGAGCGTATTCACCAACTACTTGATGAACTGGACGTTGAGGATGTAGAAGCCCTGCGCAAGACAGGTGCCACCATTCGTCAATGGGTATTAGAAGCCCCGTTCCCTGCGGATCTTGAACAAGACATCCGCGATAACTACAAAGAACTGACAGACAATCATCCTGAGATTTCTGTTGCCGTTCGTTCTTCTGCAACTGCAGAGGATCTACCGGATGCGTCATTTGCTGGTCAGCAAGAGACGTTCCTAAACGTAAAAGGCATTGATGCAGTATTAGAAGCGACCAAGCACGTTTACGCTTCTTTGTTCAATGACCGTGCAATTTCATACCGTGTACACCAAGGCTTTAACCACCGTGGCATTTCGCTATCGGCAGGTATTCAACGCATGGTGCGCTCGGACAAAGCCTCTTCTGGCGTTATGTTCACCCTAGATACGGAATCTGGCTTCGACCAAGTCGTATTCATCACCTCTTCTTGGGGCTTGGGTGAAATGGTGGTTCAGGGTGCGGTTAACCCTGATGAATTCTACGTTCACAAGCCAATGCTAGAAGCGGGTCAACACCCAATTGTTAAGAAGACCTTTGGCTCTAAGCAGATCAAAATGATCTACTCAGACCGTCAAGAGATCGGTAAGCAAGTTGAGATCATCGATACGTCAGTAGAAGAGCGCAACGCCTTCTCTCTGAATGATGAAGAGATCAAAGAGCTAGCAAAACAAGCGATGATCATCGAAAAGCACTACAAACGTCCTATGGATATTGAGTGGGCAAAAGATGGCATCGACGGCAAACTTTACATCGTACAGGCACGCCCAGAGACCGTATGTTCTCAAAGCGAGCAAAACGTGATTGAGCGTTACGAGCTAAGCAACAAAGCAGACGTTTTGGTTGAAGGTCGTGCAATTGGTCAGCGTATCGGTAAAGGCCCAGTGCGCTTAGTCGACTCTCTAGACCAAATGTCATTGGTGCAAGATGGTGATGTGCTGGTGACAGACATGACTGACCCAGATTGGGAACCAGTGATGAAGAAGGCATCTGCGATTGTCACTAACCGTGGCGGCCGTACTTGTCACGCAGCGATCATCGCACGTGAGCTTGGTATTCCTGCAATCGTTGGTTGTGGTGATGCCACCAGCAAGCTAACCGACGGTGAGACAGTGACTGTATCTTGTGCAGAAGGTGAAACGGGCTACGTTTACCAAGGCGAGCTGGATTTCGAAATCAAACGCTCTGCGGTCGATGAGCTTCCGCTGCTTCCAACCAAAGTCATGATGAACGTGGGGAACCCAGACCGTGCATTCGACTTCGCTCAAATTCCGAATGAAGGTGTGGGTCTTGCGCGTCTTGAATTCATCATCAACAAGATGATTGGTATTCACCCGAAAGCGTTGCTGAACTTCGATGCGCAAAGCGATGAGCTAAAAGCTGAAATCACTGAGCGTATTCGTGGCTACAAAGATCCAATCGATTTCTACGTTAGCAAGCTAACCGAAGGCATTGCGACTATCGCGTCTGCATTCTGGCCAAAACGCGTGATCGTTCGTATGTCTGATTTCAAATCGAACGAGTACAGCAACTTGGTCGGCGGTAAAGGTTACGAACCACATGAAGAGAACCCAATGCTGGGCTTCCGTGGTGCGTCTCGCTACATTTCTCCAGTGTTTGAAGACTGTTTCGAGCTAGAAACTCAAGCAATCAAGCGCGTTCGTAACGAGATGGGTCTGAAGAACGTTGAAATCATGATCCCATTCGTACGTACACCAAGCGAAGCGGCATCGGTTATCGACCTACTAGCTAAGTTCGACCTACGCCGCGGCGACCAAGGTTTGAAAGTCATCATGATGTGTGAGCTACCGTCAAACGCAGTACTTGCTGAAGAGTTCTTGAAGTACTTTGATGGCTTCTCTATCGGCTCAAACGACATGACTCAGCTTACGCTTGGTCTTGACCGTGACTCTGGCGACGTTGCTCACCTATTCGATGAGCGCAACCCAGCAGTGAAAGCCATGCTGCAAATGGCCATCGATGCGGCAACCAAAGCAGGCAAATACGTCGGTATCTGTGGCCAAGGCCCATCAGACCACGATGACCTAGCGGAATGGTTGATGGAACAAGGTATCAGCTCTGTGTCATTGAACCCAGATACGGTTATCGATACTTGGTTGAAGCTAGGTAAAGTGAGCAAGTAATACGCTCCTTCCCAACTCGTAATGCAAAGCCCTCAAAGCTCGGTTTGAGGGCTTTTTCTTTGTCTATCATGTCAAAGCTCTGTGAGTTCGTGACGACAATCCCAACCTAAACGGCATGCTAATTTTCCCTCTGAGATTTTTCACCTAGAATGAAAGAATCTGATTTCATAAAAGAATGAACCTATGAAAAAGCCACTTGCACTTGTTACCGCTTTAACGCTACTCGCCTCTCCGGCTTACGCAGATTGGGACGACATTTCTAACAGTCTCTCAGACCTTGGTGACGCCGTCTCTGATACTGCAAAAGACACTTGGGATGACACCAAGGCGTTCTCTAAACAAGCTTGGCAAAATTTCACTAACTGGTCTGAAGATGCGATCAACACTGCGGGTGAATGGACTGATGCCAGTATTGAGACCAGTAAAAAGTGGATCGACGATGCCGATAAGAAAATCGATGAATTGATGGAAGGCGATACGCCAGAAGAAGCGCGCCAAGCGATTGATTTGATGGCAGATAGCACCCTGCTAAAACTCTTCAATGAGAAACCAGAAGCGAAAGATCTTTACGACAACGCTTACGGTTATGCGGTGTTTGATTCACGTAAACTGTCGCTGATGTTCCATACCAACTCCGGCTCTGGGGTTGCAGTCAACAAGTCAACGGATAAGCGCACTTACATGAACATGTTTGGTGCGGGTGTTGCCCTTGGTGTTGGCGGTAAGTTCTACCAACAAGTCGTGCTGTTTGAGGAAGAAAAAGACTTCAACACCTTTGTCGAGGAAGGCTGGGAAGCATCGAGCGAAGCCTCTTTAGTTGCTGGTGAGGATGGCGAAGAAATGACAGCGCAATTCAACAGCGGCGTGGCGGTGTATCAGCTCAACACCACAGGCTTGTTGGTTGATGCGAACGTTTCTGGCTCGAAATACTGGGTGAATAAAGAGCTGACCGATTCGCAGTAATCGCTTAGTGACAAGGATTTATTGATGGGGAGCACAACGCTCCCCTTTTTGATCACTTTGGGATCACTGTCTGTTGCGTTATGCTTATCTCAACCTTTATCGCACGCTCGAATTCCCATGCCTAACGACGCATTCAACACTCAACTTGCAGAAACAATTTCTGCCCTTAACTCACCAAGCTTTACGCCTAAACTCATGCGCGTTATAGCTTCGTTATTGAGTTTTGATTGCGCGGTGATACTCGGCTACCGCGAAGGCAAACACCCTATCTATCTGTATGATTCGATTGAAAATGAGCGCGAGCTTTTGTTCCAGCGTTACCTCACCACCTCTTTTCAAAACGACCCGTTTTACCAGAAGCTTAATGCCAACAAAGAGCAAGGCATCTTCACGCTCAAAGATGTAGTAGGCAAAGACGTCGTGCGTAACGATCTCGATTACCAAGCCTACTGTGAGCAGTTTTACCATCAAACGGGTTGGAAGGATGAACTCAGCATGCTGATTGAAATCGAGCCGACACGTTGGGTGATGCTCTACTTTGGGTTTATGCAGGACGATAATCGCTTCACCAAGCCTCAAGTAACCAAGCTTAAAGCTTACTTCGCCATTATCCAGTCTTTGTGCCAACAGCACTGGAAACAAACCGAGTTTACACTCGCCGAGCCAGTGTTTAGCCCTAACGAATATTCAGGACAAATGCGTACGGCGATTGAATCTGCACTGGCATCGTTTGGACAAACCGTCCTCACTAATCGAGAACAGGAAATCGCGGCATTGATCGCGCAAGGCTATGACAGCAAAGAGATTGCAACGCAGCTAGATGTTGCAGAAGGCACAGTTAAGAACCACCGCAAACGCATCTACGCACAACTGAATGTGGCGTCTTTAAGCGAGTTCTTTCAGTTGTTTCTCAACCACCTGATCACTCAATCAAGATAACAAACTGTCCCTTTAGGGATATATCTCGATTCCGCATCGCCTTTTAATCTGAATACAACCAAACCAGATAAAGATAAGACGATGACACTGATTGAAGATTTACAAGCTCGCGGTTTGATTGCCCAAGCGAGCGACTTAGACCAAGTTCAACAACTGCTATCTGAGCCACAAACCTTGTACTGCGGTTTCGATCCAACCGCAGGTAGCTTGCACATCGGCCACCTTGTGCCACTGATTATGCTCAAGCGCTTCCAAGATGCAGGGCATCAAGCCATCGCTCTGATTGGTGGTGCGACCGGTATGATTGGTGACCCGAGCTTTAAAGCCACAGAGCGAAGCTTAAACTCAGAAGAGACCGTAACGGGTTGGGTACAAGATCTGTCGAATCAAATTCAACAGTTGATGAATAACCAAGTCAGCAAACCAATGATCATGGTAAACAATGCGGATTGGGTGAAGCAGATTAATGTGATCGACTTCTTCCGCGACGTAGGTAAGCATTTCTCCGTGAATACCATGATCAGCCGAGAGTCGGTGAAGCAACGCTTACAACGTCCAGATCAAGGCATCTCATTTACCGAGTTCAGTTACGCACTGCTGCAATCTTACGACTTCGCAGAATTAAACCGTCAGTACGGCTGCCGCCTACAAATCGGTGGTAATGACCAATGGGGCAACATTGTTAGCGGCATTGACCTTACTCGCCGCCAAAATGGAGAGCAAGTATTTGGCTTAACCCTACCTTTGATCACCAAATCTGACGGCACTAAATTTGGTAAAACCGAAGGTGGCGCTGTGTGGTTAGATCCAAGTAAGACCTCACCTTACGCTTTCTACCAATTCTGGTTGTCTGCGGAAGATGCCGATGTTTACCACTTCCTGCGCTACTACACCTTCTTGAGTTGCGATGAGATTGCCGCGATTGAAGCACAAGACAAAGAAAGCAAAGGCAAACCACAAGCACAGCGTATCTTAGCAGAGCAAATGACGCGTTTTGTCCATGGTGAAGAAGGCTTAGCAAGTGCAGAGCGAATCACTCAAGCGCTATTTAGCGGCAATGTGCAGCAGCTAAGTTTGAGCGAGCTAAAACAGTTGGAACTCGATGGCTTACCGAGCATGCAAAGTGCTGCGCAAGACTTGGTCGAGCTTCTGGTTGAATCAGGCTTAGCCAACTCAAAGCGTATTGCTCGTGAACTGATTGGCAACAACGCCATCAGTGTGAACGGCGAGAAAGTTGACGCAGAAAACCCAAGTTTGAACTTCCCGTTGTTCGATCAGTACTGGTTACTTCAACGCGGTAAAAAGCATTTCTACTTGGTGAAACGCATTGAGGGTTAACGGTTCCCATCTAACGACCAAGCTAGACCAACTAAAACGCGAGCCAAAGTGCTCGCGTTTTTGTTTCCCTATTTTGTGAAGCCAAAAGCTAACTTTAGAGTGGATGCCCGTTATAGTGTTGTTCTTCAAACACAACAAAATATAACAACACAAAGCCATGATCAGACACATTCTACTCATCAAATTTAAAGCTTCTGCCACCGACGACAAAATTCAACAACTTCGAGAGCTATTCGAAGCCATGCCAACGAAAGTGGAAGGCGTAACCGACGTTGAATGGGGCTTAAACAACAGCCCAGAAGGAAAGAACAAAGACTACACACACGCCGTGATGATGACGTTTGCCGATGAGGCGGGTCGTCAGAACTACCTCCCCCATCCAGAGCACGATGCATTGAAAGAGGTATTTAGACCACTGCTTGAAGACATCATCGTGTTTGATTACGAGGTTTAGTATCGGCTATTCATTCCAAATCGGTGGGACATATCGTCGTCCATACGACCGCCTTTCCAACCACCCGAACCAAGTAGATTCAAAACATCTTGTGCGGTGTAATCACCACCATCGAAGAAATCGTTAGCAACATCAGAACGCAGAGACTGAATTTGAGCTGCTTCTCCTGAGTTAAGTTCTTCAGGATTGGCATAAAGCGCTAAAGCAATTTGCTGTTGGCGCTTGCTCAACTCGCTTGTGCTGCTTTGCACTTGTCCGATAGAGAAATACTCGCGGCTTCCATAGCCCTTAATCAATCGGGCGGAGAGCAGCTTGATGACCTTCTTAATTCGACGGCGTTGAATGACTCTAAGCACATTAATACCCTATTTTTCTTATAGCAAAATTGACGTTATATTTTGTGCATAACGTTATGATGCTTTAGAGTGTCACGGTTTAATACAGTGTTCAATAAGCATGGAGCGCCATTGTGAAAATCGACGATCTTAAACTCTTCATTAAAGTGGTTGAGCTAGGAAGCTTTACCGCCGCGGCAAACGCATTAGATCTGCCGCGCGCGAATGTGAGTCGACGAATCGGTGAATTAGAGCAGTCCCTTGGAGCCCAGCTGTTTCATCGCACCACGCGCAGTTTATCGCTGACCAACAACGGCGAAGCCTATTATGAGAACTTACTAAAAGCGCTCACGATGCTCGACTCTGCGAACGAACAAGTCAGCAATAACACCAACGAAGTTCGTGGTCGTATCAAGCTTGGATTGCTACCAGAAACTGACGAACTGGTTCGTCCAATTTTGTTCGATTTCCACGACCAATACCCTCATGTTGAGTTAGATATCCGCAACATTAACAACGGCTTTCATGACATGTTCCAGCAAGGGCTAGACATCGCCTTTCATGGCGGTGCTTTGTTTGATTCCGATATCGTCGCACGCAAGTTACTGACGCTCGACCGCTGTTTAGTCGCTTCTCCCAATTACCTTGAAACACACGGCATGCCAGAGAACCTAGAACAACTGAAGGAACACCAGTGTGTCTGTTTTCGTTGGCCAAATGGCGAGGTAGACAATGTATGGCACTTCCAAGAACAAAGTGTACAACTGCACCCGAAGCTCATTTCCAACAACATTGGCTTTATTAAGAACGCGACGATTTTAGATCGTGGTATCACCTTTATGCCCAAACTACTGGTGAAGCGAGAGTTGGAATCCGGCAGCTTGGTGCAGCTATTGTCACAATATTCTGTCACTGAAGAATCGGGGTGGTTGCTTTACCCTCAGCCTAAGACATTGAGTCAGGCGAGCCGCTTACTTATTGACCACCTCATTAAAGAAGTCCCAAAACTCGTTTAGCTGAATGCATTGTCTCATTTTTTGAGACAGTGAGTCTCATTGTCGAGTGATTATCTCAACATTGTACAATTGTATGATGGCACCAAAATTATGGAGCCATCGTATGAATCGTCTATTCAAAACTACTGCATTAGGTGCCGCGACATTGGCACTGTTTGGCTGCAATCAAAGCCAAAACACGTTCACCGAACCAGAGTCCCCTCGCCCAATTCAAGTTGTTGAAGTCACGGGTGAAAATACGGCGTTGAACAAATCGTTTAGTGGCATTATTCAAGCAAAAGAGACCGCATCCCTTTCTTTTCGCGTTCCAGGCACCGTTGACCGCGTTTTGGTGAAGAAAGGCGATCATGTCGAGAAAGGACAGATCATTGCTACGCTTGATCCTCACGATTACCAAGTTTCTTTGGAAGAACTTCAAGCGCGCATGCTGGAAGCGAAGTCTGCGCATAAACTCGCAAAGGCCGAGCTAAAACGCGTGAAACAAGCCACCGATGATGACGCGATTGCCAGTGTGAATTTGGATCGAGCCATCAGCGGTTATGAGCGTAGTTTGTCTGCGGTTAAAGTGGTAGAGAAGAATATCCAACGCGCGGAAGATGCCTTGGCTTACACCACACTGCGTGCACCATTTTCTGGCAGCATTGGCGAGGTACGAATCGACGCATTCGAGCAGACACTGCCGGGCGTTAGCGTCGCCACTCTTCAACAAGACGGTCAGTGGGAAGTGGATATCGATGTGCCTGAGAACATGATTCGTCAGTTTAATCTTGGGCAAACAGCGGCACTGTCTTGGTATGGTTCAGAGCAAACATACCGTGCGAACGTCGCTGAAATCGCGCCTAAAAAACATCTCATCAAACAAACTTACCCTGTCACTCTAGCTATCGATTCGATTTCTAGTGAGCTGTTCAATGGCAAAGCCGTTACGGTCACAACCTCATTTCAGCCCGATCAATCCAGTCATTGCTTCCCCTATTCTGCGATTTTAGGTGAAAAGAAAACGCTACACGTCAATGTCGTTCGTGACGCTATCGTGCATACCGAGCCAGTGAGTTTGCAGTCCATCGACTCTCACCAAGCCTGTGTCTCTGGTGCTTTCCACCAAGGCGACTATGTGGTCATCAGCGGCACTCATTATTTGCAAGCTGGCGACAACACGCCGAACTTAACCATCAAAACGCTATAGGTTCGAATCATGATCAATTTAGCTGAATTCGCGATAAGACAGCGCACTTTCGTGTTGTTCTTTATCGCCTTGAGTGTGGTGGCAGGACTGTATTCTTACTTCGATTTAGGCAAGCTGGAAGACCCTAGCTTCACGGTTAAAACCGCCGTCGTCGTCACCTTGTATCCGGGCGCATCGGCGGAAGAAGTAGAACAACAAGTCACCGATACCATTGAGACCAAGCTGCAAGAAATGGCGGAGTTGAATCGCCTGCGCTCATTGTCTCGTCCGGGGATGTCGATGGTATTTGTCGACTTGAAAGAGAGCCTCAATTCCAAAGCGCTTCCGCAGCAATGGGATTTACTGCGCCGCAAAGTCGACGACGTAAAACTGCAACTGCCGTCTACAGCGCAAATCAGCATTGTTCAGGATGAGTTCTCTGAAGTGTATGGCATGCTTTTCTCTATCCATAGCCAAGACGCCGCACCTGAAGAATTACGCCGCTATGCAGAAGAATTGCAACGCCAAATCAAAGCTGTAAAAGGCATCAAGAAGATTGAGCTACACGGCGTGCAACCACGAGTGGTTTACATTGATATGCCTGACGAACGTCTGGCTCAATATGGCTTGTCTGTCGCGCAGGTGTGGAACCAACTCAGCACACAGAACATGACCTTTGAAGCAGGCAAGTTCGATGCTGGCACCGAGCGCATTCGCATCACTCAAACCAGTGAATTTCAATCATTAGATGATATTCGCAATTTGGTCATCAAAGGTGGCGTGAGTGAGCTAGGTACAGGCTTGATTCGCTTAGGTGACATCGCCGATGTATCCATGGGCTACCAAACACCAGCGCTAACAGAAAGCCGATTTAATGGTGAGCCTGCGGTGACGCTAGCGGTCAGCCCTGTTGAAGGTATCAATGTGGTCTCGCTCGGCGACACGATTCGCGACATCATCCAAAACTACCAACAAACCCTACCGCTTGGCGTTGATATTTCTACTGTGGCTTACCAACCTGAAGAAGTGCAAAAAGCGATTGATGACTTCGTCGGTAACCTGCTCGAAAGTGTCGGCATTGTGTTTGTGGTGCTGTTGGTCTTCATGGGCTTTAAGAGCGCGACAATTGTGGGTTCGAGCTTATTGCTGACTATCCTGCTCACGCTGATCTACATGAACATTGCAGGCATTGATTTGCACCGAGTCTCGTTAGGTACCTTCATTCTTGCTCTAGGTATGTTGGTAGACAACGCCATCGTGATCACTGACATGATGATCGTAAAACTGAGCAAAGGCATCGAGCGCACACGTGCTGCTATTGATTCAGTTAAGGAAACCGCCGTCCCTCTGCTTGGCGCGACCGTCATTGCCATCATGGGTGCAAGTCCAGTTCTGTTCTCCAAAACCGACTCAGCCGAGTTTGCGGGTTCAGTGTTCTACATCGTCGCGTCTTCGCTTCTTTTGTCTTGGTTGGTCGCGATGACCTTCACTGTGCTGATGTGTTGGATGTTCATCAAACCAACACCTATCGATGAAGATGCAAAGCCAAGCCGTTACAAGCAATTGGTGTTTTGGACGGTTGATAACCCAATGAAAGCACTGACAGCATTGATTCCACTGCTTTTGGTGACTGCTGTTGCTGTACCTTACGTGGCGGTGAACTTTATCCCGCAATCGGATCGCCCTATCGTGTTCCTTGATTACTGGCTACCGAATGGCGCCAAGATCGAACAAACCTCAGCTGACATGCGCAAAGTCGAGCAGTGGCTACTCAAGCAACCAGAAGTAGAAAGCATCTCTAGCTACATGGGCGCAAGTGCACCGCGCTTCTCGGTGACCGTAGAACCAGAGCCGCTTGATCCTGCATACGGGCAGATCTTGATAAACACCAAGGATTACGAAAGCATCAGCCAACTTGTTGAACGTGGTGACAAGTGGTTGCAAAACACTTTCCCAGATGCCGAACCTCGCTTTAGAGCACTAAAACTGGCGACCTCAGACAAGTATGCGGTAGAAGCTCGCTTCTCTGGCCCTGATGAAGCGGTGTTGCACCAACTGGCGGATCAAGCGAAAGCGATTTTTGCCACGCATCCCGATGCCAAATACGTTCGTGATGACTGGCGTCAAGAAAGCAAGGTGCTGAAACCCATCATCAATCAAGACAAGATGCGCCAAGCTGGCATTAACCGTGCGGACATCGCCTTTGCTCTGAAACGCGCTTCTGATGGCATGCCACTAGGCCAAATGAACCTCAATGATGAGTTGATTCCAATTCAGCTGCGTGGCACGTCTCAAAATATGGCCTCACTGGAAACTCTGCCAGTACGTTCGCTGCTTGGCATGCACAGTGTGCCTCTCGGCCAAGTGGTCGATGGCTTTGAGCTAGTACCAGAAGAGAGCATGATCTGGCGCCGCAATCGCGTCAAAACCATCACAGCACAAGCAGGTGTTGAGCGTTCAACCACACCAGCAAGAGTACGCAACGCGGTGAAAGATCAAATCGAAGCGATTCCTCTGCCAGTCGGCTACAGCTTGGAATGGGGCGGCGAATACTACGATGAACACAAAGCGGTTACTGACATCTTTAAACAGCTACCAAAAGCCATGCTGATCATGGTGATCATTCTGGTCGCAATGTTTAACGGCTTTAAGCAACCAATCATCATTCTAGCCACGCTACCTTTGGCGGCTACCGGTGCCACCTTTGCTCTGCTTGGTTTTGATAAACCATTCGGCTTTATGGCGTTGATTGGTGCCATCACCTTGACAGGCATGATCATTAAAAACGGCATTGTGTTGATGGACCAAATTGAGTTGGAACGTGCGAACGGCCGCCCATTATCGGATGCCATCAAAGAAGCCACCGTTAACCGCACCATGGCGATTTCGATGGGTGCACTAACAACCGCACTCGGCATGATCCCGCTGCTATCGGATCTCCTGTTCGACCAAATGGCAGCCACCATCATCGGCGGTCTGGCCGCGGCGACCGTGTTGTCACTGTTCATCATGCCGGCACTGTATCGCTTGGCATACAAAGAAACATCACCAACCACGCAAACTGACGCTGAATTGAAGGAGGCGTAATCATGAGAAAGTTCGTTATCGCGCCACTGGTATTGGCAATGAGTTTATCCGGTTGTGCCGTTGGGCCAGACTATCAAACGCCAACCACCAGCATGGCAGAAACTTATTTGTATGCTGACCAAAATGGTGTCAGCCGCAATGCTGAGACAGAACCATTTTGGTGGACAGAGTTTAACGACCCAACGTTGAACGATTTGGTGCTTGATATGCAAAGCCAAAACATCCCGCTTAAGGTCGCGGCAGAGCGCATCAAAATGGCAGACAGCTATAAGAGCGTTGTTGAGTCATTCAAGGTGCCGACCATCAATGTTGGTGCCGGATACGTCAATTATCAGCTCAGTAAGAACGACTCGCTGCTTGGCCCTGCGCTGAACCCAATTGGTGATTCCGCCGCTGGCCTGCCACCACAAATTGCCAATACAACCTTGTTGGACAATCAGCACGATGGTGTGTTTGCTGGAGCGAGTATCGCTTGGGAATTGGATTTGTTCGGTCGCATTGATCGTCAATCCAATGCCGCACAAATTCGTGTTGAGCAAGCAGAGATTTATCAAAGCGGACTGACGACTTTGCTTACTGCGGACTTGATTCATAACTACTTGCAGTATCAAGGGGCAAGCGAGCGTCTCGACTTAGCTAAATCAAACCTTGAAGACCAAAGAAAAACCATGGACTTGGTCGAGAAAGTGGTTCGTAGCGGTTATGGCTCGGATCTCGATTTAGCGCAAGCCAAAGCGACGCTTGCAGCGATGGAATCAATCATTCCTCAATTGGAAATCGCGCAGCAAGTACACAAACATCGTATCGCGGTACTGCTTGGTGAGCCTTTATCGAAAGTCGAAGTGCGACTTGCAGAAACTCAAGGTGTACCAGCAATGCAGAATGTCGTGCCAATCGGATTACCTTCAGACTTACTCCAGCGTCGCCCTGATATCCGCTTAGCAGAGCGAGAAATGGCAGCCATCAATGAAGAACTTGCGGCAAGTATTGCCAATCAATATCCGAAGTTCTTCTTAACCGGCGCTCCGGGCGTGTCTGCTTCTAGCTTTGATGATTTGTTTAGCAGTGATTCTTTCGGTTGGGTTGGCGCGGCAGGCATCAGTTGGAATGTCTTTGATGGTGGTCGTGGCGATGCTTTAGAGGACATCAACCAAGCTCGTTTTGAAGCAGCAACACTGACTTACCAACACGCTGTAGATTCGGCTTTTGCTGAAGTGGATTCCACCCTATTTGCATATGGCAGAAGCCAAGAGAATCAACGTCGTATTGATGATGCTCTGGTTGCGACAGATAAAGCTGTGGGGAAAGCCAAATCCCTCTACCGTGCTGGGTTGATTGACCACTTGTCGGTACTGGATGCTCAGCGCCAGCAACGCATGATGCAAGACCGACAAATCGCAGCCAAATTGCAAACGGCTCAGGTCACTGTCTCACTCTACAAATCATTGGGTGGCGATTGGGAGTTGGAAAAAACGACAATTCAACAAAATTAAATGAACAGTTTTTGATTTTGGGGAGCGAGTTACGAATTCATAGGGGACCAAGAATTCAACCGCTCCCCTTTTTTATCCATAGCAATCCGACTAAGTTCAAATTCGTCGCTATGTAACTGGATGAAATGTAAACATGTCAGTATGTTTAAAAGATGAGCATACGGATTGATTCTCATATCGTGTGTATTCACCTCAACAGGAGTGATTATGAATTTTGTCGACGGCGTATTACAAGTCGAATCTTTTCTCGCGGTGACCCTTGGGATCGTCGTTTTATTTTTGGGCAGGCGCTTAACTCAGGCAAGCTCATTTCTCAAAGAGTTTAGCATTCCAGAACCTGTGTCCGGAGGCATTTTGGTCTCTGTGCTATTCACTATTCTCCACTACGTCACTCAGATAGATGTACAGTTCGATCTAGCAACTCGAGACTTACTTTTGGTTTACTTCTTTACCACTATCGGCATCAACGCCAGCCTGCAAGACTTGTTCAAAGGCGGTAAGCCTCTATTGATTCTGCTTTCAGTGACCATCGGCTATATGCTAGTTCAGAACCTAACAGGGATTGGTATTGCTACCATGCTTGGACAATCAGAAGCAGTCGGCTTGTTAAGTGGTACTGTATCGTTAATTGGTGGCCATGGAACAGCCATAGCTTGGTCACCAAGAATTGCTGAGATCTTCGATCTCAATACCGCAATGGAAATCGGTATTGCCAGCGCAACATTTGGTCTAATTTTAGCAAGTTTGATGGGGGGCCCAATTGCGAAATACCTCATAAACAAGCACAACCTCAAACCCACCACAGTAGAAGAGATGGACGTTGGCACCGCGAAAAATGAACCTCAGCCATCCATCAATGCTTACGACTTCTTAGATGCGATGCTCGCGATTCATGTTTGTATCATATTGGGTGCGATTTTGAATGAAGGGATCAGTAGCTTAGGTCTCGAGCTTCCGCTATTTGTAACCTGTTTGTTCGCCGGTATTTTGATTTCTAACGTTATTCCAGCATCGTACCCTCGTATTACAGGCACACGTTGGCCAGCAAGGAAACCTGCTGTTGCATTAATTGCCGATATGGCGCTTGGAGCATTCCTGGCAATGTCATTAATGAGCATGCAACTTTGGGCTCTGGTTGATTTGGCGGGGCCTATCTTTATTATTCTTGGCGCGCAATTTTTGGTGGCAATCTGCATCGCAATCTTCGTTGTGTTCCCATTGATGGGGAAAAACTACGATGCGGCGGTAGTGTGTTCTGGTTTTGGTGGAATATCTTTAGGCTCGACGCCAACTGCGATGGCCAATATGTCTGCGGTAGCGCAAAAGTACGGTAATTCACACCAAGCCTTTATCATCGTGCCACTGGTGTGCGCTTTCTTTATCGATTTAGCGAACGCGCTCATCATCCCCTACTTCATTAAATGGATTGGCTAATTAAAACACCAAACGGTTAAAAAGAGGTCACTTCAGTGGCCTCTTACTTTATTTGCATAAATATCGCTACCACCTCTCCCCGTACTCAGTTGTATAATGGCATCTCTGAAATATTTTGTTACGTACTCGTTCACCCTTGAGAAAATACATGAACAGCAGCAGATGGGCAGGCCTTATGGTTGGCACCCTCTTTTTAATCGGCACTCTTATTCTATTCGGTTCTACCGTGCACTCAGCATGGTACAAAATTCCGTTGGAAGCTGTGAATGGCATTGCCTTCACCCTAGCTTTTGGGTTGGGTTTGAATCACTTCTTTGCTTACGTCTCAGCATTCATCACGCTAGCAGCGCTCTTTTACATTGGATACGCAATCGGCTCTCGCATTTTCAACAAGATAAGATAAGCACCTCCCCCATATATACCTAACTAAAGATAGTGGCTTTAAAACAGCCGCCATCTCCTTCCTAAAGGCACTCGGGCCGAGCTCAAGGTTACATTGGCACCAGTATAGCCGCTCACTTTTTCTATAAGCATATTGAGATCGAGCCATTTTCCCGAAAACCGAATAGTGTTATGCAACTTCGAACAATAAAATGGTTTATAAAAACGGCGGTTTGTATCGAGTAATTCTATAAAGGTCGGTGTAGTGTGCTTGGGAAAATGAAGTGTTAATACAAACCTTTGGCTACCCTTAAAGATAGAATTACCAGCGTATTTCCTTGTTTCATTGGAAAAAAACAAACATCGATACTAGATAAAAATCGACCTCTACTTCGCCTTCGTTGCTCCTCAGAGATGTTTGTATGGAAAGAACTTCCTTAGATAGGGTATTTGCGTTTTACTATGTTTGCTTAACGAGCTTGGGGATTGCTGTTACCTTAGTGGTGAGTGTGTACAGGAATGAACCGACTATCACTTACATTCCTTACCTGCTATCAGCATTTATCTGCAGCTTGTATATTTGGTTTGGACAAGCCTTAAACACCTCCCCGAATCAAAAGCTAATCATCATAGCTCTAATTTTTGGCTTCTCGCTTAGCTTCTATGTCTATTATTTTTGGGGCAGCCAACTCGTCTTCTCTTCTTTGTTAACCGTAAATTTGTTGTTTGTCCTGATGGAGCTAGGCTTCATTTGGTCCTTATTCATTTATGGTCTGGCATCACTTATCTATTTTCACATAGACCTATCCGCGATAGTTAAAAATCCATCGAGAGAAATAGATACCTATTCATTTGTTTTTCAATACAGCATGCTATACCTTTTTAACTTCTTCGTGTTTCAGGGGCTCAAAGCCATAGAAAAAGCATTCAACAACTACCGAAGCCAACAAAATGAAGTTCAACAGAGGCTCCTTAGACTACTAGAGATAGATGAACTCACCGACTGTTTATCTCGATTTAAAGGGAATCAACTTCTCGATCAACAGTTTGAACAAGCGAAGCTACACAATGAGACTTTCGCACTCCTCTATATCGACCTAGACGGCTTTAAACAAATTAATGACTCATATGGGCACGTCTATGGCGATGAAGTTCTTAAAATCACGGCTCATCGTATCTTAGGCCTGTTATCAGACACGCAGTTTGCAATTAGAAACGGAGGGGACGAATTCATTCTCTGCCTACCAAACATAGATAACTTTGAAGAGATAGAACGTTTCAAAGCTCTACTTCTTCAGGTTTGTAGTGCACCCATTTTGCTTGACTTCCACGAAGTTGAAATTGGTCTGAGCATTGGTATTGCGCGTTATCCACACGATGGCGATAACCACCAAAGCTTAATTCATCGTGCCGATGAAATGATGTATCTCACCAAGAAATCAAGAACATAAGGCTTAGGCTCATCAAGGAGCAGCCCCTATAACAAGTACAAATATAATGAGTTCAGGACATAGGTGTATGATCAGTAAATTAGAGTTTTCGCATGCTGTGACTGCGATTCGACGAGAGAGGGAAATAACACAAGGACAATTAGCAGATGAACTAGCAAGAAGTTATAGCCTTTTTGAAAGCTTAAATCAGTCGACGCTTAGCCAGTGGGAAAGTGGTAAAGTCACTCCTAGCCTTCTAAAGCGGTTAGCCTTTGCTCATTACCTTGGTGAAAAATATCAATACACTTCAAATGAATATAAACAAGTTAAGGCATCTCAAAGTAAAAACATCTATCTGAGCTTTAAAGACATTGTGTATCAGTACCAAGTTACCGATGTAAAGAGCTGTTTTCTTAGCCAAGTTAGCCCATCAGAGTATGAGCAAATCAATACTGTGCATAAACAGCTCATTACTCCGGGTGGGTTACAAGACACCATCAAACAGTTTAATGCAGAGACAAGTAAAGCTCGTCTTTATTACTGTGAAGGAATGTTAGTTGGGCATCTTATTTACCAAGAGTTAGGCGGGGAGTTTCGAATTCTTAGCTTATGGCAACTAGGCCGCTCGATTTTAAAGTTTCTCGTTCAAGACATTATCCAACTTACCGGGAATGCTATCATTCACCTCCCGGTACATGAACCAGTAATCAAACAACTGTTAATAGATATATTCATTAGAGATTTCTATCACCATAGAAAAGTCACTTTCTTCAAAGCACCAGCGACAATAATATTCAAAAACCCAATGGTGGAATACTGTTTTGATGGGCTACTCGATTTGGTTCTATATCGATTCCATCAAGTCGGTAATGAGTTCATGCAGCCTAGAATTCGAAACCGTGAATACATTTAAAAATGTATGATAAGGGGCGCGACACTGCGCCCCTTATTTGGTTCTGAATCAACGCTATTGCATTAGATGGTAGACGCGTAGCGATTCCGCCATCGTTGCCATGTCTTCACCCAAGAACTCAACCGTGACAGGTTGGTTTGCCAATAACGTGATGCTTGAGTCGTCAAAGCGTCCAGCCGTATCACATTCAAGATGAACAAAGAACGCTGGCTTATCGGCAACGAGCGTGACTTTATTGGCTTCAATCGTTACTTCAATATTCGCTCTTTCCATCGGCAATGTTTTTAGTTCATGAGTGCTAAACCAAGTGTTGGTAGTTCGATCTTTCCCAACTTGTGCTTCTACGTAGAAGAAACCCGATGCCAACTCAGACGAATCAAACTGCTCATCCAACTGCCAAACAATGGTGTTGCTGTCATTGGAAACGGTGCGCTCTAACGACCAAGTTTGTTTCACTTCATCTTGCCAGTTCACCCAATGCAATTGCGCACTCACATCAACTGATTCTTTGGCATCATTTAACAAGTGAAGACTCAACTTGCCAGTATGCTCCGAGAACACCAAGTACTGCGGCGCAAAGAAGCGTTTCGCATGGTAATGCAATTGCTTCCAACGGCCGCTGTACTCCAAACTGGACCAAGAACTCACTGGCCAGTTGTCATTAAGTTGCCAGTACACCATGCCACGACATACTGGAGAGATCGCGCGCCAATGGTCACAAGCGGTTTTGATTGCCATCGCCTGTTGCACTTGGCTGAGGTACAACATTTGTTCAAAGCCGGAAGGGAAACGGAAGTAGCGAGTAAACATCTCAGTGATGATACTGTTACCGCGCGGGTTCTTTTGGTGCTGCTCAAACGTTGGTGAGGTAACATTCCAGTCCTGCTCTGGTACGAACTGTTTTGTTTCAGCAAACGAAGGCCAAGATTGGAAACCGAACTCGGAACAGAATCGTGGGTTGATGTTTAGATAAGCATTAAACGATTTTCCTGAGTGCCAAACATCCCAGAAATGCATGTCGCCTTTACTGTCATCGTGCCACGCATCGCCAAAATCCAGCTCGCCGTTGCAAGGAGAGCTTGGCCAAAATCGACGTGACTCGTCTTGCTGACCGATGACTTGTTCGATCATTCGATTCAAACGATCGTAGTTCACCGTGTATTTGACTTTGTTGTGCTTGGATTCGTCGTACCAACCAATTGCACCAATCACTTCGTTGTCACCACACCAAAGCGCAATGGAAGGATGTTCTTTCAAACGCGGGATTTGGAACAGCAGCTCTTGTTCCACGTCTTTTAAGAAATCATCATCAGATGGATACAGCGAGCAAGCGAACATCATGTCTTGCCAGACCAACAGACCCAATTCATCACACAGGTTGTAGAAAATTTCGCTCTCATATTGGCCGCCACCCCAGACTCGAATCATGTTCATATTGGCATCGACAGCGCTCTGCAGAAGTGCACGATAGCGGCTTTCACACTCACGACCCGGCATTGCATCCACAGGAATCCAGTTTGCGCCTTTGGCATTGATTGGTGTGCCGTTGACAACAAACTCCATCGCCGAACCATGCTCATCAGCTTGGTTATTTAAGCTCAACTCTCTCAGACCAATCTTGCGTGATAGCGATTGATCACCACAAGATACTGTCATTGGGTAAAGGTAAGCTTCACCATAGCCCGCAGGCCACCAGCGTTTTGGCTCGGTAATATGGAACTGGCAGTGATAGTGACCACTTCCTTCGGTTTGAATCGATTGGCGCTGACCATCAAATTCAATCGTGATTTCATGAGGTTGAGTATCGGTTTCTACTTCGGTTAATACATCAACCAACACACTGCCGTCGGCCTGCCATTGTTGCTCTGTTGAGAATCCTTTGAGCCACACATCACCGACAGCCTCAATTTGAATCGGGTCATAGATACCAGACACCATCAAACAAATACCCCAGTCCCATCCCGAGTGACATTGTGTTTTGCGAATCAAGTTCATGTGCGGGATCTGGTTGTTCCCCATCGCCGAAGGAATAGGGAATGGTAATTTCTTCGCACGTTCTAGCCCTTCTATATCCACACGGGCAAACTCAACTCGAATCGTGTTAGTGCCTTGTTTTAAGTAAGGTTTGATATCAATACGTTGCTGGGCAAACATGTTGCTGCTAGTTAGTGCTTGCTCACCATTGATATAAAAGTTCGCTAAGGTGTCTACACGGGTGAGCGTCATCCACACTTGTTTGGCAGAGAGCACAGAACCATCGACATCAAACTCGCGTGAAATGTGCCAATCGCAAGTTTCAATCCAACGAACTTTCGCTTCATTATCAGCAAAATAGGGATTCGGGATGAGCTCTGCTTGCAATAATGCGGATACATTGTCACCGGGCAAAGTCATAGGAATATCGATATCTGGACGATGTGGCGAGGTAAGCTGCCACGTCCCGTTGAGTTCGATTTGAGCCATAGGGTAAGACCTTTAATTTTTATTAGAACAGGTTGGCTCAATGTAATCCTGAGGTGTCCTTACAAGAATAAGGGGAATGTCATTTACGTATGAAATGCGGCGCACTTCACGCAAATAATCTCATTCCATAAATCAGTTATTTACTTTAGAGATCGACAATTAATCGCGCTCTGCGGTTATATTGAGGTTCTCAACGTGCTAGTATCAGCGGCTTTTTGATCATCCTCACACTTTTCGAGCTATTGGTGTGAGGGAAATGCACGGCTTCCGAGCCCTAAAAAGCGAAGTAATTATGTCAAATATGACGAACGCCGCCTCTCATGCTCCTATTCAGGAGGCAGACTATTCTGCGATCCATCCTCCTTCCCTTCTAAAGCGCCTTGAACTCACTAACCCAGTATTCTGGCTAAGTGGTAGCTTCCTCACCGTGTTTGTATTACTTGCTCTGACGAATACAGACTCTCTGACCGCAATGGTTAACGCAGGCTTCGGGTTTGCGACTCAATACTTCGGTGCCTTCTGGCAAGTATTACTCCTTCTGAATTTCCTTATTGGTTTGGCTATTGCGCTTGGTCGTACGGGTTATGTGCGCTTGGGTGGTTTAGCGAGACCGGATATCGATACCTTTAAATGGTTGTCGATCGTACTTTGTACCCTACTCGCGGGTGGCGGTGTTTTCTGGGCTGCAGCTGAGCCTATCGCTCACTTTGTTTCTGCGCCACCGCTATATGGTGAAGCTTCACCAAAAGCTTCTGCAATCAATGCACTTTCTCAGTCTTTCATGCACTGGGGCTTCCTTGCTTGGGCTATCTTAGGTTGTCTTTCTTCTGTGGTTTTGATGCACCTTCACTACGATAAGGGCTTACCACTTAAACCACGTACTCTGCTATACCCTGTATTTGGCGACAAGGCCATTAACGGTTGGATTGGTGACGTGGCTGACGCCTGCAGCATTATCGCCGTAGCCGCTGGTACTATTGGTCCAATTGGTTTCTTAGGCCTGCAGATCAGTTACGCGTTGAACTCGCTATTCGGCTTGCCAGATACCTTCATCACTCAAAGCATGGTGATTGTGGCTGCAATTCTAATGTACACCTTGTCAGCACTGAGCGGTGTGAGCAAAGGCATTCAGCTTGTGAGCCGCTACAACATCATTTTGTCTGTGGCTCTAATTGGTTACATCCTGTTCTTCGGCCCAACCAGCTTTATTGTCGATGGTTACGTGCAAGGCATTGGCCGCATGGTGGATAACTTCTTCCCGATGGCACTTTACCGTGGCGACACAGAATGGCTAAGTTGGTGGACTGTATTCTTCTGGGGTTGGTTTATTGGTTATGGCCCGATGATGGCAATCTTCATCGCGCGTATCTCACGCGGCCGTACCATTCGTCAGTTGATCCTTTCTATCAGCATCGCTGCACCTCTGATTACCTGCTTCTGGTTCAGCATTGTTGGCGGCAGTGGTTTGGCATTCGAGCTAGAAAACCCAGGTTTGATTTCATCCGCATTTGAAGGCTTTAACCTACCAGCGGTTCTGCTTGCGATTACCTCTGAACTGCCATTCCCAATGGTGATTTCGGTATTGTTCTTGATCCTGACCACGACGTTTATCGTGACAACCGGTGACTCAATGACTTACACCATCAGTGTGGTAATGACAGGATCAGCAGAGCCAAACGCTGTGATTCGCTCGTTCTGGGGCTTAATGATGGGTGTGGTGGCTATCGCGCTTATCTCAATGGGCTCTGGCGGCATCTCTGCTTTGCAATCTTTCATCGTGATTACGGCCGTGCCCGTGTCTTTCATTTTGCTACCAAGCATTTGGAAAGCGCCAAGCATCGCCAGCCGCATGGCAAAAGAGCAAGGTTTGGTTTAACTACGTAACCCAAGTCTTTCTCTTAATTAGATAAGAAAACGGCCCCGACACATAACCTGTGTCGGGGCCGAATACTATGGGTTGGACTCAAACAGCGTCACTACTTTACAGATGAAGTTTACGCAGCTCTTTCTTATCCACTTTACCTACACTGGTCTTGGCAATCTCGTCCACCAGCTTCACTTTGAGTAGTAGCGCTTCTCTGGCAAGGATGCCTTTCGTGATAAAGTCTTTCGCAAAGCCTAATAGCTCTTTCTCTGTCACTTCAGCATCTTCTTTCAACGTCACCAACGCTAGTGGCACCTCGCCCCACTTATCATGAGGCATACCTATCACTGCAACTTCGGAAACCGCTTGGTGTTGATGCAGAATGTCTTCTAGTTCTAGAGAGCTTACCCACTCACCAGAAATCTTAATCATGTCTTTTACACGGTCAGTGATCTTGATAAAACCTTCATCGTCGATATGCGCGACATCACCCGTATGCAGATAGCCCCCACGCCAAAGCGCTTTAGAGTTCTTGTTGTCCTTGTAATAGTTCGGCGTTAGCCAAGGTGCACGTACGACAATTTCCCCTGCAGTTTCACCGTCGTGAGGAAGTTTGTTCATTTCATCATCGACAATATGAGCTTCTACCATCGCGACTTTCTTACCGGTTTTCGAGCGATATTCCGCTTGCTGATCGAGGTCGAGTTCAAGCTGCTCTGGAGTCAATTGAACAATAGACAAAATGGGTCCTGTTTCGCTCATGCCATAACCTGCAAACACGTCGATATCGCGTTCAAGGGCTGATTTACACAATGCTTTTGGCAGTGCAGCACCACCAATCACAACTTTCCAACCCGAGAAATCAATAGACTTGGATTTTGGCGAGCTCAACAGCAGATGCAGGATGGTTGGCACACAGTGCGAGAATGTCACCTTCTCCTGCTCAATCAAGTTAAGCAGAACATCTGGAACATATTTGCCCGGGTAAACCTGTTTAACACCAAGCATGGTTGCCATGTACGGAAGTCCCCAGGCGTGGACGTGGAACATTGGCGTAATCGGCATATAAATATCGCCTTGATGCAATCGACCTTGCGACGCATTGGTGCCGATTGTGCTCAGTATGCCAAGTGTATGCAGAACTAGCTGGCGATGAGTAAAGAACACGCCTTTCGGGAAGCCTGTCGTTCCCGTTGTATAGAAGGTCGTGGCTACGGTGTTTTCATCAAAATCTGGGAAGTTGTATTCGGTACTTTCTTGCTCAAGCAGACGCTCGTATTCACATTCATCGTTATCGCGCAAAACCACGTAACGCGTGACTGTATCAATTCGACCTTTGATCTGATCCAGAATTGGCAGAAACTCTTCGTTGATCAGGATAATGTCATCTTCCGCATGGTCGATGGTGTAAAGAATCTGCTCTGGAGACAAGCGCACGTTGATCATGTGCAGCTTTGCACCAATCATCGGGATGGCAAAGTAGCATTCAAGATAACGGTGTGAGTCATAATCCATGACCGCTACCGTATCACCTTTCTTCACACCCATTTTGGTCAGCGCGTTAGCAAACTGTTTCACACGGTCATGAAACGTTTTATAGCTGTGACGACGGTGGTTCGCGTAGACGATTTCTTGCTCGGGGTTGAAAGCAACTGGGGAAAACAGCAAGTTTTTAATTAACAACTGATAATTGGATGGATCATTTACATACTGGTTCATATCGGGGTTTCTTTTTGTATTTTTCTTAACGTTCGCTTTGCGAGTGACTCTATTATCGTTCAAAAGCGTTACTGTATTCAGTACACAAGAATGAGATTAGATTCGAAAGTTCTATTGTAGCTCTCTAACCCCAACTCAGAAATGCTTCACCCCTAATCATTGAAACTAAGTTTTGTGATAGTCCGAGAAAATGCAACGAAACCGTCACAGTTTGTCGTTAGCATACCTCACACACTCATAAACCTCGCTCTATACTGAGCGATACGTTCCGTCGACCTCGATTCAAACTGTGAGAAGCCAACTATGTCCAAGCCTTTGTATGTTTTTGATCTGGATGAAACCTTAATCAACGCTGACTGCGCAATGATTTGGAATGAATTTATGGTTGAGAAAGGCATCGCAACTGAGCCTAACTTTATTGAGGAAGATCTGCGCCTAATGGGCTTGTACGCAGAAGGCAAAATGGACATGGAAGATTACCTAACGTTCTCCATCAAGCCGCTAGAAAACATGCCTATTGAACAGGTAAACGCCTTGGTAGAAGAGTGCGTTGAAAACCATATTCTGGCTAAACAGTACCCTCAAGCCAAAACGCTCATTGAGCAACTGTCTGGCGATGGTATTGATATGGTCATCATCTCTGCAAGTGTCACTTTTTTAGTGGCGGCTGTTGGACGACATCTGGGTATTCCGACGGCTCTCGGAATTGATTTGGTGGAAACAGAGAACCGTTATACCGCAGAAGTCGACGGCATCCCAAGTTACCGCGAAGGCAAAGTTACCCGATTAAAACAGTGGCTAAAAACTCAGCCTACCAACTATTCTGAAATCCACTTCTATACGGACTCAATCAACGACTTACCGCTGTGCGAGTATGCGGATTACGCTTACCTGGTTAATCCATGCCTTCGCCTGAAAGAACACTCAGATAGAACGAATTGGCGAGTGTTGAGCTGGGGTTAATATGTCAAAAGACTGTTGCTCGTGCTAAATAATATCATAGTATTTATTTAACACTTGATTTGTGAAATTTCACTACAACTAAATACAAAATTAGCATTGAGGCTAAATATAATTAACCCAAGCAGTATATGTTTAAAGTTATCAGTAGTGAATATAAATTAACTTTTAATTATCTCACTATTTTCAAATACAATTTTCAACTTATCTTCAGAACAAGATTCAATAAAATCAGAGATTTCAAGCTTCTCTAGAAAGTCTTTTTCAAAACCATTATCTGATTGATTGATCCAATCTAACAATTTTCTTTTTGAAAGACTACCTTCAGAAATATATATGAATTCTATACTTAAAAAATAACCATCCCTAATTGGAGCATTATAAGACCTCATATATCTCAGCTTTCTTTCAAGATCACCTTCTGAGTATTTAGAGTAAGTATGCTGACCTATATTTACAAGTTCACATTTAATCGGAGGAAATCCTCTTAGTAGTCTTACTAATAAATAATCGTCTCTTTTTTTCTTAAAATCTATATCTTTTGGATTATTTCCCCATCGACTATTGGCATAATCTATAGCTTCACTCATAATCGATGTATGCTTGCCCCTCAATGAAGTTTCACTTGGACTGGGATCATGATAATAGTTTATGTAGTTCTTTTCCAATTCTTCAGATAAAATTTCTATATTTTCTACGTTATTATCAAAGTTTTTAATCTTTAGTCTAATAAAAACGCCTTCATTTGTTAGATTGCTTATTATAAATTTAGAAAAAATGTTACCAAATGAAAAGTAAAAATAAGCAATTTGAACTAATTTCTCGTGCTCTTCTATAGATAAAACCTTAGGAAAATTAGATAAAATAAAAGAGTTATAAAATATCTCATATTCTTTAACATTACTCGGGCATTCAAATAAAACTACCATATCGTCAATGCTAAAGTGTATTGGTAGAGATTTAGAAAAATCAGGTTTACCCCGAAATCCATCCTTGAGCAACTGATAAAAACTCATTAAACGCTCCGAATTTTCATATATTCATTGACACATTTTAACCTTTTTAAGGCATTTTTTTTTCCAGACATTATTAACTGCTTTCGGTAAGATTCAACACCAAAGTAAGGCAACGTATGAGGACTTTCTGTAATCTCCCCATTCATAACTAACCCTAGAAACTTACAACACCTTACCAAACTACTACATGTCAATTTATTCTCTCTTGCAGCAATATTTGGGACGATATCAAATGGATTTGTACGTGTTTTAGCGCTGTTGATTCTTAAGCCTATACGCTCCGCGTTTCGTCCCAACGTCTTGGTATTTGTTCCTCCAGCATGAACAACAAGCTCTTGATTGCTTAGCTTCAAACTAGGATTGTTTTTCCTCACATGAACCAACGCTGAGTTGAATATAATCGCACCTTGACTATGTTCAGTCCACTTTACTGGTTGACCATTTTTAGCACACTGTTTCATCACTGCTGCAAGATGTTGTGCATTATGGGAAGTTTTCCAAGTCTTATCGAATGTACACTCTATAAGATCTAGTTTAGAGCCATCAGTAGGGTTGTGAAAGAGTGTATACTCTCTAGGGTTATCTTCGTTATAGGCGACTTGAGTATGAATCCCCATTAATCATGGCAGCTTTATCATATTGGTTGAGCATTCCATTTACAGTGGCATGTAGAGTATTTATGTTTTGAGTAAACCTCGAACCCGCGCTATCCCACTCAGCCATAAGTGCTTCAGCCTCATTTACGTTTTGAGTTCCGTCATATTTCCCATTTGCACCGAATTTCTTCTGAACGTGGTACATTTGAGTTCTTTGCTTTGAATGCACACTAACGTTTGCCCCATGCAACGTTTCATCGAACGCAATATCATGAATAACAACCTTTCCATCCTTTAGGACGCACGTTATTAGATAGTGGTAGTTTTTGAATGGATAGGTCGTACGAAAAATCCTTAGCAATGGATTTCGCTTGTGTCTAACAACAGATTTAGCGTTTGGATTGGCTGAGACAAAATATATTTCTTTTACTACTTGCTTTTGATCATACTCGTTTAGAGAGGAGAGCATAACAAGTGCCTGTCTCGAGATATTTATCTTTTTTGTATTAAATAACGAAACAGGGAAACTAATTCTTTTACTAAGAAACTTTTCCAGTTCGTTAGCTGATTTATTATTTACTGTTATGTAATCGAAGCCATCTTTTCTTTCTATAAATTCCCAAGTCATTTTGTTATCTCATGAATACGATAATACAGAATGGTAATTGATATAGAGTCGAATTAGAGTTTTCTAAATGGTGATAGTGTTATTTCTTTGGTTTACTATAATAAAGTAGACTAATGATAGACAAATCAGTTTCATTATAACTAAACTGAGGTTGTATTTTTAAATACTCATTTCTATCAAAAGTAGCGAGCATAACTCATGCTAACTTCACTGCTCTTATTATGCTTAACATTTAGTCTCACATCCCAGTCCATTTCATTCCCAAACCTGCTTTCCCAATCTATCAATAATTTCTGTTCTGAATCAGCCCCCAAGCTAGAAGCAGGCATCAATTTCAAATGTGTTTTCCAATATTCACTAGCGGTATACAACGCACCAAACGTTATGTTTAGCTCTGAGTCTTTATAGTTTGATAGGTCGACATTTACTCCTGGCATGGCGTAAAAAGAAATGACGCCCTTGAGTTTCGTAGCCTTTCCTAACGCTCCAAACCAACGAGCACGCTCGCAGTCATTGCAGCTTAAGTCTTTCTGTTCAATCGTGAAACGGGTACTCCATGCAAATTGACTATCTTCAAACAAGTCAACTTGTCGGATATTCAATGTTGAAACATTGAATACATCAAATTTATCTAACCAAATGTCTTGATTCGAAAACCTTACATTTCCGTCAAAAAATGTAGCATTTGAATCATTAAAACGCGAAGTCTCGAGATAAAGATAATCATAATATGCGGCCCTAAAATTGAGTTGACCAAATCCACCCAATTCTGAGTTGTAGCCTGTAGATAAACCTATTTTCATCGGATTTTGTGCGAGATGTGGCGGTGCAGATTTGGACATTTCCCACTCCAGATCTAAAGCTGGCAGTTTAAGCCTTTCTTGCATCAGCTTAATTTTTCGACTTTTGGCAAGATTCGCTTCATCTTCACTACCATCAACTATCGTCAGTTCATAATAATCAAACATCACGTTTAGCACTCGGCTTTTCTCATAAGATGAGAGCTGGGCGTATGAATTGTTAGCAAAGAGCACTTTATCAATCGTCAAACTTTTAGCAGCTTCTTGCTCACGCCCTGTGAGTGCTAAATATTTATCTTTAATGCGAGAGTACTTCGACTCTCTTTTGTCGATCGACTTCACTAAAGGCAAGTTGTTATGTTGCTTATTTGGCAGCGCCTTGAAGATATCTAGAGGCATGTCCCAAGGTTGAACATTTTTGAGTAAAGGTTCTTCTAGAACAATGCTAACGAAACTAGCCATATAAGTCGCGCAGTTCCCGTCTAAGAAGTAATAGCGAAACTCTTTGCCTTGCAACTCCCAAAGGTGAGATTCCAGTAATTTGAGCTCATCTTCCGTTAGGTTTAGTTCATATTCCCAAAGCTCACGCTGCTCTCCTTCAGCATACCCAAACTCATACCGATAATAATCCTCTTGGCTAAAACTCGCACTGTAGCCTCCCAAAAGTCCATAGGTCACATATTTGATTGGATTGTCTCTCTGCCCCGTATTTGCACCAAAGTTAACGCTACTATCGAGTAGAGGTGTCTTTGAGCTGTAATATTGTCCTTTTTTGTTCAACTTCATCAATAAATGACCAAAGAAAGACGCAGGGTTTCCCATATACCCCGTCACGAAAATCAAGCTAATCGAATCTAGTTGATTCTCTTCCTGCCAACCTTCGAGCTTTTCGCAGTGTACTTTAGGCGTAGAGAATTGAGATCCTAATTGCTTTTTCAACCACAGATATCGTGCAGGGAAACGGCATTGAGCAAGCTCCTGATTTGTTCGATTGGCGTCGTTTTCAAATTCTTCTAATGTTGCAAGCAACTCGGCCTTTGGGTTCACGCGACCTTCAAGCGCAAAGAAAAACGCATCCGACTCAATCAAACTTTCGCCCCTTTGAAAGTGCAGGAGCTTTAACCATTGTGGGTGGTTTCCTAGCTGTTCGACAATTGCAGCTTTTTGGCTATCGATAGGTGAAGCGCTAGCGTTGACAGGGAGAAAAGCAACAAAAGATAAGTAGGCAATAGATAACAAAGGTTTGAGCATGGGGTCTAGTAAACTGCAATTATAAAAAGAAAAGGAGCGCTTTCGTGGCGCTCCTTTAAAAAAGAAACTAAACGCTATGCAACGTTACATTGATTTGCAAACTGGCTAACTTCTTTCACTACAACGTTGTAGTAGTTTTGCGCTTTCTCAGTTTGAGTAGATCCTACATAGTTTGCATCTTGAATCATTTTGCCGAAATCCTGACGAATTCCATTAACGATTTCTGGGCGTACTGAGTTATCACACTCAAAGATATCTAGCATCGCCATCATATGTTCACCACTTCCCTGAACTGTATCCTGCTCGATTAGCGGGTAAGTATCATTAATAAATTTTGCTGCAGCCCAAAATGGGCCAGCACAAATTTCAGGTGTAGAAACATGTGAGGTCGTCGCCGTCGTTCCTAAATCCCAAACAATGTTGGTTGTTAGTGCTGGGAATCCTTTCAGAGTTGGGCCAGCTATCCAGTGACCTATACCACAGTCTTTCCAGAGGTTTGAAGCAAGAGAGGGTGTTGCGAATGCGATTAATACCACTGCAAGAAAAATTTTCTTCATATTATCCACTACCGTATGATTATTATAGAAATTTATAAAAAATTTTGAGTAATGAACTCTATTGAACCAATAAGATACAGTCAATTTATTTGTACAACGAATAACATATTCAGTGACATATGCGACAACAAGCCCCAAATACGCTCCGAAAATTGCAATTAATCCCATATGGAAAGTATCAGTCGTAATGTATCCTTTACTTTCTTAGCAAAAATTAATCACTTGATTAAATACTGATTAATTTTTCGCATGTCGTATAAGAAATCAGCGTCTTATAATTAATCAAATGTTTAATATCTTGAGAGACGATTGTGACGGAAGCTCATCGAAGGGCGGGAAGACCCACAGATAAAATCGACGCACGGGAGAAGCTGATTTTCCATGCGCGCGAACTCTTCACCATTATGGCTTACGACAAGGTGTCAACTCGCCTAGTCGCGCAGAAAGCAGGCGTGAACGTGGCGATGATTCGCTACTACTTTGGCAACAAAGAGGGCTTATTTGAGACCATGTTGCGCGAAACGCTGTCACCGATGCAAAAGCAGATGCAGGCATTGATGTCAGACAGTAACGAAAAGAACTTCCTCGACTTAATGCGTACCTACTACCGCGAGATGATCAAAGCACCACAGTTCCCGCGTTTGATTGCTCAAGTCATGCATATGCCTCCTTCAGAGACCCAACGCAAGCTTCTCGAAAAAGTTATCGCTGATATCAGCAAGCCAATGCAAGGCGTGATCTTTGATAAGTTGATCGACAGTGGCGTTTTACGAAAAGACGCCGACCCTCAACTTTGTCGCGTTTCTTACATCAGCTTAATGGTGTTTCCTTTTATGGCACCTCCCTCGTTGCTCGCCCTTCATGGTATCGAGCTCTCTGAAGCCTTCTTGAACCGATTGTTCGAACACAACATACAACTGATGAAACATGGATTTTTAGACTCGGGCGACCAATATGAAAATGAATAAAAAGCTGCTGTTCTTTCCTGCCCTTGCTGTTGGGGTCGTCATTCTATTTTTGGCGATTAGCCTCAAGCCAGATTTGCCCGTCAAGCCTGCGGGTGATCGTGCAAGGTTGGTCGAGACAATTCCTCTTGAGCTGAAAGCAATTGCACCTGTTGCTATTGGCTTTGGTAAAATCGCTCCGAAAGTTGAATGGAAAGCGATAGCCGAAGTGACCGGCAAAGTGGTTTACCGTCATCCGCAACTGGAAAAAGGACAAGTGTTGCAAGCAGGAACGGAAATCTTGCGCATCGACCCACTCGATTACGAGTTGAAACTGGTTCAAGCCCAAGCCGATCTCAAATCTGCCCAAACCTCTCTCGCTAAGCTGAATCAAGAAGAAGCGAATCTTAAAAGCACACTCAAGATAGAAGCCAACCGTCTGGTTATCGCCAACAAAGAGTTAGACCGTAAACAAAACCTGCGTAAGAAAGGTCTAACGTCTCAATCTGACGTAGATCAGCAAGAGCAAAGCGCGCTCTCTCAACGTAAGTTGGTGTTGGATATCGAAAACCAAATTGGTTTGATGCCGGATGAAAAACGTGTCGCGGAAGCCCTAGTTAAGGTCAATGCATCAAAGGTGGACGAAGCGAAACGCTCACTTGATAAAACCATTATCACCCTTCCTTACGACTTGCGTATTGCAGAAGTCGAAATTGAACAAAACCAAGTGGTTAACCTACAACAGACCATGGTGACAGGACATGGCATTGATGTCATGGAGGTTGAAGCTCAACTGTCCATTCATGACATGCAAACTTTGGCGGCGAGCATCGGTGAGTTTGTTCGTGATGAATCTGGTATTCCACAACCTGATATGAATGCGATTCATGCCAACATTGAACTCAGCAGCGGTAACCTCTCTGCAAGCTGGCCTGCGAAAGTTGCACGCATCAGTGAAACGGTTGATCCAAGCCAAGCGACTGCCGGTGTGATTCTGGAAATTGAACAAGACTACCGTGCATTAAACCCAACTTCTGCTCCGCCATTGGTGAACGGCATGTTTGTGCGTGCCTTGATAGAGGGACAAGAAAACCCGAGTTGGGTCATTCCAGAACGTGCACTTCATGGTGATAAGATTTACCTGATGGGCGATGACAATCGTCTGCAAGTCGTGACGGTTGAAGTGTTATATCGCCGAAATAACCAAGTGGTGATCGATGGCGAATTGGAGCAAGGTCAGAAACTGATCATCAACGATTTGCTGCCTGCAATTAACGGTATGCTATTGAAAGAGTCCCCTGAACAGTCCGAAGCGGCTATTGAGGAGTCTGATTCATGATCCGATTCTTCGCCAAGCACCCAACAGCAGCCAACTTGCTGATGCTAACGCTGCTGATATTGGGGATTTCTTCACTTTCCACGATTAAGCGGGAAACCTTTCCTGAGTTTGATCCGCCCTACATCCTAGCTGGTGTGGTTTACCCTGGCGCTTCCCCGCAAGAAGTCGAAGAGAGTATCTGTGTCCGAATGGAAGATACTGTTGATGGTCTTGCTAACATTGAAGAAACGCAATGTGAAGCGATTGAAGGCTCCGCGCGTCTTATCTTAAAACTGAATGAAGAAGCCGACATCGGGCGCATGCTGGTCGACGTTCAAACTCAGATCAACTCGATTAATGACTTCCCACAAGAAATTGAATCTCCCGTTGTACAAGAGCTAGATTGGAATGAGCCAGTTGTGGATGTCGCGATCACCGCAGACACCACATGGCCAGAGTTAAAAGCTTACGCAGAACAACTTAAGCGCACGTTAAAGCTCGATTACGATGTGTCTTTGGTTGAAGTTGCGGGCTTCTCTGACCACCAATACCGAGTAGAGTTAGATACTCAAGCTATCCGACAACTTGGCTTAAGTGTTGGTGATATTGCTGAGCAGATTGGTCGTCAGAACGTCAAGTTGCCAAGTGGTAATGTCGAAACGCCAGATAAGAACTTTCTGATCCGCTTTGACGAACGACGCGTAACGCCAGAAGAGCTTGAGACTATTGTCGTGGGCTCTGGTCCAAATGGATCAATCATCCGTCTAAGAGACATTGCGACGATTACCGACCGATTTGAATTGGACGAACAGAAAGTCCTCTTTGATGGTCACCCTTCTGCGCTACTAAAAGTCAGCAAAAACAAAGAAGACGATGCACTGCGCATTAAAGAACGTGTTGCTCAATTTGTCGAAGAACAACAAGCCATCGCACCAGACGGTGTGATGCTACAAATGACCAATGACCTTTCATCTGTGCTTTGGGATCGCCTGACCATGATGGTCAAAAACGGTTGGCAGGGTATCATTCTGGTCTTCGCCACCATGTGGTTGTTCTTTAGTTTTCGCTATTCCTTTTGGGTCGCAGCAGGTTTACCCGTTGCCTTCTTAGGTGGGTTATTTTTGATGGCGCAACTTGGCCTGTCCATCAACATCATGTCTTTAGTCGGGCTACTCATGGCCATCGGTATCATGATGGATGACGCCATCGTTATTGCCGAATCGATTGCCGCTCACCTCGACCGAGGAGAAGAGATCGATGATGCCGTAATTAAAGGCGTGAAAAAGGTACTGCCGGGGGTTATCTCTTCCTTTTTAACTACGGTGTGTATTTTCGGTAGCTTGTTATTCCTGCAAGGTGAAATGGGTGCGGTACTTAAAGCAGTTCCTCAAGTTCTGATCCTCGTACTGAGTTTGAGTTTGGTGGAAGCCTTCTTGATCCTACCTAACCACCTTTCTCATTCACTGCATAAACAAAAGCAAGAGCGAAAGACACCGAAGTTCAAACAAAAGCTGCTCGCTTCTTTTGAAAACTTCCGAAACACCACCTTGGTCAACGCAGTCGATAAGGTGGTCGAGTATCGCTATGCCTTTATGGGTGGTGTGGTTGCCTTGCTTCTTATCTCCGCAGCCACGTTAGTAGGTGGTTTACTCAAGTTCCAACCCTTCCCTGAGTTGGATGGCGACATTGCAGAAGCGCGCATTATTCTTCCTCCGGGTTCTTCTCTGTCTCAAACGGAAGCTGTCGTCGATAAGATCGTCGCTTCCGCTCAAAAGCTAGATAAAGAATGGACAGAAAAAGTGGAAGACGGCAATCCATTGGTTCTGCACATCACCAGTCAATTCAATGCTAACGCCGACGCGAATGAATCTGGCCCTCACATTGCCACGGTACGTCTGGATTTGCTGGGCGCCGAGAGTCGTAACACACTCATCGATGAATTTATCGACGCATGGCGCGAAGACATTGGTGAACTTGCCGATCCTATCTCACTGGTATTTAAACAACCGACCATGGGGCCGGGTGGACGAGCGATTGAAATTCGAGCGAAACATGATGATCTGGATGCGCTCAAAGCGGCCTCTATCGACATTCAGCAATACTTGAACGAGTTTGACGGTGTTCATGGCGTGTTGGATGACATGCGTATGGGTAAAGAAGAAGTCTTGGTTAAACTGCGTCCGGGGGCAGAAGCTTATGGGATTAACGGGCAACTCATCGCCAATCAATTGCGCGCGGCTTTCTTTGGCCAAACCGCAGACGAAATCCAAGTTGGGGTTGAAAACATTTCCATCGAAGTTCGCCTTGATAAAGCGCAAGCTGGTGACTTACAGCAATTGGCAAACTTCCCAATTATCTTGTCCGATGGCAGTCAAATTCCACTCGCGACCATTGCGACTTTGGATTTCCAACGTAATTACGTAAGAATCCAGCGCATCGATGGCTTGCGCACTGTGAGCGTATTCGGCGATATCGACAATACGAAAGCCAACTCAACCGCCATTATTCGTCAGTTCCAACAGGATGAAGCGCCAAAGTTGATGCAAAAGTATCCTGGTCTTCGCTTTGATTTTGAAGGCGAAGCCAAAGATACCGCTGAAACCGGGGCATCAATGGGTAAAGGCTTCTTGCTTGGTTTGTTTGGCGTGTTTGCGATTCTGAGTTACCAATTCCGCAGTTATTTGGAACCATTCGTGGTCATGCTTGCGATTCCCCTCGCCTTTATTGGCGTGGTATGGGGACACATCCTACTTGGTCACTCATTAAGTATGCCAAGTATGATGGGCTTCGTCTCACTAGCGGGGATTGTGGTGAATGACTCGATTCTGTTAGTTCAGTACATACGCCATCATGTCGATGAAGGGGATAATGTGCACGACTCGGTAGTCAAAGCCAGTCGAGAGCGCTTTAGAGCAGTATTCCTGACATCAATGACCACTGCAGCAGGTTTGCTTCCGTTACTGACTGAAACCAGCCTGCAAGCACAGGTTATCCAACCGCTGGTTATCTCCATCGTGTTTGGTATTTTTGCATCCACTCTGCTGGTGTTGTTTATGATCCCTGCCGCGTATGCCATTTTAGCTGACTTCGGCCTAGTCCATAAACACGAAGAAATCTAATGAGAAAGGCGCTAAAACAGCGCCTTTTTTCATGATGCTGTACCGTCCTAAATAAGGTTGACACATTTCCAAAATAGGACAATTGAGACAAAGGCTGGCTGATGTTAAGACTTTACTTTCTTTTTGATTGGTATCGGCTTTACCCATGGTTTCATTCGAGGGCAACGCTTTTTTGCCAACTGTACTATATTTTTTGCTTCATTGAGACTAAGGAACACCTCGCTAAAAACATAGTACACACCTTGGATATGATGAACATCTAGTGGAATTCCCGCGCAATTAAACTCTTCAATATTCGGTTTTGTTTTCCCTGCATAAAACTGCACGATATTCACTGTTACCATTGCAGATTCATTAGCTATTGAAGTTTTGATTTTCCTTTGTGTCGAAATATTAGATTCGTTAACTTTTGGCTTATCCGAATCTTGAGTCAGCAAAGAACAAGAGTCTTCATTTATTGGAAACAACAGAGGTTCATTTGTCCCATTCAAGATAGAAACACGCTTTACTTCTCGCTTTAACTCACATTCATTTGCAAGAATGTATACGGCCAACTGATCAATGCGACATTTTTCTCTTGTCACGACATTGAGGCTCGAGCCCGTCTGCTTCACTGCTAACGTACAGTGCGGCGCTATCGTTTGATGTGGCTCACTTTTGTTCCATTCATTTATAGCTCTCTCTAAAGCCTTAGGGACTTCAGCCCATGAAGAAAATGACACCAGAGAGAAGACCGAAAAAACAACAACTGTGGAGAAAAGCCTAACTAGGGCAATCTTACAAAATCCAACGTCATATAGTTTTTGCATTGTAACTTCTAAACATCAGCGGACAATTTCAATATCATATAACGAATAATATGCTTGGTGAACAAAACAAGGACAACACCACAAACAAACAACAATTGCGCAACAAATACATCTTATTGCATATAGATATGAACTTATATTGAAAATGATTTCAGATTAAGATTTATTTTAAAGTTATAAGAAAAAAGAAACGCCGAACATTTATTTATATGAGGCAGCAACAATACGCTTCAACATTACACAAAACACACAAAACCACCCCGATAACTAACGATAATGGAATCATTGTTTTAACAATTAACATTTTAACAATGATTTAAACAATGTTAACTTTACCTACGTTGGTCGCACTGGTGGTAAGCCTCTCACCAAGCCTATTGTCAGTATGATATGGACGTTCGACCACCTCCAAAATGAATAGACACCAATTTGGTGCCCTTTTTTCGCCCGTGAAGGTATTCTTCGCGGGCTTTTTTCTATCTGCCGTGTTTCTCCTACTCAATTCCCAGTTTTAGCGCCCCCTTCTTAATCAACAGGCATAAAAAAGCCAACCCAATTGATAGGTTGGCAAACAGAGCAACAAGGTTGACGCAGACTGCTCACTAGCGCCACACTTGTATCGGATGCACTCTGGTTAATCACTCATCCTTGTGACTAACACGGAATCTTTGTGGTCAGAGGTTATGACTTGGTTGCCCCTGTCTTCTGGCATTTGATCTTTACCAGTTGAGCTTGTTGTTCTTTGATGTGTTTAACAATACGGTCATCGCGTTCATCAATTGCGTCCATGTTCATTTGTTCGATGTCCGCTACTGCCTCATGCTTCATTGTTGTAAATTCTTGACGTAGATCCGCACTCCACTCTTCTTTGTCTAGAGTGTTAGCAGCAGCGATTGGTGATGACATTACAGCAATAAGACCTAGAGTAGATAGAAATACGCTTTGCATAATAAGCTCCTTAAGGATTAGCAGTTCATTGGGTTGCACTTTATACATTGCACATAGGATGCCAACTTTTTAAACCTTAAATATCAACAACTTACATTTTAGTTAATTTTCCTACCATCTGCTGAATGGTGAATTTCACACACACAGTGTTAAATTAACCAAGTAAATTTATGAATATTTAATCATCCACTCAGCTTATAGTATAGAGAGTCTATTCCAGTTCGCTTAAGGCATAAAAAAAGCAGCCCGAAGGCTGCTTTAGATTTTCGTTTTAGGTGAAACTAGCTTTGCGTACTTTCGTTACCGACAGTATTTGATGACCGTGATTTGAACTTACCTATCAAACGACCAAAGAATCGTTTAACAATGCGGAAGATGTTTTTAATGTCCTCTAGCATCAGGTACAAACAAGGTACAAGAATCAAGGTAAGGACAGTTGCAAACAGAACGGCAAAACCAAGTGCGACCGCCATCGGGATAACAAAACGAGCCTGCAAACTGGTTTCAAACATGATAGGTAGAACACCTGCGAAGGTGGTAATCGACGTCAACGTTATCGCTCGAAAACGTGCGCAACCAGCTTCAACGACCGCCTGCTTAATACTCATGCCTTTTTCTCGCACTTGGTTAACGTAATCCGTCATCACCAAGGAATCGTTGATAACCACCCCCGCTGCCGCAATTAAACCAAATGTCGACATCATGCTGATGTCCATATCCAGCCAGAAGTGTCCCCAAATCGCCCCCGTTAAGCTAAATGGAATCACCGACATGACGATAAGCGGTTGGGTGTAACTCTTAAGTGGCACAGCTAGCAAGATGTATACGATGATCATGCCTGCAATGAAGAACATGATTTGCTCGTTACGCTGCGCAGCTTGCTCTTCGATGTCACCACCCAATTCCGTTTTCACACTTGGGAAGGCTTGCTTCATGTCCGGTAAGATGTTGTCGTCGATAACTTTCACGACTTCTTGAGGTTCAACCAACTCTTCATCTATAGAGCCATAGACATAAACGGTTTGATAACCGCCTTCACGTCGAATGGTACTCACGCCCGGTTGCTCGTTGATTTTCACCACATCACCAAGCATGACCTTTTTGCCTGCTGGTGTGGTAATCACAGCGTAACGCAGTGATGAGAAGGCTTCACGCGTCAGTTGCGGGTAACGCACCATAACCTTAATTTCTTCGCCATCACGAATAATGCGCTGCGCTTCACCACCGTAGAAACTGCCACCTACTTGCTCTGCGATCATGGTGAGATCCAAGCCCAAATCATAAGCAACAGGAGCTAGTGATAGCAGTACCTCTTTACTACCAGAATCGATAGAGGAAGAGATATCGTACAGGCCTTCCTCTTGCTGGAGGCGGCCAATCAGGTAGCGACCTGCTTCGTTTAGCTCGTTAATGTCCGAACCAAACAGCAAGTAACCAAATTCATCACGGTCACCGCCACCTGCACTTTGTTCACGGATCTTAAAGCTCTTCATGCCCGGAATAACTGGCATTGCCTCACGCCAGCGACGTGCAAGTTCAAAGGTATTGAATGGGCGCAGTTCTTCATCCACAAGCGGTACAAGAATACGACCTTCAGTACGGCTGCGGTTGTAAGAAAGCACATCACGAATCATCCCCTGACCATGCTCATCAATGATCTGGTTTTCGATTTTCTGCATCACGCCTTCAATGGTTTTTAACGCATTGATGGTTTGCTCGCTCGATACAGTGTCATTCATCTCAATCGTAATCGCCGGATAATCCGTTGGAACTTTCGGGTTTGGAATCACACGCACGTAGTTCGAGCTAACTAAAGCAGCACTAATCAGTAACAGACCACAGAAGAAGGCAAAAACGGTCCAACGCCAATGGGTACAAGCCTTAACGAAGCTGCGGTAAGGACCATTAACAAAGCCGAAGAAACGCTTGTTGAAATTATCACGCCAACCGCCTGCTTTGATTGATGTAAAGTTGGTGTGTGCTAAGTGAGCTGGAAGGATCAGCTTAGATTCTATCAAGCTAAAGATAAGGCACAGGATCACGACACCCGCAATGCCGTAGAAGAAGGCACTATCGATCCCACTTGAGAGTAGAAATGGGGCAAACACCGCTATCGTAGTTAATACACCAAAGGTCGCCGGAGTCGCGACACGCTTAACACCCGTCACAACGTTCTCAACACCACCACCCTTCTCTTCGATCTCACTGTAGGCACTTTCCCCGGTTACGATGGCGTCATCCACCACGATACCGAGCACCATGATAAAGGCGAACAAAGACACAATATTCACGGTGATACCCAGCATTGGCATCATCATCACTGCGCCTAAGAAACACACTGGTAGCCCCAACATTACCCACATTGCTAAGCGGAAACGAAGGAATACCGAGAGCATGATAGCAACCAATGCGGCACCTTGAAGAAGGTTCTTCAGCATCATGTCGAGACGACCATTTAGGTAGTAAGTCATATCGACGAGAACTTTCAGTTGAATGTCATCAGGTAAGGTTTTGTTCTTTGCTTCGATGTAGTTACGAACGGATTCAGCCACCGGGATGATGTTTTGATCACGCGTGGCTTGAACCGCCATGTAGATCGCGTTTTGACCCGAGTATTCGAAGTAACGATCTTCTTCGGTGAAGCCGTCTTTAATCGTTGCGATGTCTTGTAGCAGAACTTTTGCCCCATTCGCTCCCAGCTTAACTGGAATATTGCGAAACTCATCACCGCGGTAGTATTGGTTTTCAATACGAACTGCGATCATGCCTGCGTTGGTTTTTACTTCACCAGCAGAAAAGTTCGCTGAGTAACGACGAATCGCGTTGCTCACATCACTTAGCGTTAAGTCATATTTACGAAGAATCAGCGGATCGACTTCTATAGCAATCTCTTCTTCTGGTGCATTGAGATCCACCAGCATGACATTTTTCAGTTGGAGTAATTCGTCTTCGACTTGTTTAGCGATAGGTTTGAGTTCTTCCAGTGGTCTATCGCCCACCAAGCCCATTTCTATCACCTCTTGTCGCCATTCCACCTGATAAACGTTGATGGGTTCCATGCCTGCCGGCAAATTGGATAAGGTGTCTACCCGTTGCTTTACATCGTCCAATACGCGTTTGATGTCGGCATTCACATCCACTTCTATCGATACATAAGCGCTGCCTCGAGAAGCTCGTGCCACGGTCTTTTTGATGCCAGTAACGTCTTTGATAGATTCTTCGACTTTAACCAAGATGCTCTCTTCAATCTCTTGAGGAGACGCGCCTGGGTAAGCTGCTCGAATATTGATGTAGTTGACTTCAACGTTTGGAAACATCTGGCGTTGAATGAACATGAAGCTCACGATACCCATCACAATGATGAACACCATCATTAGGTTTGCGGCAACAGAGTTATTCGCAAAATAGGCTATGATGCCTTTTTGTTGATTATCTTCCATGTTTGACTCCTAACTACTGTACGACGGTTTCGGAGTCGTCATTCTTTTTTGCGACTTGAACTGCCATGCCCTGTTGTGGGTACTCAGGCAAAGTCAGAACCAGCTTGTCCGATTGCTCTAAGCCCTCACCGACGAGGAGAAACTCACCTTCTGCACGAAGCACATTAACGGTTCTTGGTTGCAGTTCATTTTCACCGTTCACAACCCAAACTGTGCGATTTTTCACCAACTCTTGAGGAAGGCGGTAAATGTGTTTGAGCTCTTTACCAGTAAAGCTCACTTCAACATACGAACCAAACTTAATTGGTGGCTGATTGTTGTCTAGGCCATATGGGTCTCTAACTTGGATCACCATGTTAATCATGCGCGTCGCACTATCGATCATGCCGAGATCGCGAACGACTTTACCTTCACGAGTGGTAGAGAGAATCCCTTGTTGGGTCACCGTAGCATGTAGCTCTTTCAATGATTCAGGTAAGAACGCACTGTCAAAGCCTGCGATAGGCACGTGAATCTCTGCCACTTCGATATTGTTCAACATTGCAACGCGAGAACCTGAAGAGACAAACTGCCCTACCCCAATTTCACGCTCAACCACTAGCGCATCATAAGGCGCCACTACCTTGCAGTTTTCTAGATCGCGTTTCGCTCGTTTCAACGCAGCTTGAGCAGACTTAACTTGCGCTTGCGCACTAAGTACTTGCGGCTTACGTAGGTAAAGATCGGTCACTTGCTTGTCGCTTAGTTTCTTCGCCTGACGCTTCGCCACTTCCGCTTTTGCCTGCTCTTCAATCAGCGAAGCACGCGCACTCGCTAGTCCCGCTTCAGCTTGTAGAACAGCCGCCTCATAGTTATCACTCTCTATCGTGAAAAGAACCTCACCACGCTTAACAATACCACCCGTTACGAAGTTTGGATGCCAACTCACCACCTCACCGCTAACTTGAGCAGCTAGGTGTGTCTTTTCAAACGGAACCATTTCGCCATGGCTAGTAATAACAACTTTATGATCGGTAGGAAAGAGTGAAGATATTTGTACTGTCGGTTCACTGATGGTGTCTTTGATTGACTCTTTTTCCGGCGCCGTTGCAGCGATTGCGGCATAACCCGCATAAGAGCCACCAATGACAGCGAAAGGTAAAAGCCAACGTAATACTGGTTTTGCTAACATCGAAAATCCTTTTTATTTTTGTATTCTTCCATTTGTCCCCATTAGGCCTTGCCTTAAAGCCGAGTTAAAAAGCCAATTGCTCAATAACCTTGCTACCTACTCCCCGTGGACAAACAGTGAGGTTTTGCATCTGAAATAGACAACTTTATAAGAGAGCCGTGCTTGCGTGTTTTTGCAAATATCCATCACAAGTAAACTATCCATGGCAAGTTAATAAAATTAACAAAAAGTTAACCATCTTCGCAAGTTACAGCCTCTCTCGCTCACTCTTTATACGCAATGAGCATGCCAAAGCATTAACCATTAAATATCAACAACTTAATTTGAAAGTGTTATTTTTCACAGTTCAGTGTTGGCAATAACCACCAGATATTAGTGATATTGACCAATTACACCGAAAACATCACCCAAAAACATGATATTGTCCGCCCGAATAATATCGCTTCCCAAATGGCTATCATCCAAACCGGACTCCGTGGTCTATTGAAAAATCTGCGACTTTGCGACAAGCATGCACGTTACCAGTCTTCGAAGCTTGATATATAATCAAAGGGTTGCGTCGTGTATTAACAAGGAAGTGTGTATTGCTACGTTATCTCTCTAAAGCCTTACTTGTCTCTATGCTTGTCCTGATCTCAGCATGTTCGTCGATCCAGCCAAGAGATCCCAGCGAGAAGTCCACCAGCTTTCAGTTTGGCTACCAAGCAGACTCCGCACTGGCTGAATTTTTTGAAAGCTACGATAAAGCTCCTGATTCAGACACTGCTTTCTATCCTCTCAATCAAGGAAATGATGCGCTTTTGGCTCGAATCGCACTGATTGAATCTGCAGAGAAAAGCATAGATCTGCAGTACTATATTTATCGCAGTGACGAAACTAGCCAACTTATCACTTGGCGTTTATATGAAGCCGCTCAGCGTGGTGTCCGAGTTCGTTTATTATTAGATGACATGCAAAAACGTAATGATGCAGGTATGGCGGAGCTGAACGCTCATCCAAACATAGAGATTCGTCTATTCAATCCCCATCATTATCGCGATGCCCGGGTCTTTGCCTTTGCAAGCGATTTCGGTCGATTAAATCGACGCATGCATAACAAATCTCTAATTTCAGATAGCGTCTCTGCCATAGTGGGCGGCAGAAACATTGGTAATGAGTACTTCTCTTTTGAATCCAATGTAGAGTTTGGGGATTTTGATGTGATGCTATTTGGTGAAGTAGTCACACAAACAGCAGACCAATTTGATCTTTACTGGAATAGCCTTTACGCCGTTCCGATGGAATGGATTGTCCCAAACTCCAACAAAGTTGATGATGACGAAATTCAAGACCAAGTTAAAAAGTTGGGGTTAGAAGCGAAGTTCTCAACCGGTCGGTATAACTTCAAAAAGTTGGATCTGTACGAAAAACTACAACAGGGTCAACTGAAATTGTATTGGGGTCAAGGTGATGTTTGGTTTGACTTACCCGATAAAATCGAAACTCAAGACAGCCAACTTGTTGCCAATTTAGGTGAGCTATTAGAAAGCGTTGAAGATTCGTTCGTGCTGATTTCCCCTTACTTTGTACCAACAGAATCGGGAACCAAAGCACTTGTCAAAGCGGCGAAGCGCGGCATTGATATCACTATTGTGACAAACAGCTTAGCATCTAACGATGTCTTCGCCGTTCATGGTTGGTATGCAAAATATCGTGAAGATCTCGTCAAAGCAGGCATTAAACTGTGGGAGGTCAAAGCAAGTGCGAACATCAAAAGTAAGTGGAGCTTAACGGGTAGCAGCCGAGCAAGTCTGCACGCCAAAGCCATGATGATCGATGGTAAAACCTTATTTGTCGGTTCGATGAACTGGGATCCTCGCTCTGCAGAGCTCAACACCGAAATGGCAGTGGTTATAGAGCAACCAGAGTACGTACAGAAATCTCTAGCACTATTGCCTGAGCAACTCAAAGAAAGTGCTTATCAAATAGCCATTAAAGATGGTGATATCGCATGGCTAGATAAAGAGACTGGCGAAGAATTCAATTCAGAGCCAGAAGCGAGTGTGTGGCGAAAAATGGGCGCTTGGTTTTCGGGAATTCTTCCAATCGAAGACCAACTTTAAGTCACTCACACTATGGTAAATTAAAAGTTCTTTACTCGAAGAAATTGGTTAACCTTTGAAAAATCAAAGCGCTATTCATGGTTGAGTAGCGTTTTTTATAACTAGAAAGGAATCGCGATGTCAGTAACATGGAACGAATACTATCAGAAGGTTGCGAGCCAACCTCACCGACCAAACGTAGAACGAGCCGCCAATCTGCTTCCACTCAACAACAAAATCGCCATTGATGCAGGATGCGGTATCGGTCGAGATTCCAACTATCTTCTCAAACAAGGCTTTACCGTTTACGCGTTTGACACTCATCAAGATGCGGTGGAAACTTGCTTGACGCGTTTCGAAGGCAATCCTAACTTTTCCATATCGCAGTCTTGCTTTAGTGACTTTCATTACCCGCAATGCAGCTTGTTCATTGCCAGTGCCAGCTTGTTCTTTTGCCCTAGCGAACGATTCGAAAGCGTGTGGCAGAGAATCAACGAAGCATTACAGCCGGGTGGTGTATTTTGCGGGGATTTACTGGGGATTCACGATTCTTGGGTTGACGCAAACACACATCCAAATATCAGTGCGTTTACTAAGGAAGAAGTGGAAACATTATTTGAGGATTACGAGATCGTCCACTTTTATGAGAGGGATGAAGATGGCAGCACAGCCGTTGGTAGTACAAAGCATTGGCATATGTTCAGCATCACTGCAATTAAACGTTAGTGCATTATAACAAGGAGTGTTATGTACCATTTTCAAGGTGTCGCATTAAGAAAAGCGATTCCGGAAGAAGCGAAGGCACTTTATCAATTGATCACTGAAGATGAACGATGGGCTGAGTTCAATGGCCCTTACTTTCCATATCAGACACCAACACTAGAGGGCTTTCGCAACAACACCTTACAACGACTAATGAAAGGCGAAGACATGTTGTTGATTGAGTTCGAGGGCAAACCCGTCGGCTCTGTCAGTTGGTATTGGGAATGTGAGAGCACACGTTGGTTAGAAGCAGGCATCGTCATCTACGATTCCAACTACTGGAACAAAGGTCTGGGATTTTGCGCGCTAGTGCCTTGGATAAGCTACATCTTTGATACTCAAGAAATCGAACGAGTCGGGTTAACAACCTGGTCGGGTAATCCAAGAATGATGCGCTGTGCTGAAAAGCTTGGCATGCAACAAGAAGCTCGCATTCGTAAGGTACGCTATTACCAAGGCGAGTACTACGACTCGATAAAATACGGTGTATTAAGAGAAGAGTGGCAAGCGCTGATCCAGCAACTGTATAGTCAAGAACAGTTAGCTTAAGTCATTGTGCATAAAAGAAAAGGCTTAGTATTTAACCAAGCCTTATTTGTTTGTATTAATTCGATGCTAGGTGAATCACATCAAAGCGTTCTCAATGCCCCGCGCGTATGGATTTAACAGCGGTTTGTAACCTCTAGATTGCGTGTAAGGATATTAAAAGCCCGTTGCTTTGAACGCTCATATCAAACCGTTAATGCTTCAGTCTTGGGTCTCCCACCGGCCAGCGCCAGAATAACGCCAAGAGCGACGCCTAAACTTGCCGCAAACACCACTTGGAACGCAGGAGGTAGTAAAAACGTAATCGTGTGAGCCGGAATCCAAAACAACGGAATGGTTTTTTTAAATACGAAACCATACTGAGTATTCCAATCTATTTGACTAAATTTCTGAGCCATATTGATTGGTTTAATTAACGCAACCATCGAACCATGATGATCGGCAATGTGTAAATCAGTGATTTTGTGTAACGTCATAAATATTGGTGCAAATATTAAGTTGAGCCCCAAGCTAATTGAGAAAGCAGTTAACAAAGGTCCCGCTTCAGGCAAGAACTTGTTCAATACCACCGGGTCTCCCACCGCAAATACAACAAATGCCGCTTTAATCAGCACCCCAAGTACATACCACACAATCATTTTTGGGATAACACCAAAACCTTTAATAGACCATGATCCTGTTCGAATTCGCTGTCCCAACACTTCACCAAATGTGGCCAATATTGCGAATTTAACCCCAGACATAGCAAAGCCATGTTGGTCGGTAATGGTAATAAACGCTTGATAAACTGAATCAAACACAAAAAAAGGGCTAAGGAAAGCCAGCACTCCTATAAGGACTGCTTTATCCGTATTGTTCATAATATTTCCTTTAAGGGTAATGTTTAGGTTGATCTATGTGTTGGTCATGCCTTAGCTCGCGGTACTTGTTGCCAAACAGTAAAACAACACCTACCGAAGCCGTTATAGCTGCGACAAGAGGGATATAACTCATACCTAGCGACGCCGTTACCATGGAGTTAATTACGCCAGAGAGAAAGTTGCCGATACCAGCGATCGCCATGAAAATGGTTAACGCCATAGATTTTGAGCACTCACCGGAAAGTTGTGCTGCTTGAATTTGAGAACTGGCCATCATAAAAGGCCACGTACAGCGATTAACGAAAACCATACACAGCACAATCAACATCAGTTCTGGCTGGTAGTAAAAAGCACAGTATGCCAACACAACAAATACCATTGCTTTTACTGCGCTGGAGGTGATAAGCACGTTATCAGCCCCGAAACGTTCCGTTAACTTACCTACAATCGGGTAGAAACTGAGCGCAATAATTCCACTGATACTGACCACTGAGCTCGAATGTTCTGGCATTATTTGGAAGACTTCTCGCATCAATACAGGAAAAGGTAAAAACAGAATCTGTGCGGCAAAGCAAAGCAGCCCCCACCCTAAGGCCATAATTCCAAAAGGAGAATGTAGAAGCTTTTTCACTTGTTGGGATCGTTGCTCCGGACTACGGGTACGAATAAAAGATTTGTTGAAATCAGGAACCAGAACTAGCGCTAGTAAACTGCTCAGCACCATGACAATGCTAGCACCGACAAATCCAGCTGCGGGCATTTCAATTCGCCCTGCAACTCCAAAGCCTATCACCTCCCCTATGATAAATGCAGCGATCAACATGCCTGTTCTTCCGTGCCACTCTTTTTCTTCATAGCGACGAACTATGAGTAAATTGAGAATGGAGTAGCCTATCGCATAGATAAGTCCCTGAATAAACATGTTGAAGAACAAACTCAATACGCTTTGTGAGTACTGAACCGCAAACGCCAAACATGCATTGACGAGAAATAAGCCAGAAAGCCAAACTTTTGGTGTCCCCCACTTATCAATGTATTTTGAAAACCACGGCCCCACAAGCGGCCCTGCGGTCCAAGCCGCCATGATCAAACCTATCTTGGCTAAACCTGAGTCGAATGAGAGTACGACAAACTGTGGGACCAACATAATGCAGAACCCGACGTTAAACGCGCCAAGTATCACCATAAAAAGATACCAAGGTTCTATCTGTCGCCACGATGCTCGTAATGTATCCATAACGTAAAACGGGAAGGCATTTCACCTTCCCGCCCCCACATTAGTTCAAGAAAATGTCATCACCACCAATAACGGTTCCGACAATACGAATATCTTTAAGTGTCTCACGTTTCTCTTCCGTCGCTTCTTCGGCCAAGACAGTAAAATCAGCCCATTTACCCACTTCAATTGACCCGCGAACATCTTCTTGATGCGCAAGCCATGCATGGTTGTAAGTGATAACTCGCATAGCTTCCGCAACGGTTAAACATTGGTCTTCTCCATAAACAACACCACTCAGAGAACGACGGTTTACGGCACACCAAGCAGAGAACAATGGACTCACTTCCGTCACCATGTCATCAGAGTGGACACCATGCATGAGTCCGTGGTTTGTTGCTGAGCGACACGCATCCATTCGTCTTACGCCATGTTCACCCACTGTGTACTTCGCGTGCACATCTCCCCAGTAGTACAAGTGGTTCGTGAACAAGTTAGGCGTAATACCTACTTGTTTCATTCGGTAGAACTGGTTCTCAGTCGCCAATTGACAGTGTTCCAGTGAGTGGCGGAAACCAAGATTTGGATTAGTTTTACGAATTTCTTCAATTGCTTGAATTGCGACCTCGGTTGCGCCATTACCATTAGTATGAATTGAGCAAGACATACCATGAGCTTCACCAATAGAGATTTGTTCCATCAATTTCTCTTTGGACATCAACAGATGACCATTTGGTTTGCCCTCAGTTACATAGTTTTGATCCGGAAGTAAGTGTGCAGTGAAGCCTTGGATTGAACCATCCGTAAGCATCTTAAAGTTACCAACAGAGAGGTATGGGTTCTTCTCATCACGAATCGCATGGACCGCATCCCAACCATGCTTATCACCGTATACCCAACGATCAATTGAACTAAACCAAGGTTCCATATTGACTCGCGTATGTAAACGACCTTGCGCTTGCGCTTTCAACCACCCCTCGGCTGCGACATTGCCAGGAGTCAATGGAAAGTTTGTTCCTTTGTCAGTCACACTGGTACAGCCATTGATACGAGCAACTTTTGTCGCCAGTTCACCAGCTTCAATAATGCCCTCTTCTGAAAAGTCCATTCTTGCGGCACCTTTGGAGAAGGCAAACTGCATTAATTCAGGCTCTGCCACCGTGCCATTCACTTGACCACTTTCGTAACGGAACAAGTTTGGGTCTTCTTCCATGCTCTCGTAGCCACATAACTCGATTGCTACCGAGTTAATATTGATAACGTGACCAGAGGCGTGCCCCAAACAGATAGGGAACTCTTTACTCACTTCATCAAGTACATTTCGTGTGACATCTGCACCCGCCAATAGCAGCGGATCAAACCCCCAACAATTTAGCCACTGCTCAGAGTCTGACTCCAAACGCACACGGTCTTTTTCAATTAGTACTTTTAGGTGTTCTGTAAGTTGTTCAACCGATTGAATCCCTTTCATTACAGAACCATCGGCCGCTTTGCGGTCAACATAACCGACATAATGAGAATCTTTAAGGTATGCCCCTAAAATATGTGGATGCATGTGATGTTCTGCGAAGCCGGCATAGATGTAGCTTTCTTCAAATGTATTGTTGAACTGAGCTTCAATTCGGTGAACGTTCAGCAAGGAGCGAATAGTCTCTGTCTCACCAACTCCGACAATTACGCCATTTTGGACCGCAACCGATTCTGCTTCTGGTTGCTCTGGATTCATCGTAATCACTTTTTGAGCTGTAAATACTGTCACAGGTTTCTTAACATCTATTAGACGCATGCATAGAGCTTGATAGTTCATAAAATAGTCTCTTCTTATTAATTTGTAGGGTTTGCCTTGTTCTTCTTGTTGACGGTGAAATACTTGGAAAAACAAGGCAGTAGCTTTAATTCAAATAATTACTGTTTTTGAGTCCAACCTTGCGTTGGAATGCCCATGAAGCCTGGTAGGTGAAGCAGTACAAACAATGTCAGAGCCCAAAATGAATATTGTGCTGACTCGATACGAACATCTTTGTAGATAGTCAATGCGGCTTCCGCTTGAGGCATGTCAGCGCCTGCTTGGGTGAGTTTTTCTAGCAAAACTTGGTTCGACATAAAGCCATGAACTGGTGTTTCTGCTACGTAAGTTTTAACTATCGGTGCTACGTCACTTTGAGCAATTTCTGATTTATATATTGCGGTCGAACTGAACAGCAAAACTGCACCAATGATTGCAACGCCTGCAGCCTGCCACACGTTGCGAGTGGAGCACTGAATACCACCGGATTGTGCCGCGTCTCGAGGGTTTAGTGCAGAAGCTACAATCATTGCCGATTGAGATGCGTAACCACCTTGACCACAGCCTAGAAGTAGCAAGCCCGTATACATAAACACTGGGTTAAAGCCGTCAGCCTGTAGAGAATAAGCCATTGAAATCGCGCCCAGACAGACTGCTGCAGATGACGCTAACACCACCATTCGAGGTGACCAATGACTGTATTTTTTAGGAATACCCAGAGAGAAGATAATCATCGGAGCAGCCATAGTAGCCATCGCAACTCCTGTTGCTGCCCCGCCAAGCCCTGCAACGACCATGATCCATGAAAGGGTTACAAAGAATGCCGCACCAAACACCGCAAAGATTAGGCCAGTAACATAAAGACCATTACGCACTTGTCGCGTTTTAATAAATGACTGGGGAATAAGTGCCGCACCATGCTTCTGCTCGATCTGCTTTTCTACCATCATGGTCACGACCATGATTGCAATACCAAGAATCGCTAGAGGTAAAGCTGGGGACATCCCCATAACAGTAAAAGGTGCAGACATTGGCTCAATTAACCCCCACTCCGAGACTTTCGAGCAACCAATGATGAAGGCTAGCAGACCAAGTGACGCCATCACCGTACCCACATAGTCAACACGCATTTGAGCAGGTTTAATATTTGGAATGAGTTTCCAAGCCGCTAGAAATACCAACACAAACCAACCAGACATTGTAGAGAAAGCAGCTTGATAACCTGATGCATCCATAATGACACCCGCACCAATTGGCATCACTACCGCAGCGACACCTGTGGCGGCGCCGACACCGCCGAATGCTACGGCGCGTTCTTTGCCCTCATAGAGAGAAACGATGATCCCTAATACCGATGGAATCATCAGCGCAGCACCGAATCCTGTTAAGGAGCGAGCCCCCCAAATTAGTACTTCCATGTTCGGTGCGATCACAGCAAGCGCTTCACCAGCAGCACACAATGCAGCACCCGCCATAAATACTTGTTTAAAGCCTTTTGCGATACCTAACATGCCGCCAAACACCATCAGAGCACCGGCCAATAAGCTGTATACGATATTGGCCAGCTGGACTTGGTTCATAGTCGCATTCAATTGTGAGATGAACTCATTGGTTGACATCGATAAAACAGAGTTGTCACCGGAGGTTCCGACTTGAGCGAAACAAACAACAAGTAAAGGGAACCACATGGCCATCCCAGATTTGTTTTGGTTTTTAATTGCTACATCCATAGTTTTTTCCTTCTAGCAATCTAGAAATATTGAGGGTATTCAGAGAAGAAATAGATAATGCCAATCGACCAAGCATCACCGTGAAATAGGCTGTTTTTGGTTGAATCATGGTCAATACGATATTCAGAGTAGAGAGCGAGCTTCTGATCAAAGTTCTTTACTACACCAATGTTAGAAAATTCTGTTGTGTAGGTGTCCGTTTCTGTGGTCAAACGGTTGTAGCCAACAAATACTTTCCAGCTATCGGAAAAACGGTAGTGGCCAAAAAACTCGATACCGTCAGAGTCAACAAGGTTTGAGGCTACTGGAGCAGCACCAAATTCTTTTTGGTTGTTTTTGCCAAATGTATAGTTTCCACCAAGCATCCATTTTTCGCTGTTATAAAACGCTCCGACAATCGTTGCACTGATAGAATCATCACCATTTGTTAGTCCGTCTGTATTTGCTACTTGATGGGCAACTCCAAACTGAAAACCGCCCTGCGCGTAACGAAGCGAACCTCCATAGGTGGTGTTAACCGTTACAGTATCTGTAATGGATTGGTCACTTTGGTCTCCAACTATTAAGCCAACCAAAATCTTTCCATCCCCAAAGCCAAACTTGTTGTGGTACTTAACGGAATTATCCGCACGCCCAAAGCCGCCTACCTCAGACGCTGGGGCAAAAAAAGCCCCTGTCGCTGTGTCCTTGTTACTGAAAACGGTGTCTGAATACATTGCGATATCATAAAAAGGTGACCAGACCTTACCCGCTTCAATAGAGCCATATTGGGTGCGCATCCCGATGTAACCCAAACGGGTATTGAACTCGGTATCGTTCATGTCACTAAAGGCAACGGCATACTCCAACTTGCCAAATGCAGTAATGTCATCATTAATTTGATTCTCTCCTGCAAAGAACAAACGAGATGCGTTGGAGTTGAAGCCCAAATCATAGGGACTGTCATCAAAGTTGTGGCTGTACTCAGCTGCAATCCAGCCGCCAAACTCCAACGTCGCAGAGTCATGTTTAGCAATCTCAATAGCCATACAGGGCGAAGCAAGTAAGAAAGCGCCTGCAGTAATTAAGTAGTGATTCGTTTTCATTCTCTATCTCCGAAAACAGCAATTGCGTTGAGCAAATACACCAGCTCAACAATGTAGTTGGCATCAAGCCGATGGAGATAGAATGCGGGCTTTGCAGATCATAGACCTCAAGAAAACCTCAATTTGATATTTTTATTCTTTCAAATGAAGTCAAACTGGTGAATATATCTAGGTGAGGCAGGTACAAATCCTTATTTTTATCAAAAAAACCTCAAGACAAAGGTTATTGTGAAGCTTAGCAATATCACTAAATCAGTTAGATCTTAAAATGACTTGATAGGTAAGATAGATAGGTTGGGCAACAGATGAACTCAGCTCTACACAGTGACCATTATCAGTTTGATGAGTTTCGCTATTCACCCACTGAAGGGGTACTCATCACTAAAGATCGACGAGTTGTATTGAAAGCACGTGAAAACGAACTTCTGCACATTTTGGTAAAACAGCACCCTTTACCCGCAACTAGAGATGCCATTCAACATGCATTATGGAGTAACTCCTATGCTACGGACTCTACTATCAACCAAGCAGTAAGAACCTTGAGAGATGACTTAGTCGATACTGACCGAACTTTGGTCCGCACCATACCGAAAACAGGCTATATATTGGGGGCAAGCCCTAAGTTCGTTCGCTATCAAATTGAGGTCAGTCAGAAAAATAGTTCCTCCCGCTTACAATATCTGCCTTACTTTGTTTTTTGGTTAATATTCAGCTTATTTTTTCTCGTTGTTGGCTATCAATTTGGCTCTCCGTCGGTGGCAGGAATTACCTTATCCAATGGAGACACTCATTATCTTTTTGAGCCAGATAATATAGAGCAAGCGCGCTTCGCCTCCACGCGCCCAAACCAAGAAACATTTCTTAAGAGAACAGAGCGTGGGTACCGAATTTGTGTATTAAATGATGGAGTTATGTTATGCAAAAACGTTATGTAATCACTAGCATCACATTATTTGTCTCCGCATGTCTTTTTTTCTGGGCTGGATATGAGCTGCATAATAAACTGAATTCACCACTGCGAAGTATCGCGGGCGTTTGGACAGGGCATTCTAAGCTGGAAACGAATACTGGCCCTATCAATTATGACGTTAATGCGCTCATTCAAAATGAGTCAATGACACTATCACTAGTTGCACAAGCGCAAGATAACGCCAAGTTCGCGTTTAGACTCGACCTAAAATACGAAGAGCACACCGGAAGTGAGTACCTATTTACGGTCCGAGACAGAACCACGACTTGGTTGGAGCAAATTCGCTCACAAGAAAAATTAGACATTCCAGTTATCGGTCACTTTCTCGCTGCGACGCTAGTGAAAAAAAATGATAACCAGTTTTTCTTCGCATTTGATCTGGGAACAGAGTACGTATTTGGCACATTGTTTGAGAAAGGGATTTAGTTCACTCACGAAACAGGAGTAACGTTCAGGCAATACGCGATTGGTAGTAAGGAACAGCGCGTGTACATTATAAATGGCATCCATTTCAACAGTATCGAACAAACGATTTGCCATGAGGAGAAAAGTATTCTGCTCACGCCTAAAGCAAATCAGTTGTTGCTGTTCATGGTTCAACATCCAAATCAAACTCTTTCTCGAGAAGAGATCCTAACCTCTGTTTGGAGTCGCGATTTTGTCAGTGATCACTCACTAACACAAGCAGTGAGTGACTTAAGAAAAGCGTTATCAGAACTGGGCACTGAATACAAAAAGCTCATAGTAACAAGACCCAAAGCGGGGTATGTATTGGAGGCTGATGTCAGTCGAGTTGAAGGCACAACTCCACATTCCGGACAGCCTTCGTCTAACGCGATTAGCAACTCTACAACCTTTAAGTGGGCATTCGTTTCTTTTGTCACACTCTTGCTATTTGCTGTGCTAATGGCATTTAATTGGTTCCCTGAGAAAACAAACAACAAGGCAACTATTAACCCATATAATGTCGCTTTTGTTACCTTTTCATCTCCAGACAAATACCAACATCTTGCCTTTGGCTTAAGCGACTTAATCAACTACCGCGTCAATCAACAAGGAAGATACCGCTCCTCTTTGCTCTATGAGCAAGATAATGACCTTTCTGAAAGAGCGGCTCTTGTTATGTCCGGCAGCATTACAGAAGAAAATCATAGCCCTATCTTAGAATTTTATATATACGACAACATCTCGGACAAAAAATTATTTTCTCGTGAATACTCTCTCGATGACAGCGTCATAGTCCTCGTGGCTCAAAACATATTGACGGACCTTGAAGCCGTGATGGAAACGTCTTTCGATCACGCCATCATAGACAAGCTAGATCGCCAGTACCCACGAGACTCAAAAACGTTCAATTTAATGCATCAAGCCCATTATGCATCGAGCATAATAACGACGCGCTCACTATATTCCGCGATAAAATTATACGATGAAGTTCTAAAGCAGGACCCGAACTTAGAGATTGCTGCAGCTGAAAGACTGATTTCCGCTAAAATTCTGAACTCAATTCAGCCGTTCGCAGTTCCAGATAACGAGCTAAAGGAGATGTATGATAGTTTGTTGAGTATAAGAGATGAACTCCATGCTCCTATATATTACGAAGCTCTTGCGGTCTGCTCCTTCGATAGAGATGACTTGAGCAACACTAAAACTTTGTTAGCAAAAGCTGTCAATATACGAGAGTCTTGGTTCAGTAACATCATTGCTGGCAAAATCGCTGAAGTTGAGGGCAAAACCTATTTAGCAGCAACATCATACAAACGCGCTTACGCGATGAAACCAGACGAGTCAACATTACGAGTAATCAACACCCTGCTGTTTATATCTGACCTTAAACAGCTAGGACTACCTTAACATTTCTTGGCACTATCGCGAGGTTTCTCCAAGACGAGGATAAACCACTTCAAACCGCTCTAGCAGCAATAATCGCTGCTCGTGCCACTCAATGCCTAACTCATCACACTCGGCTTTGAAAAACCGAGTGTGTGCGTCTCGCCACCAAGCCATGGTGCGGTCACCTTCCCCTTCTGCGTGAGCAAAGTCCTCACTCACGTCTGCATATCGACAAGTACTAACATCCGTGATTCGAATGATGCACACAGGCTCTCCATCCCAGTTTGTCACAACTTGTAAGTGACCTACTTGCGGCGTTACTTCTCCTTGTTGGCTATACCAAAGTTCCATGCTGTAAGATGCGGTTTTCTGACCAATTCTTACCAACTCAGCACAATTGTTGGCGTTGTACTCATCTGCACAGTAGTAATCCGCACTCACTGACGGGATTGCGTCTTTTTCTTGCTGAGACAGTAATTGAAGGTATTGTTCGAGGTAGGCTTGTGATTTTGCGTCCATATTGCTTGCCATTGGTTTCCAGTGGAGAAAAGAGTATCTATTCACCACAAAAAGAGCAACGCAAAAGCACATCAGAACACTTTATAAAACAATCATTTTTCATGAGTTTTTTGCTAAACCTTACCTCTATTTGCTATGGTTTCAGAGATTCATCCATTCTCGACGCAAAAGGACGTTTTATGCGCTTAATCATCGGCATCTTCTTCGCTGCTCTGCTCTCTTTTCCAACCTTAGCATCAGAAGAAACGTACTCAGAGTCCGACCTTTTAGACCGACCTCTGATGGAGCGTTATATCCTCGATGAGCTGAAGTCACTGCGTCAGGAACAACAAGATCTAGAACGACGTATGATTGTCGAGATCACTGATCGTGAGTTAACAGTGGCCGACAAATCATTAAACTACGCGAATGTCACCGTCACGTACTTCTTCTACATCATTGCTGGTGTTGCCTCGCTCATCGCTTTTGTAGGTTGGCAATCACTACGAGAATTTAAACACAACACCAAAGAGATGGCAGACAAGCGATTAGAAAAAATAGCCCAAGAGTACGAGAAGAAGTTTTTAGCATTAGAACGCGACTTAAAGCGTAAGACTCGCATCATCAGCGAAAACAATAAAGAAATTGAAAAGATCAACGAAATCCACAACTTATGGTTGCGTGCACAGAGCTCACAAACACCTGAGCAGCGTATCGATATTTACGATGAAATTTTGCTCGTTCGTCCAGGTGATTTGGAAGCGCTAACTTACAAAGCGGATGCAGCCATGGAGATCAAAGAGTATCACTGGGCATTGAGTCTCTGTAACCGCGTACTTGAAGTGGATGACACCAACGGTCCAGCCTTGTATCAACGAGCTTGTGCATACTCTCGTTTAGGGATTGAAGAACAAGCAATTGAGGACTTGGAACGTGCGATTGATACCAGCCCTTCAATCCGTGACTTGTTGGCTGAAGAACAAGATCTCGAGCTGCTTCACGGTCATGAACGATTTGAACGCTTGTTGTATTCTGCCGCAGAGCAATAGTCTCCCTTCAAATAATTCGATGAAGGGGGGCTCAACCTTCTTCATCTAACGTTAAGTTCGACCCAGCATGATCTTTACCAAGAACGTCTTCTGGGTTTCTTAACGCGCAGGTCTCTAGTGATAAACAGCCACAACCGATACAACCACCCAAATCGTTTTGTAGCGCTTTAAGCTTTTGAATCTTTTGTTCTAACTGTTTATGCCAATGACTGGCCATGGTTTCCCACTGCTGCTTATTTGGTGCTTGGTGCTTAGGCAACTCTTCTAGTGCCAATTTGATCTCTTCTAATGATAAACCGACTTGCTGCGCAGCTTTGATCACCGCAACACGGCGAAGCACACTGCGATGATAACGACGTTGATTACCTTGATTCCGCCAACTTGAAATCAGTCCCTTCTGTTCATAAAAGTGCAATGCCGATACCTTCACTCCAGAACGCTTTGCTACCTCACCTACGCTGATTTCCATTTCTAGCCTCTTTTATCCAATAAAGTGCTTTACCTCAAGTTCACTTGAGGTTTTAAAGTTACACCACGTTAACAAATTAAGCAGATAAAAACGATGACAAATAAAACAATTCCCTACTTGGCTGGACGCTTCTTTGATGGCATTTCTTCCGGATTATTTATGATGGCGCTGCCATGGGTTATGCTGGCTGAACCAGACATGGGGACCTTCGTCGCATTGGTCGCTCTCTCTTGTACCGCTATTTCCTTCTTGGCGACCCCTTTCTTTTCCACTTTTATCGACCGCCATTCAAGAAAGCAGCTCCTGGTACTCAATCAATGGCTACAAGCGGGCATGGCATTTATCATTTTTATCGCTTACTGGCTTGAACTTGGCTCACATTGGCTTTTAGCTTTTGCGCAAATGGTTTATTGGGTATCCAGTAATTTCGCATGGACAACCAACAACGCATTCACCCAAGAAAACTACCAACCTCATGAATACGCTAAGATTTCAGGTCAGCAAGAAATCATCATGCAATCAACCACTTTAGGCGCTGGGGCGTTGGGTATCATATTGCTAGAGGTGTGGGGAATGTTGGAGTTCGCCTTATTTGCTGCCTCAGCCTCTTCCATCGCAGCACTTTTCTACATGGTAACGCCTTACGTACAGCAAATCAGAGAATCCCACTCAATTGCATTCATGACTCAATTGAAAGAGAGCAAACAGATCTTTGCAAGAGAACCGACGTTTTACGCCTTTATTCTGCTATCTTGCTTGTCGTATCCGATCTTAACTTATCTTGGAAAACTGGTGCCGATTTGGTTCTCACAACAAGGTATCTCCGGCGATTGGTACGCAGGGTTTAACATCAGCTTTGGATTAGGCTCCCTACTTACTGGGCTTGTTGTCACCAAGATACTGCGTCAGTTTTCTCATACCAACATCATTGTCGTATCGATGAGTGTTTTAGCATTTGCCCTGATTGGTATGAGCTTATCCGCAAGTCCAGTCACCATCCTGATGTTTACGGCACTATTTGGCACCTTTAATGCGCTCAATCGAATAGCAAGAATCAATTGGATGCACCATTCCGTATCTGTACACCAAAGAGGACGAGTGGATGGTGGCATCAGTATGTTTGCAACGACAGTACAGTCTCTTAGCTATGTCCTCATTGCAATGCTAAGTCACTATGGCTTAACCCAGTACGGTTTCACGCTCGCGGCTGCCACCGTATTGTTAGCAGTCTTCTTTATGTGGCATTTGCAAGGAAAACTAAACCAACAAGACAACATATATGGGTATAGAGTTAGAGACTGCAATGAAGTAAATTAGGAGCTCTCCTCAATCTCAAACAGCGAAGGAAACCGCAGTGAATTTAAGGCAGTTGGAAGTCTTTTACGCAATCATGCAAACCGGAACTGTTTCTGGTGCCGCACGTCTACTGCATGTCTCGCAACCCAATGTCACTCGGGTACTTGCTCATACGGAACAGCAACTGAGCTTCGCCCTATTTGAGCGCATCAAAGGCCGCTTAGTACCGACCCAAGAAGCCAAAGCCCTGCTTCCAGAAGCAGAGAAAGTCTATCAACAGCTTGGGCAATTTCGCTCTCTCACCAATAAGGTGAAACAAGGCACTCAGCACTTGAGAGTCGGAGCTCCACCAGTATTGGCTTCCCAGTTGCTTGTTCCGACGGTTGCAAAACTGTCTAAGCAGCAAGGCATCTCATTTGAACTGTTAACTGCAAACCGCGATGAGCTGTGTTCAGGCTTACTTAAGCACGAATTAGATGTGGCGATTGCTTTTGGTGAAGAAGCCCCACCCGCGATTTTGAGTGAAGTTTTACTCAAGCAGCAACTTGTCCTGATTGCGCCAAAAGAGGCGCTCAACTCGAATGACGACACGATTTCGTTTGATGATTTGATTCAGCACGAATTGCCGATCATCGGCTTGGACAGTCGTGACCCGCTTGGTTTATTGCTTCATCAAACACTCTCTGCACGTAATGAACATTATCACCATGAGATCACAGTACGCAGTTACGCCGCTGCCGCTGAACTCGTCAAGCACCACTCCGGCTTTGCGATTGTCGATCCATGGACAGCAAAACAATATCAAAATGATACATCGGTAAGCGTGCGCTCACTTTCTCCAGCGCTGTCATTTTCTATCTCTATTTTGTTTGCGGAGCACACACCGCAATCCATTTCTACCAAGCTTTTTATAGCGTCGCTAAAGCAGCATGTGAATCAGTAAGTTAGCACTCATGCTCACCTATAACTTCAAGTTATAGGCGTACAACAAATAGGCATTCGGCTTCCCTCTTCAAACTGACTACATTGTCTGAAAACGTAATGAATGAAAAAGGGAACCATCATGCAAATTGCTCAACCTTACTTACTTTTTCTTGGCGACGTCACCGATCCATTAGCCGCAAAAACTGCGCGCGGAATCCATCAATGGCGCCCAGAGATTTGTTTAGGGCAGCTTCGCCTCACGTCAGAAACCGTTTCATTGGGTTTAACTGACATGACGCTGCAACAGGCTCAGCAGCTAGGCGCGAAAACGCTCATCATCGGTACCGCAAACCCAGGTGGTGTTATTCCTGAATCATGGCTGGCGACGTTACTGGAAGCGGCGGAAATGGGGTTTGAAATTGCCTCGGGTATGCACCAACGTCTTTCGGAACTTGCATCTTTGAATGACTTGCAGCAACGTGGCTTAACCAAGTTACACGATGTACGCCATTACGATGCCTCGCTCAAAGTGGGTAATGGTAAAGCGCGCTCGGGGAAACGCTTACTAACGGTTGGCACCGACTGCTCGGTTGGCAAGATGTTCTCTGCCCTCGCGATTGAGAAAGCTTTACAGCAATCTGGTTGTAACGCTGAGTTCAAAGCCACAGGTCAAACTGGCATCTTAGTCGCTGGCGGCGGTATTTCCATTGATGCGGTCGTCGCGGACTTTATCTCTGGCGCGGTTGAAACTATCAGCCCTGAGTTTACTAACCACGAATGGGACATCATTGAAGGACAAGGTTCGCTGTTTAACCCCTCTTTTGCGGGCGTGAGTTTAGGTTTGCTTCACGGTGCACAAGCTGACGCTTTGGTATTGTGTCACGAGATCGGGCGCCCGCACATTCGCAACCTTCCTCATGCTAAATTGCCAACGATTGAGCAAACCATCGAGGCAAATTTGCAAGCAGCACGTTTAACAAACCCTAACGCACAACTTGTTGGGATCTGCTTGAATACCTCGGCAATCGATGAAGATGGTGCCACACAGCTTTGCCGCGACTGGGCTGAGAAATACCAAGTGCCAGTGACCGATCCTGTCCGTTTTGGCGTCGAGCAAATTGCTCAACAGATTATTGCGATTTAAGGGTTGTAGACGCAATGAAAATTCATGTAGAGCCCGTTTCCATTACGATGGCGACACCTTTCCGTATCTCCCGTGGCAGTCGAACCGAATGTCACGTGGTGAGAGTAACCATGGAGCAGAACGGCATCAGTGCCCAAGGTGAATGTACGCCTTATCCTCGTTACGGCGAGTCGGTGGAGTCGGTGATCAAAGCCACTTCTCAAGCCGCTCATGAACTGCAAGGTTTGTTTGCCAAAGGCGATGCGAACATAGTCTCTCTCAGAGAAAAGCTGCAAACCCTTCTCCCTGGCGGCGCGGCACGTAATGCACTCGACTGCGCGATGTGGAACTTACAGGCCAAGCTAGCTGGCAAACAACATGCTCAAGAATTGTTTGAGTTACCGACGTCGATTGTCACGGCGATGACCGTATCGATTAACACTCCAAAAGCAATGGCAAGCCAAACCTGCAGTTACATCGAACAGGGCGCTGAATTGCTTAAAGTAAAGCTTGATGGCGAACAAGTGATTGAGCGTGTGCGAGCTGTTCGCGAAGCAGCTGGCGAGGCGATGATAGTGCTGGATGCAAACGAAGCGTGGCAAGATCTTGACTTAGACGCCACTTTTGCTGCGCTAGCGCCACTGAATATTGCAATGATTGAGCAACCTTTGCCCTCGAGTGACGATGATAAGCTGAAAGACATTTTGCATCCTATTCCACTTTGTGCTGACGAAAGTTGTCATACACGTCAGCAATTGCATGAGTTAGTGGGTAAATACGAAATGGTCAACATCAAGCTCGACAAAACCGGAGGCTTGACTGAAGCCCTGCTGCTTGCAGAAGAGGCGAAACGCCTTGGCTTTACCTTGATGTCTGGCTGCATGCTAGGCACTTCATTAGCAATGCGTGCAGCGCTACCCATAGCGGCACAATCGAAAGTGGTCGACTTAGATGGCCCAGTCTTACTTGGTCAAGACGTCGACTCAGCTCTGGTTTATGAACAGGGTAAAATTATTCTCTGATGAGTAGGCGATCATCGCATTCCCCATTTCATGATCCAGATTAAAAAACAATCACTTCCAGCATGAAATAAGTCACATAAATTATACTGCTATTACGGCATGCTAGTGTTGTAGTAACCCCTTATCTTATTTCAGCAAGGTGGTGGTTGTATGTATAGAGTCATCCGAAAAATGACATGGAAGACGAAAAGGCGGTAAACCCGCCCTACTCCAATGCAGTTCATGGCCTGATATCAGGTTTGCTTTGGAATCGTTGATGTCTACAAAGACATGTTCGGTTTCGCAAGTCATTTGCAAGGAGGCTCTATGCCTATCAATAAGATCCGCAACGTCGCTTTTGTCGGTCAAACGGGTACCGGCAAAACCACTCTGATAGAAAAACTGCTCTACACCTGCCAAGCCACCAGCCATTTAGGTTGTGTGGAAAAAGGCGATACCGTCACCGATTTCGACCAACAATCCATCCAATATCAACACAGCATCGAAGCCACTCCAGTCACCCTCAGCTGGAACAAACACCGCCTCAATATCATCGACACTCCCGGACAGAGTGAACTGCTCGGACGCACGCTCAGCGTGTTCCCTGCCGTTGAAACCTCAGCGCTGATCATCGACCCACAAATGCCCATCAACCAAACTTCTGACCGTTTATTCGCCTTTGCCAAAGAGCAGCAAAAGTGCCAGATGATCATCATTAACAAGCTCGACAATCACGGTAACCAACTCGAGGCTGTGATGGAAAACATCATCGAGCATTTCGGGGATAACTGCTTACCGATCAACTTACCTGCTGCCGATGGTCAATCGGTTGTAGATTGCTACTTTGAGCCAGAAATCGAGCGCGAAACCTTACTTTCTCAAGTCGATGAAGCTCATGAAACCTTGATTGACCAAGTCATCGAAGTCGATGAAGAGTTGATGGAACTGTATCTCGAACAGGGTTCCGAACTGACACCGGAGCAGCTGCATGATCCATTTGAAGAAGCATTAAGAACCGGGCACGTGATCCCAATCTGCTTTGTGTCTTCCGAGACAGGCGCCGGGGTGGAACTACTGTTGAGAACCCTAGCGGAAATCATGCCGATGCCAAATGAAGGTAACCCGCCACTGCTTGAGAAAAACGGTAAGAAGGTCAAAGTAAACTGTGAAACTCTAGAGCACAGTGTGGCGCATGTGTACAAAATAAGCGTCGACCCCTACATGGGCAAGCTCGCCTATTTACGCGTTTACCAAGGCGAAATCAACGCAGGCAGCCAGCTCTACATTGGTGAGAGCAACAAAGGATTTAAAGTCGGTCATCTCTACCAATTGCAAGGCAAAGATAGAACCGAAATCCCAAGAGCACTTGCTGGCGATTTCTGCGTACTGGCTAAAGTCGATGAGCTAGAGTTTGATTCCATTGTTCATGACTCTCATGAAGAAGATGGCGTACAACTCAAAACCCTCAACTTCCCGGACTCGATGTACTCGCTATGCCTCAAACCAGTCAAGCGTGGGGACGAACAAAAACTCGGTGACGTACTGAACAAAATCGCCAGCGAAGATCCTTCTCTCCGAATCGAACATCGCGCACGCACTAATGAAACCATCATCAGTGGTCAGGGTGAATTCCATCTAAAAGTCGCGCTTGAGAAAATGTCTTCGGTCTACAAATTGGAAGTGGAAACCAGCCAACCAAGCGTTGAATATTTTGAGACCATTACCAAGCCAGCAGAAGGTCACTACCGCCATAAAAAACAAAGCGGTGGCGCGGGACAGTTTGGCGAAGTACAACTAAAGGTGCGTCCACTTGAGCGTGGTTCAGGCTTTAAATTCATAAATAAAGTCGTGGGCGGCTCCATTCCGACTGCACTGATACCAGCCGTAGAAAAAGGTATTGTTCAAGCACTAGAAGAAGGGGCAATTTCTGGTAATCCAATCAAAGATGTGGAAGTCACGGTTTACGATGGGAAGTATCATTCGGTCGACTCAAAAGAAATCGCGTTTGTCATCGCCGGTAAGAAAGCCTTCTTAGATGCGATCAACAATGCAGATCCTATTGTGCTCGAACCGATTGTTCAAATGGAGCTTCACATTCCAACTGCGAATGTGGGTGATGTCTCCGGCGACCTATCTGGCAATCGTGGACTGATTGAAGGGACTGAGCCAATCGATGCTAACTTCACCATGCTAAGAGCGAAATCTCCAGTGAACGAGTTACAAGATTATGCTCGTCGTCTACGATCAATTACTGGCGGTGAAGGCAGCTTTAACATGACACTCAGCCACTACGAACCAGCGCCACCAGCGGTGCAAAAACAAGTGTGCAATGAAGCGACGCAGCAAAACTAACCTCTCTCATTTATCCCCTAAAAAAACAAACGCCCTCAAAGCTTGGGGGCGTTGTTGTATTCTCTTGGTCTTTATTTGTCTAAAGACATACCAATCTGATCGAGCTTCGTTTGAAACTGTTCTACACTGTCGGCTTTATAGGTAGGAGAACCGTTAAAGTAGCGTGGCTTCTCTGGCAACATCGCATTCTTTAGTTCTTGTTCCTGATCGACATTGTCATGGTACACCGTTACACGGTTTGGGATATCCTGCTTCATAAATGCCATTTTAGTTCTCCTTTATTAAGACGAACCTTAAGTGTAGAAGCGAACAAAAAATGCGCAAAAGCTAACCATTGAAAATTTGATCTTCTTGACAATATCAATCCAACTTCATTTCCATCAAAGGTCGCCACATTTCGATGATCTCTTCTTCGGATGGCATTTCACTTTGCTTAATGGTCTTCACTACACGACAAGGATTACCGACTGCAACGCTGTCTGCAGGAATGTCTTTGGTCACTACACTTCCAGCACCAATAATTGCTCGGTCACCGATTGTCACACCGTCAAGAATGATAGCACCCGCGCCAATCCAGACGCTGTCACCAATACTAATCGGGTTGCCCGTTGCGATTGGACGAACACGCTCAGCAAGCTCAAATGGGTGCCCCGCCGTGCTGATCACGACATTTGGACCAATTTGCACGTACTCACCAATGTGAACAGGCGCAAGATCGAGAATAGTGACACCTGCATTCAGAAAGCCACCTTGAGTAAAGTGGATGTTGTTACCCATGTCACAATAGAAAGGCGGCACAATATTCACACCGTTCGCACTGCCAAGCAGTGACTCGATGATCTCAGCCTTCTTTAAATGCTCGGAAGGTCGTGCATGATTAAAGTCATACAGCTTCTCCTTTACTTCAGTTTGAAACTCAAACAGCTCAGGAGTAATGGGAATATGCACCGAAAAATCAACCAATTTACTACTCATCGACAACCTCTTAAGAACATAGAGTACGTCAATAAATAATCCTAAATTCAGCCAGTTAAGTGCTAACTATTCGCATCAGTTCAAGATGTATTTGCGAGCAACAGCGCATTTTGAAGTTGGCAATTGGCTTCCCTATGTTTATCTTGGAGTTTCACTCAGCAAGGAAAGCAGATTGATGTCACGAAAGGAGCTCAGCCAAATGGGCAGTGCCCAAGTTTATCTGGTCGAAATGGAAGGTCGCAAAGTCATTGAGAAGCGCAACCCGACACAAGTTGAAGTGGCCTTTTATCAACAACATTCTGCAACGTTCAACCAGCTAGGCATTCTTGTTCCCGAGTTTGTTGGGTTTGATACTGAGCAAGATACATTGTGGATTGAGTATATTCCTCACCGAATCGAGCAAGACTTCCTCCTGCAAGAGCCAAGAATCCTAAGCCGCCTTGTGCAAATTCATCAGACATCACCACCAAGCGAAAACGCAATATTTAAAACCCATAACTGGACAGAACAAGCAACTACCTCTGCACTTGAAACTCTCCAACTAGATGCGCGCACCGAGGCTTGCTTGCGCCATTTTCAAACCAAAGCACAATACCTATTCAAGTCCCAAACGCTACTCTCCGGAGACAGTAATGCTGGCAACTGGGGGCTAAGGGACAATGGTGACTTGGTACTCTTCGATTGGGAACGTTTTTCTATCGGGCATCCGGCGATTGATCTTTCGCCGTTAGTTGCGGGAATGGGTACTCTCAAAGACTATGAGCAAGTAGCAAAACGATATATAGAGCTTGGCGGTAAAGGCATAGAGTCAGAGCTCGCTACTGCTATCTTGTTAGCAAAAGCCTGGATCGTAATTGAGGTAACAAATCTGCTGGTTTCCAGAAACAATCCGCAAGCCAGCAAATACATAGAATGGTTTCGACAAACATTACCAAACTGGTGTGAGCCAGTGGCGTTAGAGGATAGTTTGAGCTAAGCGTTATCTTTTTGGGCTTGGCTCTTGGATCTGATAAAGGCGGCGTTCGCTCTCTGCACAAGTGGTCTCGCAATTACACACTTTATCGACGCCTACGTTATTCAAGCCACCGCAACTGCCTTGAATGCGTTTATTGTGAAAGATCACGCCCAGTGACATCAACAAAATGATGGCTAAGAACCCAACAAAAGTGAACAGCCAAACCATTACTTCACCTCTTTTACGTAAGAAGAAACTAATGCTTTAAGCTTAGTCGGGCGAAGCGTCATAAGCGCGTTTTTTGATTGAGATTTGGGATTTAGCAATACCGAAGGCGCTTTTTTACTACCACAACCGCCGCAACCACCTTTTTTGGCATGGTTGATAGAAGGACGCCCTTGTGTCGCTACAGTTAACGCTGAACGAGGAACACCCATCACATCATCCAGTGAACTGCGTGTTGAGAGCTTAAACACCTGCTTACCGCTACTTAGAAGCTTGCCAAGCGCACGCTCGCCTATATTACGAACCAACACCGCATCGACTTTATACTCTTGTAGAGATTGAATGAGTTGTGACTTGGCTTTGCAGCCAGCTTGCGGCATAGCAGCAATATTAGCGAGGTTCTTCAACAACCCTTCCGTATCGGAGTAAATAGCAATATATGGGGCTTTAACAAAGTGATTGGCGACGCGTTCGCCGTCATTTGGAATGGCATAAATCATGAGTTTGACTCCTGGTCAGGAAAAACAAGTGCATGACCCTCAACTAGGCTTTTCGCAACTTTAAAACGCGCGCTCTTAACCGTATTACCAAAGGTCTGGCGAGAGACTCCCATTTGGTCGGCAGCTTGCTGTTGGCTTAAACCTTCTAGATCGGCCAAACGCAATGCTTCCAGTTCTTCTGGCAATATGTCGACTTTCTCTAAGACATAAAACGGCACGCCATTGGGCTTAAAACAATGGTGTGCTGCACGTCCACATATGCGTCTTTCTATTTTTGGTCTCGCCATCACATCCTCTCTACAAAACGCCTTCACCTTACGCCCATTTATGGCATATGCCAATTATAGTTTTTGGCATATGACAATATCTTAGTTTGCAAAAATAACGTTTACAGCGAAATATTCGTTAGACATCTAATAATAATGCAACAGCACATACAAACCACCATACGATTCATTGACATACATCGATAAAAAACCTCTCATTTATGAGGGTGTTTTAATCAAATATTCACCATCATTTTCACACCCGTTAACAAATAAAGCTATAATTCATCTAATACATTAGTTTGAACACTAATGATTAATTCGTTACCCTAAGTGAGCTATTTAGAGAAAGGAAACTCAATATGACGTACAAAACTCCCTTACTACTAGCGATTGGTGCGCTAGCAGCGACCAACGTAAACGCAAGTGAGTGTGGAACGGTTACCATTGCAGATATGAACTGGAATTCTGCAACACTGATTGCCAATGTGGACCGTTTTATTCTTGAGCACGGCTACGGCTGTGATGCCGAACTCATCCCTGGCGACACCATGCCAACTGGCACCTCAATGATCGAAAAAGGGCAGCCAGATGTGGCACCAGAACTTTGGAGTAACAGCCTTAAAGATGCGCTAGACAAAGGTGTTGAAGAAAAACGCCTTCGTTTTGCAGGCAAAGCGTTAGTCGATGGTGGCGAAGAGGGTTTCTGGATCCCAGCCTACCTTGTTAAGCAATATCCTGAAATGAAAACCATCGAAGGTGTGAAAAAACACGCGAAGCTTTTCTCTCACCCAGAGGACAAAGCAAAATCGGCATTTTACAGCTGCCCTGCCGGTTGGAACTGTCAAATCAGTGCTGGCAACCTGTTCAAAGCAATGGATCTTGCTGACTCAGGTTTTGACATCATTGATCCAGGCTCAAGTGCCGGTCTGTCAGGCTCGATTGCAAAAGCTTACGAGCGTGAAGAAGCGTGGTTCGGTTACTACTGGGCACCAACTGCGGTTCTAGGTAAGTACGACATGGTAAAAGTGGATTTCGGTAGCGGTGTAAACTTGGATGAGTTTGTAAACTGTACCACTCAAGCAGAGTGTGATGCGCCAAAACCAACTATGTACCCACCTTCACCAGTTCATACGATTACGACTGAAGAGTTTGCTTCACGCTCTCCAGCCGCTTACGACTACTTCACTAAACGTGGTTTCACCAACGCGGACATGAACCAACTATTGGCATGGATGGAAGACAACCAAGCTGACGGTGAAGAAACCATGTTCCATTTCCTAGAAAACTACCCACAGATCTGGACAGCATGGGTTCCTCAAGACGTAGCTAAAAAAGTGCAAAGTGCACTGTAAGACTTAGACGTTTCGTAAACGGTATAGGAATACCGCATTGTTGTATGCCGAGGCTCACTTGAGTCTCGGCAAGAAAAGGAAGTAAACATGTCTGACTCGAATTGGCTTAGCGAATTCCCAGAAATGGATCGCTCAGATCTTAGAGCCATCCGCAAAACCTTAGATGGCGCCTACCGCGATTTCTCTCGTGAGTACGGCGACCTCATTGAATCATTCTTCGACCCTCTTCTCTCATTTCTCGTTTGGTTCGAAAAACTACTCATTTCAACACCATGGATGATCATCCTTGGCGTCTGCGTCGCCTTGGTATATGCAGCAAGTCGCTCCTGGAAGCTAGCAGTTGCCTGCTTTGGATCTTTGATACTGATCGGCTATTTCGGTATGTGGGAAGACACGATGCGGACACTCAGCATCATCACTGTGTGTACCATGCTCGCCATTGCACTCGGCATTCCGATTGGTATTGCCATGGCCCGCTCGAATCGCGTGCAATCGGTCGTGACACCACTGCTTGACGTGATGCAAACCATGCCCGCGTTTGTCTATTTAATACCTGTCGTTATGCTTCTTGGTATCGGTAAGATCCCAGGCTTAATTGCGGTTGTTATCTACGCAATCCCACCTGTGATTCGTTTGACCAACTTAGGCATTAGACTGGTAGATAAAGAAGTACTTGAAGCTGCTACCGCCTTTGGTGCCAGTAAAAAGCAGCGCTTAATTGGCGTGCAATTACCTTTGGCTATGCCAACCATCATGGCTGGTATTAACCAAACCATCATGATGGCGCTTTCTATGGTTGTTATTGCGTCAATGATTGGCGTGAAAGGCTTAGGTCAGCCTGTATTAAAGTCAATCACCAACCAGTACTTCACGCTTGGTCTGCTTAACGGCTTAGCGATCGTTGCACTGGCTATTCTGTTTGATCGTGCTTCGCAAGCTTACGCGAAACGAACGCAAGCGCACTTAGGAGATCTGAAACATGACTAAGCCACTTATTGAAATCAGCGGGCTGTATAAGATCTTCGGACCAAAGCCAAAAACCGTCATGGAGCGAGTAAAGCAAGGGCAGAGCAAAGACCAAATTCTTGCTGATACAGGCCATACTGTTGGTTTGAAAGACATCAATCTGCAAATTAACAAAGGGGAAATCTTTGTCATTATGGGGCTGTCAGGCTCTGGTAAGTCAACCATGATTCGCCACTTCAACCGTCTGATTGACCCGACCATGGGGCAAATATTGGTTGAGGGCGTGGATGTAATGCAGCTTTCAGCGACCGAACTGGAGGAGTTTCGTCGTCATAAGATGTCGATGGTATTCCAACGTTTTGGTCTATTGCCTCACCGCACTGTGGTTGACAACGTCGCGTACGGCTTGGAGATCCAAGGTATCAAAAAAGAAGCGCGTCTTGCGAAAGCTAATGAGTGGTTGGAAACGGTTGGTCTTAAAGGCTACGAGAATCAATACCCTGCACAGCTTTCTGGCGGTCAGCAACAGCGTGTCGGCTTGGCTCGCGCTCTAGCTACTGATGCCGAAATCCTACTAATGGATGAAGCTTTCTCCGCACTCGACCCATTGATCCGTAGTGAGATGCAAGATCAGCTTATCGAACTGCAAGAGAAGCTACACAAAACCATAATCTTTATTACTCACGACTTGGACGAAGCACTTCGTTTGGGTGACCGTATCGCTATCTTGAAAGATGGCGAACTAGTTCAGCAAGGTTCTCCAGACGAGATTCTGCTCCACCCTGCCGATGACTATGTAGAAGCCTTCGTTAAGGACGTAAACCGAGCAAGGGCTCTGACGGTAGAAACCGTAATGCAACCACCAGCGTATCGCATTACCGCTACGACCATTGAAGAAGCTCTTATCGAAATGAAACGCGTGAAGCAAGGCTATGCATACCACGTAACCGATGAAGGCTACCAAGGTGTCGTCACCAAAGAAAGCTTACTAGATGCCGCGAAGATGGATGCTGCGCAAGAGCTGGCAGAAGAGATCTATGAAGAAGTGCCGGTTGTTTCGCCCGACTCTGTCATTGAAGAAGTGCTACCAGACACCATGTCTTGTGACTACTCACTGCCTGTTGTGGATGATGAAGGTAACCTGCAAGGCGAGTTAGAACGCAGTGCCGTCGCTGAAATCTTCACTGATAACTCTGAAGAGGCGTCGCCGCCAAAGGAGGTAAAAACGCCTCCAGCAATGGATAAGGCATCCTAATACGCATAAGGCTCATCATCAGATGAGCCTTTTTTCTGGTGACGCTTTAAAATCGCACTACGAAAGCCAAATCATAAATGCAAAGATCAAAACCAACAACAAAATACCAAAATAGCTGATACGTAAACGCATCGCGTCCGATACCGGTTTGTGTGGACGTTTGCCCAAAGTGAGAATAGACACACCAAGATACCCAAGGTAATAGCTCACTATTTCGAGGACAAAGTCGATAATAATCCAACGGACAAGCACCCCGAATACCCGAAGGGCTCCTATGTAGAATTCTTCCATTTTATTTTCCTATTCCCTCTTCTTTGCAAATCACTGACGTTAAAGAATTTTTCTTACAAAAGCTGTTCAATGGTTTGCTTTGTTCTGACGCAGGTCTAGGAAACAAGTCTATTATTATCACGGTATACCCAAGTGACCTTAGCATACATGCGACGAGATCATTTGGGTATATCAACTCGTTGATTTAAAGAGGAATCAAATGAACAAGACATTACTAGCAATAACAATGGCTGCTGTATTTACTTTGGTGGGCTGTCAGGATGAGAAACCAAAGGAGAGCACCGCGACTGATGTACCTCAAGCAACAGAAGTTGAAACAACCATTGATGCGACACCGATTGAAGAAGAGCAAGTGATCACAACAGAAACATTTGTTGACTCAGCACACAACGCGCAAAATGCACTAGATTGGAATGGCACGTACACAGGTAAATTGCCATGTGCCGACTGTGCGAGTATTGATACAACTCTAACCTTAAACCCAGATGGCAGCTATACATTGGTTCAAGTATATAAAGGCAAAGAGGATGGTGAATTTAAATCTGAAGGTCAGTTCACTTGGAACGAGTCAGGTAACACTATCACACTGGTTGACGAAGCCGCACCAAACCAATACTTCGTTGGTGAAAACATGTTAATGAAGCTGGATATGAACGGTGAAAAAGCGACAGGCGAGCTAGCGTCATTCTACAACCTAAGCAAGATGCCTTAATGCTGAGTAGCGATTTCATCTAATCCTGATAAAGACCCAATCCGAGCCTCCCCCGCTCGGATTTTTTATTCTCGCTCATTAGAACGACAATCAAGAATTTTCATTTATTGAGAAAAATAACAATGGCACCAATTGACGCAAACGATTGCCATTGGTAGATTGCGCCATCTTTTTCATTTGTAAGTATGTCGTATGCAAATATTTAAACGTTTCGCTGCACTTATTCCTGCAGTACTTTCCTTCTCTGTTTTCGCTCAAACTAAACCAATCCTTGTTCAAGGTGCGATGGATATTGAAACCAGCACACTAGTTGAAGCTTTAAATAATGCGAAAGAAACCACCGTTGGCTCTTGGACGTTTTGGCAGGGTGACATCGACGGTTACCCAGTGGTGGTATCTCGCACTGAAGTAGGATTGGCGAACGCTGCTGCTTCTACAACGATAGCGATTGAGCATTTCAACCCGAAATACGTCATCAACCAGGGCACATCTGGCGGCCACGACCCTAAGCTATACCGTGGTGACATTGTTATTGGTGAAGCAAGTTTTAATATGGGCTCTTACAAGTCTGAATTTGCTGAAAAAGGCAAAGGCATCGATCCAACCAAGTGGCAGAACTTCGACGTAACCATGCGTCTACGTGAAAACGGTGAGTTTGTTGAACATAAACAGTTCAAAGCGGATCCAGCATTGGTTGAAACTGCTCTTTCTTTGTCTGAAGGATACAAAAAAGGCCAAGTTGTGAAAGGCTTGATTGGTTCAGCGGACGAATGGAACCGCGAAGTAGACCGTATCAACTGGTTCCATGAAACCTATGGTACGTCTGTTGAAGAGATGGAAACGTCATCAGCAGCATTGGTTTCTCAAGCTTACCAAGTACCGTTTGTCGGCATTCGTATTTTGTCGAACACAGACCAACACAAACAAGACTTCGATCCGCAAACTGCGGTGGATTGTCAGTTGTACACAATTGACGTGATCAAGGCGTTGATCAAAAAGCAGTAACGCCGTAATAGAACAGCAAAGGGAGGCTTAGCATAGCCTCCCTTTTACTTTGAATGTTGAATTAGGACTCATTCCAAATACACAACCAACAAATCGGCCTCAATGGCATTGGCGAGCTTCGGGATTGAGGAGAATAAGCGGCTCATAAACTTATGATGATGGCCACAGACCACTAAATCGATGTTGTGCTCCTTCGCTACACCAGCAAGCTTGATATGCAGATCACCAACCACCACCATGGTCTCGGTAATCGGATAATCACTTTGTTCAGCTAAGGCTTTAAGCTCTTGCATGAGTTTTTGTTCGTCCTTCGATTCCAGCGCCACTCTATCGTGATCAACGAAAACAAAGGACACCTTGCTATTTGCATCTTTTGCCATCGAAATGGCTTTGTCGATGACTGCTCGACTCGAATCTGATAAATCTACTGCAACCAAAATGTGCGCGTAGCTCATGATACTCTCCCAACTGACCTGCCTAAATTAAGTCTAGCACTGCAGCGAGACTCTTACTGAAATCACCCCAATTACCCTACAAACATTGTTGTTTAAGCCAGTTGGTCAACTTTATGATTTCTGGTTGGCGTGCTCGATTCTTCTTATGCACAAAGTAAAAACTGTCCCCAGTTTCCAATCCGTGGGAGGGGATATAAACCAGATCCTGAGCCTTGTCGCGTTCATTCAACATAAAGTCATTGGCGAATGTGATGCCTTGGTCGTAGCGCGCTGCTTCGATCGCCAGAAGCATATGGCTGAAGTGTTGCATATCGATGTCTTTCGGCAACTCAAACCCGCCGGCTTTACACCATTCCGCCCAATCTTTACCCCGCTCACGATAAATAGAATCAGTGGAAAGAATTGGATAATGCCAAAGTGCATCGGGCATAGGCTGGTCCTGAATTTCCTTCCAGATGTTGAGGCTGCACACCGGATACAACGTCTCATCATACAGGCGAACCGCCATGTAGTTGCGCTTTGGCTTTTGTACCGTGATAAAGCAATCACCCACACTGTCAGTTTGCTCTGGATCTCCAGCAACCATGTTAAGCGTTAGATCAATTTCGGGGTGTTGACGCTTAAAATCTGCCAATCTAGGTATCAACCATTTCACGGCTAGCGAACTGTAAATCGCCAAACGTAAACTGCCCTTTTCTCCTTCACGTACCTTCTGACTGGCCATAGCAATGGCACTAATAGCAGGGCTGATATCTTCGAGGTAACGAAAGCCAGTATCTGAGAGTGACAACTTACGCCCCTGGCGAATAAACAAGGCTTCACCCAGATAGTCTTCTAATACTCGAATCTGGTGGCTCACTGCACTTTGGGTTACATTGAGCTCTTCCGCGGCAAGGGAAAAGCTCAAATTACGCGCAACGGATTCAAAACAGTGGACCGCTCTAAGAGGTGGTAACTTCATTATCTAAAAAACTCATACTTAAACTAATAAATATCATTTCACTTCATCCTATGACATCACCTACTCTTTGGCAAAGAATGAGGAGAGGAATAACGTGAAAGTCACATCTGTCGGTGCAGCGATGCTGCTATTAATTGTTGGTAACCTAGTTGCGGTGCTCTCAGACGCTTTGATCAAAAGTGTCGGTAATGAGGTGCCGGTTTTTCAGTTTGTGTTTTACCGACAACTTTCAGCTGTGATGATGTTGTTACCCGTATACCTGTTCACAAAACAAGCGCCATTAATGGAAGGTTTTAAGTGGCATGCAGTTCGTGCGCACGTCTGGCTAACAGGCGCAATTTTCATGGTGTTTGCCATCTCGTCGATGCCACTCGCAACCGCGAACGCAATCTTCTATGCCGCGCCTTTGATCATGCTGCCACTGGCGGCGATCTTCTTCGGAGAAAAACTCTCCACTCAATCAATTGCAGCAGCGGTAATGGGCTTTGCTGGTGTGCTGGTGATTATACGCCCAGACCAAATTGATTGGGCCGCGTTGTCTGCATTGGTCGTGGCACTAACACTCGCCATCAACAACCTGTTGATCCGCAAGCTGCCAAAGAATCAATCCGTACCACACACGCTTTTGATGACCAACCTAGCAGGTATGCCGGTATCACTGTTGTTAGTATTTATTGAAGGTGAAGCATGGGATTGGAGCTCATTCCCTGTAGCAGCAGGTTCAAGCTTGTTCATCATGATTTACGCAGCTACCTGTGTATTAGCTTATCGTTCTATCGACAGCAATAAGATTGCCAGCGCAGAATACAGCGGCTTGATTGGTGCAGTAATCGTTGGTTTGATTTGGTTTGGTGAAGTACCGGATATCTTTATGGCAATTGGCACGGTAATGATTGTCGTGCCTCTGATTTGGCTATCTAAACGCGAGCGCAGAAAGCAAAAACAAGCGCAAGCCGCAAAACTTGCAGAAGAGCAACAGCACCATCAAGCGCCAGCTGCGTAAGTCATCTAAAGAAGCCGAGCACTCATCGCTCGGCTTTTGTATTTTAAAGTCTAAAATTCAAGCTCTAAGCTTTTCTAATGTACGCTACCGCATGAGATAGAAACAGACGAGAAAAGCGATCATTGAAGCGAACCCGATACTCGTGATTAGCTTCTGAAACTCGCTGCCAATTCTGGTCAAAGTAATCATTGATATCATCTACAGCTTCGTCCATGTTCTGGATGTGTTTTTTGTTCCACTGGTAGGTACAAGAAGCAACCAGTATACCGCCAACATTCGTTGCACTTTTTAGCGCATTCACCATTTCTAGTGGAGAGTCGCACTGATCGAGCACGTTTAAACAAACCACTAAATCATGTTTAGTATTGATCGTCCCGCTACTAAATGGCTGATCCACAAACTCAACATCTAAACGCTGACAAGCTCCTACCAAATGTTGATTCTCGAACTCGAACGACTTCATCTCATCTAAGCTATAGATGTAATTGAACGCCGCCAGTGGAGGGGTAAATAATATTTGCTTTAACCCTGACAGCAACAAATTGGAAGGCTCAACCAACGTCGCTTTTTGGATAGAGTTCAGTCTAGAGGTGGTCTCATAAAAGTTTCGGCCTAATGCAGCGCCAACCTCAAGCAGGCTTTTCGGCATTATTCCCGCTTTTCTCACAGCATGTTCAATAAAGCTAGCAACTTCAATACAGTGCGAAGACTGAATAAATGAAAAAGGCACTTTCTTTGATTGACTAGTCAGCTCTCCAATCAGTCCTTTTTCTAAAAGATGATCAAGCCACTGAACCTCATAGTAACTCGCTAGCCCTCGTTGATTGAGATAGAAATCTTCCATACATTCTCCTTCCAAAGGCGGGCAATTTTATCTAGCCAAACTAACTCTGTCCGATTAGAGTGCACAGTTTTTGGAGGCAAAATAATGCAACGAGAGACGAACATCGTCCCTCGCTAACAACCTCTCGCTACTACCTGATCGCATTGATAGTAGCCGCACTCTGTTCCATGGTTTTAAACTCATCACTCTGCTTAATCTGATTCAAGGTGTCTGTTACATCGAACATCCCAACCACCTGCTTCGCTGCCTCAAAGGGAGTCACGCCTTTTTCTAATTGAAGAATGTCGTAGCCTGCCGCTTTTAACGCATAAATTGCTGCTCCACCACTTGGGTAAAAATAGCCCCACCCAAATTGAGATTCCACACTCTCTCGATTCTGGTAATTTGTGGTAAATGCATAGGGCTCTACAAATTTTAAGTCGGAAAAGTTTGGCAACGCATTTCTCAAAGCCATCACTTCAACATACCAAGCGCTACCTTCAAACAGCTCTTGCCCTAACCCCATATTCTTCGCATATTGCTTGCTGCTGTTATCAATATTGATCTGCTCTTGAGTTAGGGCAATGTATTGTTTGAGCATGGATTTGGCTTCATCTTGCGTCATAACTTTAGGCAAAGACTTGAACAAGTTGAGTACCGCAAGCTTATATGTAATCTGCTCTACATTCACTGGAGAGCCAGTAAGCTCATTGAAGTGGTTGGCAGGATATTTAAAGTGTTCATCCTGATAATCATGGAACATTTCATGCACGGCTAATGCAATAGTATTACGTTGATGCTCGCCTTTTATAAAGGTCTCTGATGGCTTATACACTTGTAGATAGTACTTCGCTCCATTAAACGTATATTGCCTTTCGTATGCTCCGTTACCTCTATTTATCGCATCATGGAAGATATGCATGTTCGTTTCGTATTTGTAGATGTCCAGAGCCCCACTTTCATTGACTCCTAACTTTTGTGCATCTTTCGGCACTTTGGGAGGATTGACCAAATAGGCGGTGACAGGCGTGTCATTGTTTTCATCCAAGTGCAATAAGTAGGCTGGGGTCTCTGACAAGTAGTCTCCGTAACCACCCCAAACGGATTGGAATTTTAGAGCATTGACAGAGGCATTAACTTGCTCAAGAAGCTTACTATCAACCTCGCTCGTCAAAGCCGTTTCTCCCCCAACTGATACAAGCTTACCTAAGCCATACTTCGTAATTTCTTGCGCTGTCATATTGTGTATGTCTTGTGCTGACGCAGCGTTAATCGTGAAGTAGTAGAAACCTTCTGGATCAGGTAAACCCATCTTCTTGTAGTAATCGATGTAGGGTTGATGGTATTTGTGGCCAACAGGGAAATCCGTTGCAACTTGGTCTTCGGTTGCCCATGAATGAACACCTATCGTTGCGCCCCTTTCAATAGTTCGGTTGGCTCCCGCCAAGAATAAATCCGTACCTCCCGAGGCAATTGACCCATTCGCGGCAATGTAAGAATCTAGCTGTTTAGCGCGCACTTGATACGCCAGTTCAAGGTTTGACTCATCATCAACAGAGCCATCAATGCTCACAAACTTGAGCAGCTTGATATTGCGATGCTTTGCCATCATTTGTTCAAATGCCTTTGGTGACCCCTGACAAATAACCCCTTTCAGTTCCGCGATATCCCCCTTTACTACGAATGACAAACCGGACTCTTGTGGCGAAAGCTGATCTCCACATTGAGAAGTGAACACGTTCGAGTTATTCGTTACCGTCGAGTCGTTGCTCTTTCCTTCCGAGCCACAGCCTGTTAACGCGATTAGAATACTCATGGTTAATATTTGTTTTTTCATTCCTTACCTCAATAAAACACCGTTCAAAACCACTAGGAATGATAAACAAAAAAATCCCATTTTATGTTGGTTCTTACGTGCGCTTACAGATGCTTAAGAAACCATCATTTTCTTTACTTTTGTAAGCAAGCGACACAGAACGAAGCTCATAAGTACCAAGGTTAAGAAGTGCACTGGACATCAACTGCTATAGTTAAAACAGTAAATAATAAAATTAGGGCAGTATTGAATTCGTCATCACCTCTCGAAAGTTATCAACACTCTGCAATTTCTAGCGAGTCTTCGCTATCGATTCAATTCACCGCTGCCTCTTTTTGAGGATCTGCGCATGCTAAGTAGTTTTAAATCGAATCTTCAATCTTTTGTAATTTCAATATTTTTTCTCCTTTCCTTACTCAGCACTCCCTCAAACGCTTCTACACTTAAAGTGGGCACTTACTCCTGCCCTCCCTTCGTTATAGGCTCTGTCGATAATAACCTAAACGGCCTCAGTATTGAGTTGTGGGAGCAGATCGCCAAAGAAATGAATGTCGAATTTAGTTTTGAAAATCATCCTTTGGGTGACCTACTCAACGCGATAGAAACAGAAACAATCGATATTGGTGTTTCTTGCATCTCAATCACCCCTGAACGTGAGCTGTTTGCCGACTTTTCTCATTCTTTCTTTGAAACCCACCTCGCGATAGCTGTAAAAAATCAAGGTTATCTGCATACTTTGCAATCTATCTTTTTGAACCCCGCATTGTGGTTTATCGTTGCTGCTATAGTGCTGGTAGCTGGGTTAGTCGGGGCGTTTTTCTATGCGATAGAAGAAGGCAAAAATGAAAAACTCTATTCAATGAAAAGCAAAACTGGTCGCTGGATTGAAAGTTTTATTCTTGGCCTGCTCTTCATCACTCGGGGGCCTTTCAACTACTTCGAATTTAAGAGCTTAACTGGACGAATCGCTACAGTATTTATTGGCGTTTTCAGCATGCTTTTCATCGCCAGTATTACTGCAGTACTAGCCAGTAAACTCACCCTTAGCCAAGGTTCCTCACAAATTAAGGGCATCAATGATCTTGCCAATGTTGAAGTCGGTACCAAAACCGCAACCACCTCTTCTTTACTGCTTACCAGCTTTGGTATTCGTCACAAAGACTATCCAGATATGACGACACTTTTAACCGCGTTAGATAATGGCGAAGTCGAAGCTATCGTTGCTGACGACGTGGTACTCAAATATATGATTGGTAGTGGCAAATTATCAGGAAAATTTGAAGATTTGGAGGTGTTGCCATACCAACTAGAAAAGCAGAACTACGGCTTTATCATTACGGAAAACAATCCCTACGAAGAAGAGATCAATCGTGCTCTACTGCAAATTCGTGAATCACGAAAATGGCGTAAAACGCTGGTTGACTATTTCGCGGATAAATAGCCCTTAACACCAAACCCTAAAATTAAAAAAGCCCTTAAGTTCAGTGAACAAAAGGGCTTTGTTTTGTATTCAAATTCGTTGGCAATTATTGAGGAAGAACCACTTTTCCATCTTGGATTGGGAATGTCTTACCTGCAGGCTTGCTCTTCATGCGCACAGTAGCTGGGGCGCCTGCCACTTCATAAGTGACATCGTAACCGACTACTTTCTCAGAAGTCGTGTATTCAGTGTGGCATTGCTTCTCGGTCGATGTCACAACGTCCCCCTTCTGAACATTGTCTTGAATCTCTCGGCCAGCCATAGCACCCGCAATCGTGCCAACTGCAGTAGCAATCACTTTACCTGAACCACCACCAATTTGGTTACCTAGCGCAGCACCTGCTGCTGCACCACCTACAGTACCAAGGATCTTGTTGTTATCCTTTGGTGCTACTTGGTGAGTAACAACCACGTCCTTACAAACTTGGTGTGGGTTCTTCACTGTTTCAGTTACCGCTTCAACAAGCGTGATGTTCGCTTCTGTTGGTGCTGGTGGCGTCTTATCTTTACAGCCTGCTAATACAGCAACAACAGCTGTAGCGATTGCGATAGATTTCATATTCATGGATTACTTCCCAGTACAGTTATCTTTGCTTGGCGGTATAGTAAATCGCGGACTGAAATTCACATCAGGCGAAATTGAGCCTTCTGTCATTAGCAGGTTAAAAAACGTTGTTTTATTATAGTTACGTCAGCAAAAGAGCAAGCTAAGGTAAATCAGAGCTAGATCACATCAAGATGAGCTATGAGTATTCGACTAACTACATTGCTAGGATGAGTAATAATTACGCAGGAACCATCCATCGCGTCCAAAAAGCAAGCAACATTGAAGCGAACATAACCCAAACAAGTGTCGCCGCTGTTAATGTGCCAACCAAGCTCAAGCGATAGCTAAAATAGAAGACTGAAATCAGATACGCGGCATAAGGAATAAGAGAATAGATACCAAACAGTGCCGTTTGCCGCAAGGCCTCCATATCTCGCTCACTCCCTACAATAAAGTGAGCGATCAACGCAAAAGTTGGAAACAATGGCACCAAACCCGCGATGTAGAAACTTTTCGACTTCGATAGCATAGCTATGATCAACACCGCAACTGCACCGAGTAAAGATTTAAGAAAGAGGCTTGTCATCAGTTTTCGCCAAAGCGGTTAGGCCAAACTTAGAAACAGCTCATCATCCGTTAGGTACTTATGACGATGGCTAAGGCTACGCAAGTGCATAAACATAAAGTCAGGAAAACCCGGAGCAATGATGTTGTTTGGCTCCCAGAAAATACCACCAACAAACACGTAACGGCCTTGTTTTTCATCGTCATGCAGAGGGTTGTTAATTGGTGTCGTCAGCTCAGCACGGCAACCTTCAACAACACACACGATCTGACCTTTGAAAATGCCAATCACTCGTTTAACAAGGTTTGCTTTTATTCCGCACTTCCATGCTTGGCGCGTAGCCCACTCATAGCCGTGTTTATTGATCGCTTTTTTTTGCAGATGCACAACCAGATTCATCATTTATCCCTAGGAAAGTCACTGGTTGTACTATAACCAAATCGCCCTCTAGGTATGCCGATAATAATTTATCGAAACCATAGAGGGCGATGATTGTTTGCTATTGGTGAAGCCCGTGATTCTTGCTAAGCGTCGATCAGGTAGTTATCACCTTCGTTTTCTAGACGGTCTATCAGTACGCGACACTCATCGAGATCAAGCGGCTGCTCAAAACGACGCTTCAAATTCATCAAAAAGAAGATGTCTTCGCACATCGCTTTCTCTGGCTCATCACTGATTTTCGCTACAGGTGAGCCATTGCATGACACCATCTTAATAACGATAGACAGTGGCTTGTAAGCAGTACCTTGTGCGTTGGTGTAATCACCCATATCGTTTGCTAGCGACGTCCCAATACCAAAACTCACTTGAATGCGACCTTGGAAGCGCTCACAAATATCCAGTGCTTGATCGAAGTTTAAACCATCGGTAAACACTAAGGTTTTCGTCATTGGATCGATGCCAAGTGATTGGTAATGCTTGATCATCTTCTCGCCCCATGCGTAAGGGCAACCACTATCATGACGAACACCCACGTACGCATTACTGAGTTCTTCATCGAAGTCTTTTAAGAAAGCATCAATACCAATGGTATCGGTTAACGCAATACCTAACGCACCATTAAACATCTCTTGCCAACTCTGCAAAGCCACCTTTTGCGAATCACGAACATTCACCAGAGCTTGATGCCCCATAAACCACTCGTGTGCCACCGTCCCAATCGGTGTCAAGCCAAGCTCTTTCGCCAAGTGGTAGTTGCTGGTTCCTGTTAAGCAGTCAGGCAACTCTTTGCTCAGGTACTGCAACATTGAACGTTGTGCTTGGAACGAGAAACGACGACGGGTCGACATATCGGCAAACTTAAAGTTGGTGATATTGCGACGTTTCAGTTCTGCTTTGAGATGACGAACTTTCTCTTCTAAAACAGATTGGAACTGCTCAACTGGAATATCTGCCCAACGAGCACGGCTGCGCACTTCAGACACAATGCTCATGATGATGGTTTCGTAGAGAATGGTTTCTGTCCAAAGACCATTGATGGTGATGCGTAATTGGCTTGTACCATCCGCCATGGTTTTAATATTGAAAGAAACATCGCGTTGAGGGTTAAAACGAAACGCGTGCAGAGCATCAACAAATTCTGGTTTTAGATAAGGCGCAACGCCCTTCATGTATTCAATTTCTTCAGCAGAGAAGGTGATGTCTTGCAGTTTAAGAACTTCCGCTTTCACCTCTGGCAGTAATTCAGACAGGTCTTCTTCACTACGCACGATGAATTTGTAGGACACCATCGCATCAGGATAGAGCGCAGCAGCAGCACTCATCATATTCACTTTGTATACGTCAAAATCTAACGCACTTTGGATGATGCGAGACGAAAATAAATTGGTGGTCATTCGGAGCCCTTCTACATGCCCTTTTTCGTTTATACCCAAATTCCCTCAGTACGGTGTAAACCGCATCTTATTGTTTTTCCAACGAAGTTGGCGGGAAGTTTTCCACAAGGTAAACTTGGGTATATAACTTGTTGTTACTAACTAAATTGCGTAAACAATAAACACCCGCTTATAGTTTGTCAACTTTTGTTACTAACCACTCATTTTTATAAGGTTTTTACGCGCAAAATTCCGACAGTTATTGTGGATAACCCAAATAAATAAGCGCATCCATACCTAAGGCCAATTATTCTGTGGTGGCCGCCATGTTTCTAACAATCGGTTACTTACCCATTGATTGACTACTTGTTATGCGCTAGATTACTTACAAATTATTCTCAGGACCAAATCATGATCGTAACCGTCGACATCATTCCATTCAGACTATCTGGCTGCGCCGATAAAGGGTTGGAAGTGTTGCTGATCAAACGTTCAAATCCAGAGCGCCCTTACCATGGCGTATGGGCTCTACCCGGCGGATTTGTATTTGATAAAGACATGACCCACGAAGGTGGACGCCCAGCAGACGAAAACTTCGAAGCAGCACGACGCCGTATTTGCCGTGAAAAAATCCACACCTACCCTCGTCACTTTAGTGAAGCCTTTGTCGATGGGGACCCAAAGCGCGATCCTGAAGATTGGAGCCTGAACATCACTCACTATGCCTTGGTTGACCGCAACAACAAAGAGCAAATCGATAACGCTGGCGTACCAGAATGTCATCTAAAGTGGTTCCCACTACAAGCAATCCTTGATGGTGATGAAACTCTCGCTTTTGATCACCAAAAAATGATTGAAAAAGCATGGCAGAAACTGCGCGCCTCTATCGAATACACCTCTGTCCTGCTGTTCGCACTTGATAAAGAGTTTCTGGTTGCAGACATCATCGCGGCCTATCAAGAATTTGGCATCGACATCAGCCGCATGACGATCAAACGACGTTTGATTGATTCGGGTGTGCTCAAGCCAACCAACAAAGTCGCTTCCACCAATAAAGGCAAAGGCGGTAAGCCAGCCATGGTGTACACCTTAGCAAGCGACGAAGTGACCTTTTTCCAAAACTGTTTGCGTGGTTAACGCAAGCACAAAAGACAGACAAGGAGTCTGCCATGACAGTTCGAGTTAATTACCAAACCACTGCTGTGATCGACGTGGATCCTGAAAAAGGCTTCACTGAGCTTTGCCCTGACGAATTACCCGTCACTGGCGCATTAGACATTGTTCCAGAGCTATTAAAGAACCACACTAAAGGTCGCTTAAAGCTCGTTAGCCGTGATTTGCACCCACCAAAAGCAGCTTGGGATGCAGAAACGCCAGCAAATATGCTTGAACCTGTCGGCCTGCCTAACGTGGACATTAAGTGGAACCGCCATTGTGTGCTTGGTACTACGGGCGTTGAACTGTTGGACAGTCTACCTCCTGTTCTGGAATACGATTTCCAAGTCAACAAAGGCATGGACCCAGACGCACACCCTTATGGCATCTTTTTCCACGACGTAGCTGATACAAAAACCACAGGTGCGCATGAGTTCCTCAAGTTCAACAACATCGATACGGTTGTTGTTGGTGGCTTAGCGCTTGATTTTTGTGTGAAAAAGTCCGTCACTCAAGCTCTCGATTTAGGTTTCAAAGTGATTGTGAACTTAGCCTCTAGCCGCGCAGTATTGCCAGATACTATCGATGCAGTGATTGCGGAGATGGAAGAGAAAGGTGCAGTATTTGTTAGCAATGCAGATGACATCATCGTCGAGAACTTCGCGTAATTTGCGTCTACAAACCAAGATATTCTCGCTGAACCAAGCGTCTCGAGGTTACTTGGGTATAATCAATAAAAGAAAACGGTCCAGCTTATCTGGGCCGTTTTTCGTTTGTGATATTTGCATTCAGAAACAGTAAAAACGAGTGCTGGATTGGAGAACACCACCTCAGGAATTATTACACTAATAGTAATGATCTGAGAAGAAAGGACGCCATGATGCACCAACATGAAAAGTTAAACTACGTTGAGTTTGGGACAACCAAAATCAGCGCAACTAAACAGTTTTTCGAGCAGACTTTTGGGTGGAGCTTCGTTGATTACGGCCCTGAGTACAGCGCATTTACAGGCCAAGGTTTAGACGGTGGTTTTTATGTAGCGGAGCAAGTCAGCCAAACAACAAATGGGGCTGCGTTGCTAGTGTTTTATAGCTCAGATATTCGTGCCACGTTAGCAAAAGTTGAGCAGTTCGGAGGGCAAGTCATCCGCCCGATCTTTGAATTCCCCGGAGGTTGTCGTTTCCATTTCACCGAACCAAGTGGCAACGAGTTCGCGGTCTGGTCTGAAAGCCAATAATTAATGACAAGTAAAACAACAACGAACCACCTCATTCGATAATTGACTCGAAGAGTTACAAACCCGTGCGCCCCGCCTTTTCATTTATTGATGATGCGGGGCTTTTTGATTGCTCAAATCTTATACAGTTACTTTTATTTTTTAAATCAAAAGCAAAGGTAAAAAATGGAAGTTTTGAAGCGTTGGCTCATCGCCTTTTCCTTAGGATTAGCGTTATCGGCATGCGGAGGTGGTGATGGTTCCGGTGTGGACTCCTCAACATCGGATAACAACTTCAATCAAATACAGGGAAGCATCTTTTCCAACATCACGGGCGTCACCTACCCGTATGATGTTTATTTGCCTGAGAACTACGACGACAGACTCAGTTCTTTGCCCGTCATTTTTGTCTCGGATGGCGGAGGAACGGGATTGAGCTTCGCAGAACTTATTGATGACTACGGTGCTGAAGTCATTCTCGTTGCCGTTCACGAAGGCCCTCCTGGTCGCAGAGACATCGATTACTTGCCTCCGGGCGTAGATGACTACTATCTCTTTCTTACGCAGGAACTAATTCCAATTGTTGAAGCAGAGTACGATATCGATCCGACTCAGCGTACACTAGCTGGTCATTCGTTTGGCGGTGCGAAATCCGCTTATGTGATGCTAACGGAAGATGTTGGTGCCGAGTTTTTCTCAAACTTTATCATCTCTGATGGTTCTTTTTGGCGAATTGAAGACACCATCTACACGATAGAGGAAGATCGCTACCTTATTTCTCCTTGGCTTGACGTCACCGCGGTTTTTAGCGCGACATCTGGGATGACAGGGAATTTTTATTGGGTAGATATCTTCTACAGCCATATTAAATCGAAAGAGTATCAAGGGTTCACTTTACCCCCTTTGATTCACTACAACGGATTACACCATGGCGTAATGTGGTATCACACCTATAGAGACAGCCTGCCAATCTTGTTTCCAAAAGAAGAAATTTAAGATCATCATAATAAGTAAGCGGTAGCCAAATCCGGAACTGGCGTTACATTTCTGGTTGATCTCATCCTTGGTTTAATCCACTGTTAGCGCAACAATTAATCAATGAGGCGCTAGACCTCGACCAAGGATGTAACATGACCGCAGGCAGTTTTCTTCGCTTACTTTGTCTCGCTGCTATTTGGGGTGGCTCGTTTCTATTTATGCGAGTCGCCGCCAATACGTTCGGACCAGCTTACTTAATTGAATTTCGAGTGGGGTTTGCAGCGATAGCCTTGTTGCTCATCTCCATTAATCTCAAAAAGAGACTCTCCTTCACCACGCATACCAAACATTTCTTTATTATTGGATTGTTTAACACTGCAGCACCGTTTCTATTTTTCGCCTACGCGGCACAAACACTCAATGCGTCGACTTTATCGATACTTAACTCAACGGCTCCTATTTGGGGCGCATTGATTGGCTTTATCTGGTATCGCAGCCCGCTGGCCAAAAAAGCGATTCTTGGTATGGCGATTGGCATCACTGGCGTCGCAGTCTTGGTCGGTTGGAGTGCGGTGAAGATTGGTGAGGAGGCAATTCTCCCGATCATTGCCAGCTTGTTGGCCGCGTGTAGCTATGGAATCGCGACCAACTACACTAAGAATGCACCTCAGATACCGGCTTTCAATAATGCACACGGTAGTATGTGGGCAGCGGTAATTTGGGTACTTCCGCTACTGCCGTTTTTACCAATGCGTGCAGAGCCAACTAGTATAGAGTGGAGCTCTGTGGTTGCTCTCGGCGTGGTTTGTACCGGTTTGGCGTATTTGCTTTACTTCCGTTTGGTATCAGAAGTAGGCCCAGCATCGGCACTATCTGTTACCTTTCTCATTCCAGTCTTCGGAATCTTATGGGGCTATCTGATTCTAGATGAGCCAATTGGCTTCAACACCATCATAGGGACCATTCTGGTGCTTAGTGGGACAATGTTGGTAACAGGCTTCTCTCCTGCCGCAATTCTTGCAAAGCGAAAAGAAAAAATGGCTTAGTTAACCCAACACCACTTCCACACCTTGCTTTCTCAACTGTTCGAGGTCGCTTTTCGGAGCGGCTTCGTCAGTTAACAGCACCGAGATTTCGCTCGTTTTACCAATCGAAGATGGGTAGATTTGCCCAAACTTACTTGAGTCCGTCAGCACGATGTTACGACGCTTTTTCGCAATGATGGTTTCAGCGATTTCTGCACGCATCATGTCTCGGCTAGTAAAGCCTGTGTCTTGATGAAAGCCGTCAATACCCAAGAAAGCCGTGCTGAAATGAATGTTCTCGATACATAGCTTGGTTAACGGTCCAACTAAGCTCTCGCCTTGATGCTGATACACACCACCGAGCAAGATGATGTTAGCTGAGGTGTTACGGATGAGGTGGGCGATGTACGCCGATGGGGTAATGATGGTGACGTCACCGCGTTCAGCTAACGTGCGAGCCAAGAGCGCATTAGCACTACCGCCTTCGATTAATACGGTTTCGTTTGGTGATACCAAGTCTGCCGCTTTGTTGGCTAATGCTTGTTTGATGTCGAAGCGCACTTCAAGTCGCGTATCAATATCGTCACTTTGTAGCGCCGTTGCAGCGCCGTGTACACGCTTTAAATAACCTTGTTGCTCAAGGAAGTTCAAATCCTGCCTGATGGTCACGCCCGACACGCCAATGATGTCAGAAAGCTCCGTCACTTGAACGCGTTTGCGGTCATTAACCAATTGCAGGATTTCATTTTGTCTTGAGTTCACAGGCTCGCTCCTTATTGATGAGCTTGCAGTATACGCCCGAACACTTTCATATGAAAGCAGCCTGTGAACGATAGAGATAAGCTAAGTCGCGTTACACCGTAAGCTCAAGACGATTGCCGTCCGGATCTAGCACGCAGCTTTCATAATAACCGTCACCTGTTTGTCTCGGACCATCGATCCATTGGTAGCCATCATCTACTAAGGTTTTGGTCAATTGATCCACTGCCCGCTCTGATCCTAGAGAAAAGGCAAAGTGTGCCAACCCTGTTACCTGCATCGCATGAGACTTTTCACAAGCGGTCACACCTTCCATCGACATCAACTCCAATCGTGCGCCACTTTCAAACGAAAGAAAGTAAGATGAAAACTGTTTAGTTGGGTTGTGATATTTATCATTAGACATCGCGTTAAAGTATTTCTCATAGAAGGCTTTTAGCTTTTCCAAACGTTCTGTCCAAATCGCGATATGTTCAATTTTCATTAGGATTCCCCCTAGCTCTTAACTGCGTTCAATCTAACGAGGAAAAGCAGCACAAAAAAGAGAGCAAATCACCACCGAGTTGTTCCTGTTTTATGGTTGGAGTTGTGTTTGAGCGAAAGTGATGTCCATAATGACGCAAAGTTTTTCAGGATAGAATGATGGAAGAAATTTACTTCGCAGGCGGCTGCCTTTGGGGCGTTCAAGAATTTATGCGCCACCTTCCGGGCGTAATCAGCACCGAAGCAGGACGAGCAAATGGCTCAACAGATAACACTCAATCCGAATACGATGGCTACGCAGAATGCGTGAAAACCCAGTTCGACCCTGAGCAGGTTTCGGTTGAAACTTTAATGGGGTATCTGTTTGAGATCATCGACCCGCACAGCGTTAACAAGCAAGGTGAAGACGTAGGTGAGAAGTACCGTACTGGTGTCTATAGCCAAAACGAACAACATCTCACCATCGCAAAAGCGTTTATCGCAGCAAGACCAGATGCCGATAAAATCGCCGTAGAAGTGCTGCCACTCACAAACTATGTGCCAAGTGATGATGAGCACCAAGACAGACTCACGCGCTTTCCAAACGACTACTGCCATATCCCGTTAGATTTGCTGCATAAGTACAAGGATCCGTCTTAATGGATTAGCCAAATCCAGCGTACCAACCCCTGCTAACCTCCCCTTGGCTTCAGATTCGGAGCTTACGTTCGCCAATGTGTATCAAGGGGAGTAGCACAAAGCCTCTTTTTTATAGCAAAATTGAACCATATTTGATTCCCTTCTCGTTTATTTTCAAGCTCTATCATTAATTTCAAATCAAATGAGATTTATATCACAATACTCATTCTCAACTAGGTTACTGGTATTAATGACTTCTATCACACTTAATTACGAGTGATACAAAAATATAGTTATTGGTTTTTTTTTACTATTTAAGAGCCGTTAAACATTATCTAAATTTAGCTCATTACTTCAGTACCAATGAGTTAAAAATGATTACAGAACTAACAAGCGTCAATTTAATTAAAGGCAACCTTCAAGCAAATAATAAAAAAGAAGTCTTTGAAGAGCTAGCGCAAATGCTATTCGAAAATAATCGAATCAGCAGCAAAGAGGCTTTTTTAACCGACATCGAAGCACGTGAAGCATTAAGCGTGACTTCAATGGACGGCATCGCTTACCCACACGCAAAAAGCAAAGCGGTTACAGAGCCTGCAATCGCTGTTGGCGTAAAGCGCGAAGGCATCGAGTATGGCGACGAAGAGGGAGTCAAACCGACCGTATTCTTCATGATTGCCTCACCAGATAACGGTGCCGACCACCATATTTATGTTCTTCAAGAATTATTCGGTAAATTTAGCGAAGAATTTATTGAAGATATTCATAACGCAAAAGACGAAAACCAAATACTAAATATTTTAATTAATTCATAAGGCGTGAAATTATGAGTACAATCACAGCTCAAGCTAGTAATAATAGCGATTTCAAAAAAATCTTAAGTACCATGAAAGGTCACCTTTTATTCGGTACTTCTCACATGCTTCCATTTATCGTTGCGGGTGGTGTACTACTGGCGCTAGCGGTAATGGCATCAGGTAAAGGTGCGGTTCCTGCGGACGGTTTATTGGCTGATATTTCTAATATCGGTATTAAAGGTCTGGTGCTGTTCCCAATTATTCTTGGTGGCTTCATCGGTTACTCAATTGCAGACAAACCAGCACTAGCTCCAGCGATGATCTCTTCTGGCATCATGGCTGACATGGGCGGCGGTTTCCTTGGTTGTATCGTAGCGGGTTTCATCGCAGGTGGTGTGGTATTCCAACTTAAGAAGATCCCTCTTTCTGCTAACATGACTGCGTTGGGCGCTTACTTCATCTACCCTCTACTAGGTACGCTTATCTCTGCAGGTATCGTTCTATGGGGTATCGGTGAGCCAATCAAGATCTTCATGGCTTCTATGAACGAATTCCTAGCTTCCATGGCTGGCGCTTCTAAAGTGGTTCTAGGTACGATTCTTGGTGGTATGACTGCATTCGATATGGGCGGTCCAATCAACAAAGTAGCAACGCTATTCGCACAAACTCAAGTTGATACACAGCCATGGTTAATGGGTGGTGTTGGTATCGCAATCTGTACGCCTCCTCTAGGTATGGCACTAGCAACATTCCTATTCAAGAAGAAGTTCACTAAGCAAGAGCAAGAAGCAGGTAAAGCAGCAGCAATCATGGGTTCTATCGGTATCTCTGAAGGTGCTATCCCATTCGCAGCAAACGACCCTGTACGCGTTCTTCCTTCAATCGTTGCTGGTGGTATCGTTGGCTGTGTGTTCGGCTTCCTAACAGACGTACTACTACACGCACCATGGGGCGGTCTAATCACAGCACCTGTATCAAGCAACATCCCAATGTACGTTGTGGGTATCGCACTAGGCTCACTAACAACAGCAGTTATCGTTGGCTTCTGGAAACCAGTTGCTGAAGAAGAAGCAGAAGACGAAATCGTTGAAGCAGCACCTGCACAAGCTCAAGCGACTCCAGCAGCAGGCGAAGGCGAGTACGACATCGTAGCAGTAACATGTTGCCCATCTGGCGTAGCACACACATTCATGGCAGCGAAAGCACTAGAGAAAGCAGGTGCGGCAGCGGGTCTGAAAATCAAAGTAGAAACTCAAGGTCAAAACGGTATCCAGAACCGTATCACTGACCTAGATGTAGCAAACGCGAAGCTGGTTATTCTAGCTCACGATATCCAAGTAAAAGACGCTCACCGCTTTGCAAAAGCAAACGTTGTTGAGTGTTCAACGAAAGAAGCGATGCGTAACGCAGCGACTCTTGTGAAAGCTTAAACCTTAAGCTCCTCCCCCTAAGAGCCCTTCCCCCTAAGGGCTCTTATTATTTCTCAAGCCAGCAAGTGATAATGTCACATCGAATGCAGATTGCTCCGAGCAGCCTGATGTATTTTCACCACACCATAACGGCGTAAAATCATCCTTACCCAACAGCTCGGCTTTAGAGCGTAATGGAGTCATCTCTATGGAAGCATAAGGAAAGGTAGGGGCCGTAGAGTTCATCTCTCCTAGCACTTTCATTGCTCGATTAAAGATACCTCTCGCAGGCCTTCCTGAAAAAACATTAGTTATTTTCGTATTATCCTTTGCTTTCTGCTTTATCGCATTTTTATGCAAGTGAGTTGCTTTGCTCTCCGGACACAATAAGTATGTTGTCCCTACTTGGGCCGCACATGCCCCCATAGCCCTCACTTTAAGAAAATCGCCATGACATGCTATTCCACCAGCGGCAATAACAGGAACGCTTACTTGTTCAACGATCTTAGGCAACAAAACACTTAGACTTTGTTGACTCGCCAAGTCATCAGTTAAGAACATTCCTCTATGTCCACCTGCTTCTCTTCCTTGAACGATAATGCCATCCACTTTGTTCTTCTCAAGCCAAACTGCTTCTTCAACTGTTGTAGCCGAAGATACAATTTTGCCACCCCATTGCCAAATACGTTGCATTAAATCTAACGAAGGTAGGCCAAAGTGAAAACTAATAAACTCAGGGGAAAATGGCTCTATCGCATCTGCCATTTCATGGTTGAATGGTTTCCTAGATGTCCCTACACTCACCCCTTCAATATCGAGACCTAACTCCTTGTAATATGGCTGAAGCTGTTGTTTCCACATGTCTTGCTGATGAGGATTAAACGCTGGCATTTCGTGACAAAAGAAATTCAAATTGTATGGTCGACTTGTCGCTTTCCTGATTGCTCTAATTTGCTCAGTCATTACATCAATACTCAACATACCACATGGCAATGACCCTAAACCGCCCGCCTCGCAAACTGCAATGGTCAATTCACTGTCCTGCACCCCGGCCATTGGCGCTTGAATTATGGGTAACTCGACATCGATAAGATCTTTAATTGTAAATGCCTTCATTTGCTCTCCTTGCATGTGCAGACACTGGCAGTCATATTTGTCTAAAGAGAGTATTAGAGTTTCATATTGAGCAAATATTAGACAAACGGAAACCCCATAGTTGTGCGCTATGCACTTTTGATAGAAATAACAAAGGGAGCAACTAGGGCTCCCTCACAATACCATTGCTTCTGTTTGTCTAACGAATGGCCTCTGCCTCTAACTCTTGCTCTGCCAACGATAACATCGCAAATTCTTCTTCCGCGCTGTTTGCGACTAACTTATTGCGGCTGTATAACCCGTAATAAACGGCGCCAATCAAAAACAATCCCATGGTCATAAAGAAAGCGGATGGATCAAAGGCATAGACTCCGGTCATCGCCACTAATGAGAGGACGAGGGCGATACTAGAAGTCAGAATACCTCCTGGCGTTTTATACGGTCTTTGTAACTCTGGTTGTTTGATCCTCAACATGATGTGGCTTAGTGACATTAACGCGTAAGACACTGTCGCTCCGACAACCGCCATTGCTAAAATCAAATCGCCTTCACCAGTTAGTGAAACCACAAACCCGAAAAAGCCTGGGACAATCAGCGCTCGCGTCGGTACTTTGTTGTCGCTCGTTAAAGATAAACTTTGTGGTAAATATCCGGCACGAGAAAGGGCAAAAACCAAGCGGCTGTAACCATAAATGATCGAGAAAAATGAAGCCACAAGGCCAGCTAAGCCTAGTATATTTACCAATGTTGCTACAGTTGGATTTCCTGTCAGTTTCAAAGCATCAACCAATGGCACTGCGCTATTACCAATTACTTCAGAGCCGACAGCACCAGCAAGTAAGACAACAACCAAAGTAGCCGTCAGCAACAAAAACAACATTGCGCCTATGATCCCTTTCGGAACATCTTTCGCAGGATCTTTCGCTTCTTCCGCAGCCAAAGGCACACCTTCAACGGCTAAAAATAACCACATTGCAAATGGCAGTGCTGCCCAAACACCATACCAGCCAAATGGGAGTAGCTCAGAGGCCTGTGCAGTTGCCGGGGCAATATCAAACAAGTTATTCACATCGAAATGGCCAACTAATACAGCCGCAGTTACAAGTATCGCAACCACCGCTAAGCCACTGATGAACATCATAACTTTCAGTGCTTCTCCGACACCAACCAAATGGATACCAATAAAGGCAGCATAAAAAAGAGCGTAAACAATAGGGCCATCAATACCGATGAGTTCATTTACCGCAGAGCCGATAAAAATGACGATCGCGGCAGGAGCAAGGGCATACTCAATAAGAACAGAAAGCCCTGTAATAAAGCCCCCCGTAGGTCCCATTGCTTGACGAGCAAAACTGTATCCTCCACCCGCCGTTGGAATCGCCGCTGACATTTCTGCCAATGACAGCACCAACGCAAAATACATCACAGCCATGGCAATTGCTGCAATTAAGAACCCGCCCCAACCTGCTTGAGCGATACCAAAGTTCCAACCTGCAAAATCTCCGGATATCACATAAGACACGCCCAAACCAGCAAGCAGTATCCAACCTGCGCTCCCTCTTTTTAACTGCCTCTTAGAGAGGTATTCCTGATGCTTTGACATAGTAAATCCTTCTACTTTGATGATATTAAAAAATTCTCACTAGCGTTATCTTCAACAGATTCAGGTGAACCTTCGTCCATCGAAGAGCGATCTTTGAGCCCAACCCCTGATAGCTGTAGTTTCCTGGCTTCCTTAAGTAAGTACATAGCCCGATGACATGCCTCTTCGTAAGGTTGTCCTTCTGGCCTAACATTTGAAATACAGTTACGCTCGGAGTCTCTTGAACCTCTCCTTGCTCCCCACGTGAGATACATACCCATACTGTCTGGTGACGTTAATCCCGGTCTTTCTCCAATCAGGAGTAGTACCATTTTTGCATTTAAGCACTCGGCAACATCATCACCAGCCGCAACCCTTCCTTGTTTGATAATGACTATCGGGGCGAGATTCCATCTATGCTCATCATCCTCGCTCAACATAGAAAGCAGTTGATTTACGACCGGGATAGCATGTGTCTGAATCGCAACAGACGATAGTCCATCGGCGATCGCAATGACCAGATCCGTATCCTGATTCAGTTCCTTCTTAACACTCTTTAACTCTCGCCACGATTTAGAGCTCAATCGACGTCCTAAGTCGGGCCGTTGCAAATACATCAGCCTGTCAGAAACTTCACTTTCCAAAACCATCGGAGGCTCTGGCGTATGCTGAAGGGTCAAGTAACTACTGCATAAACTTGCCAATAAGCAGTCTGTATCAAGGTCACAGTGCACGGCGTCCATTGCTTTGGCATGGTCAAGTTGAAATTTAAGCAACTCACTTGTTGGTACACTGGTTCCACTCCTTCCCAAGGCAATTCTTGCAGAAGTAAATTCACGTAGTCGATGCCAAGGGTTTTGAATCACTAAACTTTGTTTTTTCACTTTCTTGATTGAAATCACTTGCCCCATAAACTCACCAATGATTAATGTGGGCAAGTGCACCCATAAACGAATCAGACATTCGATCATTCAAACGAACGTTAGTAACATCGTTAAAGATCTGCATTTCGGTCAACCAACGTTCGAACTCAGGAGCAGGCTTTAAACCGAGCACTTTGCGTGCGTAGAGAGCATCATGAAATGAAGTTGTTTGGTAGTTGAGCATGATGTCATCAGAACCGGGAATACCCATGATGAAAGAGCATTCTGCGACGCCTAATAGTGTCAATAGGTTATCCATATCGTTCTGGTCAGCATAAGCGTGGTTGGTGTAGCAAATATCACAACCCATTGGTAAACCTAACAATTTTCCGCAAAAATGATCTTCGAGGCCCGCCCTTATGATCTGCTTTCCATCGAACAAATATTCTGGCCCTATAAAGCCCACCACAGTGTTAACCAGCAGAGGGTCAAAGTGTCTCGCTACGGCATAAGCGCGAGCTTCACAAGTCTGTTGGTCAACACCGTGGTACGCATTTGCCGACAAAGCAGTGCCTTGGCCTGTTTCAAAATACATTACGTTATTTCCTACAGTGCCTCGATTGAGAGATAGCGCCGCCTCTTGCGCTTCTTTCAATAATGCTAAGTCGATGCCGAATGTGTCATTAGTACCCTGAGTCCCACCTATAGATTGAAAAACCAAATCAACTGGTGCGCCCATTTCTATCGCTTCAATCGTATTAGTAACGTGAGTCAAAACGCAGGATTGAGTGGGAATCTGATAGTGTTGAATGACTTCATCCATCAAGTTCATCAATTTGACAGCTTGGGGGACATTATCCGTTGCAGGGTTGATACCAATAACAGCATCACCATTGCCGTACATAAGGCCATCAAAGATAGTAGCTGCGATACCATTCAACGAGTCGGTCGGATGGTTGGGCTGTAAGCGAGTAGATAAACGACTCGGTAAGCCTATAGTATTTCGAAAAGCCGTAACCACATGACACTTTTTTGCTACTAGAATGAGATCTTGATTGCGCATGATTTTGCTGACTGCTGCGACCATCTCCGGCGTTAGTCCTCTTTGTATGGCCTGCAAAGTCTCAGGAGCAGCCTGCTCACTCACTAGCCAATCCCTGAAGTCCCCCACAGTGAGGTGCTCTATCAAAGTAAAAGCCGTTTGGTCATGCTGATCGATGATAAGCCTAGTAACTTCATCCTTTTCATATGGGATAACGACGTCATTGAGAAACGTCTTTAATGGCAACTCAGCCAACGTCATTTGGGCGACAACTCGTTCAGCTGCCGAATCAGCACAAACACCTGCTAATACATCACCCGAACGCTCAGGGGTCGCTTTTGCCATAAGCTCCGCGAGCGAGTTGAAGTGGTAAACTCTACTTCCCACCTGTCGACGAAACATCCCTGTCATCCCTATACCTCGAATTCACTTGGTTCAGTTTTTGCTCAAGCGTGAATGAGCATTCATAAACTAAGCGTTGCGAAATACGTTCCGACGGATTATCAAAAATCGGCAAACATAAAAAGTTATCTTTAAACAGACAGTTATAGTGCCAATGCTCTAAATTGATTCAATATTACAAGACTAGGTTTGGTTAGAATGAAAAAAACTCCTCACGATGACGCACCAGATTTGTGCGTACATCCCACAAAAGATGCAAACCAGCAGGCAGCAAGCTTAGTAAACTGGCAACAAGAATATGATCAACTTAGTGGTGGCTGTTTTAGCGGGCAGATCAGGGAGCGGCGATTTAAAAATATCCATGTATTCCGTGAAGATAGTAATCGAATCTTGAAACAGCATTGCCGGGTTGATGAAGGCGGAGTTTGGATAGGGCTGAGTGCAGACGATCAACTAGCACATTTAAATCACCAAAGAGCAGATGCAGAGCAGGTACTTATCCAAACAGGCGGCCAGGACTTTGAACTACTCACTCCTGAAGCTTTCTCTATTTATGGTTTGGTTTTTCACAACAGCGAAAATAACGCCTACCTAAACACTCAACGACCTAGTACTAAATGTATTTCCCAAGGCTTTAAATCTTTACCTACGCGCGAGATAGAACATCTCAAAACTTACTTACGAATACTACTCAGCAACAAACCAACCAAATGGTCCTGCAAGACACACGAGGTAATTCTAACTGACCTATTGCTTGCTCTGGTAGATTGCAATACCTCCAGTATGGAAATAGCTATAAATCCGTCTCATCGTCAGAAGATCATGACGCGAGTCTTGGAGCAAGTAGAAGCCATGGATCCCTCTTGTCCCATAACCATAGGTGAGCTATCCCAATCCGTGCATGTCAGTCGAAGGACATTACAATATGTATTTGAAGCTTACTGCGACTTATCACCAAAACAGTTTTTATTAAACATTCGGCTTAACCAAGTACGCAGGATGCTACAGAACTCTGAATTGGACAAAACCATCTCTGAAATAGCGTTTGCCTTCGGTTTCTTCCACTTGAGTCAATTTAGCCGTTTATACAAAAACTTATTTGGAGAGTACCCCAGCGAAACTAGCCAAATATTTAGGGGGAAATACATCGTTTGAAGGTGGGAGCAATGAAGGGAGCATGGAATTTGTCGCTAAGACACTCCAGCAAAATAAAGCGCGTAAGAGGTTGAATGTCATACTTACGCGCTCGATTCCATTGGTATGTCTATTTGAGAAGTTTTAGAAAACTCTCAAGACACAAGCGTAAAACCTGTGATCAGAATTCAAAGTCAACGGTTAGATAGTAAGTACGTCCCATTTCTGTATCTTCATAATCTAAGTCTGTTTTATCTAGACGTTCATCCGTCAAGTTTGTCACACCAGTCTTGATGGTGAAGTTATCATTAATCGTGTACGCCCCACCAATAGATAAGATTGAGTAATCATCTAACGTGTCGTCTTGGCCATCCTTTTGCTTGCCCGTGTAGTTCACTGTCGCAAATAGCAGTAGATTTTCAGTACCTTGCCAGTTTAGATTCACATTCGCCAACCACTCTGGTGTATACGAAATATCCATGCCATTTTCTTTGTTTTTTGAGTCGGTATAGGTAGCATTCGAGACTAAAGATAAGGTATCAAAGATATCTAATTCACCTTCTAACTCAACCCCTTTAGTTTCGACTCTATCGATGTTTTCATACTTGATGATATTTGAAGTCCCGTTGAAGAAAGGATCTAAGTCGCGATCAATTAGATTCTTAACATCATTGAAGAATATCGTTGCTTGCACGTAGCCACGAGTCGCATAGTAAAGCGTCGAGAATTCATAAGTTTTCGATGTTTGAGGTTTAAGATCAGGGTTACCGACTAAAGTACATCGCCCACCACAGCTCACTAGCGAAAAATCTTCTGAAGACTGGAAAATAGTTGGAGCTTTAAATCCTTCTCCATATCCACCTTTAAAAGTAAAGTTCTCGATACCGTTGTAAACCAAATACGCTCTCGGACTAAAGTTATTACCAAACTGGTTGTTGTGCGTTAAACGACCACTAATTGTCGCGATTAAATCATCATTCACTGAGTATTCGTCTTGCACATAAACAGCGTTTTGCGTCACGGAGCGGTCACTAGAATAGTCACGTTTGTTCTCTACACTCGTGTAAGAAAATTGACCACCCACTGAGATAAGTTGATTCTCTACGTTTTCTAGAACGAAACGACCATCGACAGTGTGGTTATCTTGTGTCATTTCCGCTTTTTTAACTAGTGGATGGAAGTTGTCCTCATTTACTTTTGATGTTTCATAGAAATAAGAAAAATCTGACTGTCCCCAGCTCCAATTACGATTATGGCCCAATGTAGAGGTTAGCTTTTCACTATCATACTGGCTCTTATACACCGCGTTTCTTTGACTAAAGTAACTGTATTCAACTCTATCATCCAAAGCATATGCGACATCGAAGTAAACCTCATCGTGCTCGGTCGGGAGCCAACTTAAACCACCACGAACAGTTTTTCTATCTTGCTCAGCTTGGGGCGAGAAATTATCGCCTGCATCATCAGGGAACCACGCATTCTTTTTACTCATATCCAATGAGAGCGTGTAAAACAACGAATTGGGAACGAGGGCTCCTCTAGCAAACACATTACCAATCGCGAGTTCACCATCGGCGTCGTTAACCAAAGAGGAGGCATTGTTATCCTGTGGAAGGCTATAAGAAAGGCTACCAGAGACCGTAGTCTCTTCTTCCGGTTTCTTTAGAATTACGTTGACCACACCACCAATAGCTTCGCTACCATACAGAGATGACATAGGGCCTCGAACAACTTCAACTTGTTCAATCGCATTTAAAGGTATGCTTGATAAATCAAAAGAAGCACCACGAATCACTGTCTCACTTGAACTCGTACGACGCCCATTGATTAAGAACAGAGTGTAATTGCCATTTGAAGAGTTTTGGTTATGCAAACCACGAATAACAACTTTAGGCTCGCTACCCGTATTTCTTAATATATGCACACCAGCGACATTTTCTAACGCAGTCGTAATATCTGTCGCTGGAATTCGGTTCAGTTCCTCTGAGGTAATAACAGAAATAGAAGCGGGAGCATCCTTGATCGATGTCTCATGCTGAGCTGCGGTAACTACCATCACTTCCATATCATTATCATTGGCGTGAGTAAGTAATGGCGCTGTGGATAGCGCTAACGCCACTGCGAGGCTTAAATTATAACGTCTCATTATTAGTCCTTTTATAGGTTTCTATTTTTCTGTGTTAAACAGGGCTATCAGCCCACCAGCTAGCATCGCGCGCCAGCTAAAGTAATCGTGTCCACTTGCTCCTTTCTCAATAGCAACCTTGTATCCCTTACTCTTAAGTGCCTGATAAAGCTGTTGGTTAGTAGCGAGAATACTGTTTGACTCAGGTTCGACTTCGAATTGCCCAACTGTTAGGTATATCTCAAGATCTTTTTTGGCTTCTGCCCCGACAACATCCGCCATCCAGTTGCTATGGCTACTTTGTATTTCAGTCGCTTGAGGAGCCCACCAGAAAGAACCAGATTGGCTCAATACTTTGCCAAAACGGTCAGGGTGCTGGAGTGCAATGTACATAGAGGCTAAACCTCCGAAGCTTGATCCTGAAAGCACCGTATTTTTGGCATCAGGACAGATATTCTGGGTATCACAAAGCCATGGCATAAGCTCATCAGCGAGAAAGTCAGCGTAGGCTTTGTTAGGTGTGAGCTCTGCCGCACGCATACTCGGCATCGGGGTATTAACAAAGATCGCTCTCATCGCGGGAACCTTCTCATTAGCAATCAAATTATCGAGAATGAGAGGCGTTGGTACTCGTTCTAAATAAGCATCGCCATCAAACAAAATTAAGACTGGAGAATCACGACTGATTGAATAGATTTCGTTTGGTTGATATATGCTGATCTTTCTAGTGCGAGCATTTTCCGGACTTACATATGTATGATCGGCAATCGTCCCCTTTGGATTCCCACTCTGTTGGGTAAACACATCATTACTCCAAGTCTTAAGAGTTACTGTTGACGCGGAGCTGGATAAATTATCGCCTTTTCCAAGCATTGGCTTAAAGTTCAATGGATCTGGTTTTAGTGTCGCTAGAACGGCACGTCGCTGTTCTCTGCTTTCACCATCCAACAATTGGGGAACATTAGGGGCAATTCGATAAGATAAGCGAGTGCTATTAGGAACTTGATAAGAGCGAAACCAGATATCTGTATCGCCAAGTTGACTCAAATGAGCGTGCCCACCATAGGGTGTCCCCAGTACTCTAACGTTATTAACATGGCCTCTGTACAAAAATGTAATCAGAGTAGAATCGTCATCGCTGTGCTCAATCAAAGGAGCACCGCCTTGCTGAAAAACTTGTTGCCAGAACTCTTGTTCAGCTGCAGGGTTCCCCTGCTCTAACTGCTGTGAGGTATGCGCGATTATTGGACTGATAATAGGGATATCCGGAGAAACATACTGATTGTCTTTTAGATCCAAGGCGTTCAGCAATATTGATACTCCCACCGCACACTTCTCAGCAGCAACGATCTCGATATGGTAGATTCCCGGTTTCTCTACATACCAAAACAGGTCTAACTCTGCAGTTGGAACACTAATTAGAGTTTTGACTACCTCTCCGTTTTCGTCCTTAACAACGACACTATCGAGCGCTTTTTCACTTTTAATGTACCCGCGAAAATAACTCGTTTTTTCAACGCGTAAGGGAAAAGTATCCTGACTATCTACGGTTAGTCGCTGCTCTGAATTTATGCTCAGAGTCTCATTACTTTCCAATGCATTTGATGTAGATAGCAGTGCGGCCAATACAATAAAGTTCATCATGCGTCATATTTTTAATGATATTGATTCTCATTAATGATAAGTTTTTTTGAACTTTGTAACAGCAAATTTGGTTATGCAAAACAGTCATTCTGTTATTCATCACCAACGTATTTTTATGAAAAATTGGTAGAAAACATGGCTAAACGACTTTCTTCTTTTCCCAAGAACGCTTTGATTCGTTGGAAGAATTACGATCGTACCCACGTATTGGTGTCTGATACTGCAACCTCTTCAGAGCATTTGATCGAAGGAGAGTGCACCCGTTACAAAGTTAAAGATGGCTTTTCTATCAATGGAGGGACGACGACAGAACTCGCGGACTATCAAGTCATCTCAACCGCTAGAAAGTCATTAATATTGGTCCTTTTGCTTGAAGGGAAACTGAATTTTGGCTACGACAACTTGAGATTTACCCTTGATGCAACTCATTCACCGCAAGGTGTCCTTGTTAATCTCACTAAACCGGTCACTTTTAGGCGAATACTTCATAAAAACAACACCGTAACTAAACTCAATATCGTCACTCCAGTTACATGGGTAGCAGAAAGGTCAGAGAAAAACTCGGTTATAGAAGCGTTCACGGGGCAACATATGGCGAATTGCCCGATAGAAATTAATGAAGCGATCCTTCACCTCGCTTACGACATAACGAATAGGGGCACGCCAGAAGGTTTATTAGAAAAACTTCACATTGAAACTTTGACCCAAAGATTATTGCTCAACGTATTTGAGCAAGTCCTCTGCTCTTTGCCGAATGAAGGGGGGCTCTCGGAAAAAGGTGGCAAAGGAAACTCTCAAGGTGATCACGCACTAGACCACCTAGTGAGCTATATTGAAGCAAATCTCGATAGGGAACTATCAGCTAAAGAGCTCATTGAATTTGCAGCCATGAGCGAATCTAACCTACAGCGCAAATTCAAGACCACGCTCGGCTGCAGTGTTCAAAGCTATATTAGGAGGAGAAAATTGGAGGTTGCCCGTTTGAATCTAGAAATCGGTGCGGCAACGATTACGGAAGCAGCTTACAATGCGGGCTATAAACACCCTTCCAACTTTACCAATGCATTCAAAAAAACATTCGGTTACCCTCCTGCCGAAGTAAATGTTCAGCGCGGAGGAAAAAGAAACTGATGCAATATGGTGTCACGTTCAGATGACTCCAAATGGGCTTTAATTCTACGCTAGATATTCTGACCAATACGCCACAGCACGCCACTAGGATCGTGCAAACAGAACTCTCGCATCTTCCAAGGTTGATCAACCAGTTCCGTCATCTTGGCTCCGAATGAGTCCAGAGCGACACTCGAAACATGTTCATGCCAGCTGGCAACATCTTCCACCAGCAAATGCATCATGAAATTATTGCAGTGTTTTGGCTCATAAAAATCTTGCAACAAGAATGAGCAACTGCCCTTGAAGAAGTACGCCACACCACCAAAATCCGAAGGCATCTTAAAACCCAACGCCTGATAAAAACGCTTTGATAGCTCATAATCTTTCGCCGGGACAAAAGATTTAATTTCAACAATATTGAGGTTTTCCATTTCCTAAGTTTCCATTGTGTAGCACGTATTCAACCACTTTAAGTAACTCAGCGCGCCCTGACTAGGGTCTCTCTTTGTTTCTTAGGTGCAAGGCACACACTCCGCCATTTGGTTTTGCAGCCAATGGACAAATTTTTGCTCCAGTTCAGAGCGTGCTTTGTCTTGAGTCAATAAGACATAGTCATGCCCTGACGGCACAAAACCAAATGGCGCAACAAGGTTGCCGCGTTCGAGGTCGTCCATCACTAGAGGATAAGAGCCCATCGCCGCGCCTAAACCGTCGACTGCAGCTTGAATGCAGAAATAGAAGTGTGCAAAAGACTGTTCTGCTTTTCCGTTCATCGACGCTTCACCAGAGCGCTGCATCCATTCGTGCCAAGCTTCAGGTCTGGTTTGGCTGTGTAATAGCTTCACGGAGTTCAAATCACTTTTCACTTGCTGCCAGTAGTCTGGTGAAAACACTGGACCCACCCACTCTTCCACCAGCTTGGTTTTGGGGTAGTGATACAAAGGCTCAAAGTCATCTCGACGAATTGCCATAGCAAGCCCTGTCGAGCCGAGCGTTACAGGTCCTCCCGCAGTCGAAAGCCGAACATCTGCGTCACAACCATCATTAAACGCGGAAAGCCTCGGCATCAACCAACGCATGGTTAACGTTGGCTCACAAGAGACTTCAAGGTATTGATGCTTTTCCTGCACCAGCTTGTTCACGCCAGTTTCCAACGCTTGGAATGCTTGTTCGGTATAGCTTTTCAGCATCTCCCCCTCTTTAGTGAGCAACATATTGCGCCCTTGTTTGTAGAACAGAGGTTGAGCCAGATAGGTTTCCAACACTTTGATCTGCTTACTCACTGCGCCATGCGTAATACTGAGCTTATTTGCTGCCTCGCTAAAACTCGCAGACGATGCTGCGACATGGAAAACATGAAAGGATTTAAGGTGCCTCATCTGTGACTTTTTCTCACACTTAGCAGAATTTGTTTCGATTATAGTCTCCGAACTCTCGACCTACAATTGCCCCATTCATAACAACGAAGAAACAGGAAACATCATGGAGCTTTTCAGCCTTGCCTTATTAGGCATACTCATTGTCATCAGTCCCGGAGCTGATTTTGTATTGGTTCTTAGAAACAGCCTCAACAGGGGCAGACAAGCGGGAATTTGGAGTGCCGTGGGCATTAGTCTTGCGATTTCGGTGCATATTACCTATTCATTGCTTGGCATCAGTTACTTAATTTCACAGAACGAATGGTTGTTCAGCTTGATTCGCTACCTAGGTGCGGCTTATCTGATCTATCTCGGATTGAAAGGGATTTTTGGGGCTGATTCTCAACAGAAGATAGAGGGGGAAACACAAGGAAGCATCTCCATTTGGCAGTTCTTTTTCCAAGGCTTTTTGTGCAATGTACTTAACCCAAAAACCATGTTGTTCTTCTTGAGTATCTTTAGCCAAGTCATCGACCCGAATACAGAATCGCAGCACCTAGCTTTGGGTTACGGTGTCTACATGATTGCGCTACACGGGATTTGGTTTTCTATGGTTGCCATCTTATTTACCTCACCGCGATTACAGAGCTTATTACTGCGCGTTAAACACAGGTTGAACCAAGCTTGTGGCGCTGGATTATTGGTGTTTGGTGCCATGTTAGGGTTAAAGTCATAACACGCTGAATTACGACATTTCGACCAATGCCACATCGAAGTTTGATAATCGCACGTATAATCTTCATCAGAACGATTAAGGGCAATTGACCTTGAGGAAAGGAACTCAATGAAAAAACTACTCCCGATCATTTTCACTTGTTTGAGCTTAGCTTTCAGCGCACCATCGGTATTTGCTTCTGAACGTGCAGAGCAAGGTTGGCAATGGATTGAGCAAGGCGCAATGATTGTCGATGTGCGCACACCGCAAGAGTTTGCCGATGGTCACTTAGACAATGCGATTAACTTTCCGCTTTCTGAGTTGGATAAACACTTTGCTAATGTCGATAAAGATACGCAAATCGTGCTTTATTGCCGCAGTGGTAATCGCTCAGGGCAAGCGTATCAGTACCTACAATCGCAAGGATTTACCAACCTTCATAACGCGGGTGGCTTGGCTGAGATGCAACAAGCGAAGTAATGCCACTTAGCACCTGCCTAGGCAATGGCATGGAAAAGCACACCTCTCGTGTGCTTTTTTGTTTTCTCGACGCCGAAAACTAAAGTTGGTACTGCAGCACCAATTCGTGTTTCTCTTGGTAGGTTTGAATCAGTTCGGCTTTACTCTTAGCGGCATTTTGATAAAACAACACACCTCCTTTAACCAACAAACCATAATGTTGCTGCAGCATATCTAAAACAAACTGCACACGTTTAATTGTGGTTGGCGTGCAACTTTTACCATCCAAATCATCTTCAATATCGAGCACATGCGAACGAAACATCTCAAGCGTGAAAAGATGTTCCAACTCAGCATCAGACTTTAGCGCTGTTTGTATCTTTTCCATAGACGTTTGCACTCGCTCTACGATTTCTGGCACGGCATCGTTTTGAACTAACCAGTCCCGCTTGTATTCAAGCATCTTAAAGCCTTGTTGTTTCACGTTTTTGAATAGCTGCATTGCCTCTTTTCGGGAATAATCTTGCTCCAATAACCAACCAGAGAGGAAGCGCGTTTCAAATCGCTCACAAGCATCAAACAGAGGGTCATGCATACCATTGCTGTTGAACTCTCTTAACGGGTCAAACCGATACATATAACCAAAATCGAACAACTTTAGCTGACCTTGTTTATCCACCAGCAAGTTCCCTGAACACAAATCCCACTCAAACAACCCACTTCGCTCACAGACAAATAGAGTCGAGAATAGCTGCCCTAATAAGTCCTCAGTTAGGGCTTGAATTGACGAACCCTCAATCCAATCTGAAACAATGATCCCTAAACGATAATCAGCATAAACGGTCTCAACAATGTGTTTAAAATCCTCAGTTAAATTCGGATTGTCTTTTTGAGTTTGAAAATCAAGACGGCGTTGAACTTCATTCAGAAAGGAGTACTGACCATCAGGGTTTTGCACTTTCGCCTGCGGGCGTTTTTTCTTGAGCGTATAGTCTCGTCCGCCGACACGAATATGAAATACCTGCGCCGTCAAACCACTTTCAAACGTTTCGACAACATACTCTGAGTCCGCTGTCGTAAACGCCAAGATTTCTGGTGGCAATGGACATTGATCCACATTGCCGACAATTAAGTTTTGATCACTGAAGTCAAATGCTTGCTGCTGGAATTGGCGTTGGTTCATGAAGTATTCCCTACTAACGATTCAGACATTGTTTACTTTATCGACAATGAAGCACATGACCTCCCCCTTTCCGACCGAAGTCATGGGTGAGTACTTGGGTGGAGTCCCGTTTAAATCGATGAACTGACTCAGATGTTGTCATCTTCAGAGAGCTTACGAAAGTAGTCTTCCAGTCGATGATGACCATAAGTCGGCGCGATATTGTCACCGCCTAACATGGTCAGGAAGAACTCAGCAGGACCGCCCCATTTCTCCGGCAAGTGACGTACTAACGACAGCCCGGCGGTGCGCAGGAAGTCCGGTAGCTGCGTATTTTTCTCCACTTTGTTTTGAGATTTGAACGCGAGCCAAGCAATATCATTGACTGACAACACATCTGGACCACCAACATCTAGTTCAGTATCATTTCGTTCAATCGCTTCTACACAAAACCTCGCCAAGTCTTTTCCGTGAATGGGATTAAGCAAGTTTCCACCATCGCCAAAAGTAAACACTCGACCCGATTTCGCCATGCTGTACACCTCGGTAATATCAGAGAAAAAACCATTCGGGCGAATCACACAAGGGGTTAATTTTGTTGATTGCAGAAGTCTGCTCGCAAAGCGCTCTTTCGCCTCTAGCAGACGAACTTGAGGATATTTCTGAGCATTAAACGCAGAGATGTAGATGAATTTACCGACACCAGCTCGCTCTGCTTCTTCAAGCAAGTTCAAATTTGCTTGGTAGTCGACATCCAAATAACCTAATCCATCTTGCTGACGAGTAATGCCCAAGCATGAGATAACAACATCGACACCCTCGCAAACGCCTTTAAGCTCATCGGGGTGAGTTACTTGAACTTCTATTACCTGCGACTCTTGTAGACCCATCGCAAGGAGCTTGCTTTTGTTTCTTGCCAACGCTTTAAATTCGGCTTGCTGCTCCATCAGGGATTCAACAATATTCGAGCCTAAGTACCCCGTTGAGCCCGCAATTAAAATTCGAGGGTGCGTTTTCATAATATGATGTCCTATTCTTGTTCTGGTCGGTATGGTTCTTCACGCAATACGTGGCTCACCAATAACTTTAGGTAGAACAGTGGTAAAAACCATTCCAAACTTTGTGGTGCTTGTGCCCAGTAAATCGAAATAATCACACTCAGAGAATACAGAGTTAGCGCCACAGGACGTTGTAAATACAACGGTGTTTTCATGACTAGGCTACATGCCAGAACCATGTAACCACCGATCACAACAATCCACATGATATCGAAATTCAAGAACGCCCAACTGTAGAGAGAAAGCTGCACGAAATGAGTCAGAATAAAGCTCATGTGCTGCTTAAAGCCTTGCCCTTCACGATGAAACCAGCGCTTTGCCGTAGACGTCGCATTGGTAATAATGCCGCCGATGATATCCACTGTGAGCAAACCCGCGATGACATATTGAGTCGCAGACCAACCTAGTTGTGCAAAGTACGCATAAACCACCATGACAAAGCCAGCAGCAAAAGGGACATACAGCTGTAAATTCTTTTCTGCTTTCGTTGCACCCGGACCAATCAACTTGTCAACTCCACCCCAGAAACCCGCTCTTGCTTGAGGAACACTCCAATCAATTTTCATACTAAAACCTTATTTCGACCACTTGGTCTTTTTAAATTAATACGCTTTGAGAGCTAGGTAAAGATCTTTTTTGTCCACTCGGTCTAAATAAAAGATCTTGTGTTATACTGCGGGGCATTGCGGTAATAAAAGCTGAGAAGAAAACCATGCCGAAGATCGTCGATCATGAGAGCAGACGTAGAGAAATTGCCTTAAAAGCAACCGAAGTATTCCTTGAGTTCGGTTACAAAAATATTGGTATGAGACAGCTGTGCGAACAGTTAGGAATGAGCAAAAGTGCGGTTTATCACTATTACAAAAGTAAGGATGAACTATTCAAAGCCGCAACAGAGGCCATCGTCAACTTTGATGCAGAAGTGCTAGCAGACAGACCAAACTCAAGTAAAGCGAGTACAGAGCAACAAGTCGAAAACTTCGTATTGATCTTCCTACAAATGGCTCCGCGTTTCTTCCAAGAAATGAAGCTTGTCTCTGATTACATTGATGTGATTGGACAAGAAAACATTGCCACCGATCCATGCATGTTGCTTGCGAATCAAAAGTACATAACGATGCTAGAAAACTACGTTTCAGCGAAGCACAAAGAATCGCTTTATACCCTAATACTAGGGCTGCTGAACCATCAGTTGATGTTGGGTAAAGCGCTAGAAGAGGCTTATGTTATTGAGCAGGTCGAACGGATACTTGGCTAATCTTCCACATGCTAATCCATCCTGTTTGTGTGTTAACTAGAAGAGCGTCGCATATTCAGGTTTCTTGCTGGTAAAAATGCCTCACTTCATCTACCAATAGGGTTTTATAAATTCTTAAGGAAGGGTGATTATGAGATGTATTGTCGTTCTTTTGGCTCTGCTTTCATTTTTCTCTAACGCTGCAACAAAAGAGTCTTTCATTGATAAAGGCCAGTTTAAGTATGTGCTTTATTCTGGCGTAGATGATTCCATTGTCGAACATATTAATCATCGACTTACGAGTAAAACTCCTCAGCTAATTACTGATTTTAAAGTAAAAGAAATGCCAGCCATTACGGTAAGGATCTGGAAAGACCGAAACCAATATTTAGCCTATCAAAAACACCTTTTAGGTCAGAGTTACCCTTGGTCTACGGGCTATATAAGCGAGAATGAAATATTACTCCGCGATACAGGTTCCCAAAGTACAATGGACACCGCATACCATGAATATGTACATCTAGTAACGACTGCAATAAACCCTAATATTATCAACAATCCAAGATGGCTCTGGGAAGCGATCGCTTGTTATGAAGCCGAAAAAGAATATGGCTGGCGTAAACCATCAACAAAAGAGGAATTTAGACAATACGCAAAAATTCTTAAAGAAGGTAACGGTTGGGATAGCCAAGGAGCCGTGTACCGTATCGGTTATAGCATTGGTGAGTTTATCCAGCAAAGTTATGGTTCGGATGGGTTAATCACCCTTATTCAAACCAATGGTGACATCTCTAAAGTGACCGATAAACCGCTGGAACAAGTGTTTGATGAGTGGATTGAGTTTACCGAGAATAAGTACTACTGATGTTCTCTACTTCCCTCGCCCGTACATCTTGTCGAAGTTTGGAATGTTCTTTTCCCAAATGGGCGTCTCTTCTCCCACAATAGATTTGAGTGTGTCGATAAATAACTTGGTTTTAATCGGTGCATCTCGGTGCGGATACACGGCATAAAAGGTACCGAAATCATCAATGTTCAAGTGCGTCATGATTGGCACTAGCTTGCCTTGTTTGATTTCGTCTTGAACCATCTGTGCGGTCACTACAGCAAGCGTATTTCCTCCTGCTGCACTTCTTGCCAACATTTCCACATCATTCACTTTATAAGCGACATTAAGCTGAAAGTGCTGTTGTTTACCTTGCTCATCTTGATAGCCGAATTTATCGAATAACAACCCTGGAGCGGCGTAAATAGTGGCGGGTAAAGATTCCAACTTCTCAAGACTGTTCACCTCACCATGCTTTTCTAAAAACGCAGGGGCGGCAACAATCAACAGACGACTTCGCGCAATCTTACGGGTAATCAAGCTCGAGTTTTTAGGTCGCCCAATTCGGAAGCCAATATCAAAGCCCTCTTGTACCATATCAACCATGCGATCTTCTAAGCGCAGTTCAAACTCCACATCTGGGTATTGTTGTTGAAACACCGAAATCGCATCTTGAACGTATTGACGCCCGAACATGGTCGAGCTGGTAATGCGCAAGACACCGCGAGGCTCTTCGTGATAATTCTGCGCCAAACGGTGAGTATCACTGAGAAGTGTACGAAGGGATTTGGCTTGGTTGACCATTTCATTCCCAGCAGCCGTCAATGATAAGGAGCGCGTGGTTCGGTTGAGCAATCGAACACCCAACTCCTCTTCCAAACGGCTGATCTGCTTTGAGATCACCGAACGATCCACATTCTTCTGTTCTGATACCTTAGTGAACGAACCAAGCTCGACCACTTCAAGTAGCAGCAATAAACGACTAGAGAAATCCATAACGTCTTACCTAAAAAACTATTGTTGCCATTATGGCACCAATTATATGCCATTTAGCTTATTTTTCTCATCTTATAACAAATCTATAGTAGCTGCACACAACGGGAGAGACACAAACCTCCCCAATACCAAACCAATAAATTCGCGTTACCGAGGTCTACTGATCTTACTAACGCTAAGGAAACAGCTATGAAAACTCTATCAATCACACAACAAAATGGCATCGCTACTGTTGAAATCAACAACCCACCAGTGAATGTACTGACTATCGATTTGATTAATGAAATCAACGAATTTGTCCTATCGCTTAAAGATGACCGCGATACGAAAGTAGTGGTATTCAAATCACTTCATGAGTCTTTCTTCTTGGCGCATTTAGATTTGAACGTAATCAACGGCACACAAGGTGGTCAGGCAGCATCAATTGAATTCAACCACATGATTGCCAACATCAAATCGATGAAACAAGTATCGGTTGCTGTGGTTGATGGCGTGGCTCGTGGCGGCGGTAATGAGTTTGTGATGGCGTGTGACTTGGCATACGGCACTGAAAACGCAGCATTTGCTCAGCCAGAGATTCACGTCAACATCCCAACGGGTGGTCAAGGTGCGGTACAGTTCGCTCGTCGCATGGGCAAAGACAAAGCGCTTCAAGCACTGCTACTTGGTAACGACTTTACGGCACAACAAGCAGAGCAGTTAAACATCATTACTCAGTTTGTTCCTAAAGCAGAGTTAGATGGGTTCTTAGCGGCAACATTAGGCGTGATTAGCCAACTAGAAGTGCGTGACATCGTAATGTACAAAGAGATCATCGCAACCTCTATCAAAGATGAAGACGCAGGTGCAGAGCTAGAATTGCGTTACTTCTTAGAGCGCGCAAAAGAGCAAAAAACCGCAGCAATCATCGACGCGTTCCTAAAACATGGTGGTCAAACAGAGCGTGAAGCGAAAGACATCCAAGGCATCTTTGTTGATACAGCGGCTGAGCTAAACAAACAATAGAACTTGGTTCATCATCTACTTAGGCACCGACAGTCCGTTGGTGTCTTGTCTATTAGAAAACTCGGGAAATCTTATTGCATGAAAAACGATTAAATCATTCGTTTATTGCAAACTTGGCTTATCAACAGCAATGTTAGAAACAAAATTGCGCGTGCGAGGAAATACAATGGAGACAGTTAAACAATAGCCAGATTATTAGATAAACGAGGTCCTCCATGAATCAACTTCCCGACGAAAACCAAAAACGATTTGTTGCCGTAATCAGTAAAAAAGTCGAAGTGGGACGCGCCGTTAACGTATTAGGACACTTGAGTGTAAGCCTTGCGAATCAACTTTCTGATGGCGACGCAGTCTATACCGACTATTACGACCTCGACGGCAATGTTCATCCAAATATCTCGCACTATCCGTTTATCGTCTTGAGAACGGACAACTCCAACAAAATCAGAAAGCTTCGCCAAGAAGCACTCGAGAAAGGCATCCCCTTCTCCGATTTTACTCACACCATGGTAGAGGGCGGCTCTGAAGTACAACAGCAAACCACCAAAAACACGCCGGAAGCTGAATTAGAATACTTGGGTATTTGCTTGTTCGGCGAGACTGAAACTCTTCGAGAATTGACCAAGAAGTTCAGCTTATATCGCTAAAAGCGTGTGATACCTTGGTGATCCTCTCATCATTTTTTCATCAAGCTATCTGTACATTGCCACTTTTAGGGTTAGAATCTAGCGCATCTATCAACCAAAAGTGGCAACACTTACAACGAAATTAAGGAGGAATTTATGTCTTTGTGGTGTTCAATCAACCCACGTTTTTATGGCATGAAGGACCGCTCAAGAGTTTCAGATTTCGCGCTGCGATAATCTCGACTTGAGCGAATAATTACCTTTCGACGAAAACACGTCACCCGAGTACTTTCCCTCAAGCTCGAAGAATTATTGTCAGCTATGACAACGGCGCCTTACGCCCAAAATTCTTGAGAACACTATGAGTACTTTTTTAACTGCACAATCACTAACCCTTTCTCACACAGCAACACCAATCTTCAAAGACCTGACGTTTACGATTCATCGTGGCGACAAAATTGGTCTTATCGGTCATAACGGCTGTGGTAAAAGCTCCCTACTCAAACTGCTTAGCGGTCAATTTGAACCAAGCCAAGGCACGGTTGCCAAAGCCAGTTCATGTTTGATGCGTTATGTTGAGCAGCATTTACCTGAATCATTAAGCACACATTCTGTCTTAGATGCGTTAGCGGAATCCTTATCCGATGATGAGATCTGGCGCGCCGAACTCTTATTGGATGAACTCGGATTTTCAAACACAGAACGACACATGCCGGTTGAGAATTGCAGCGGAGGTCAGCAAATGCGACTCCTGCTTGCTCGTGCGATTATCCATCAACCTGACTTACTGCTTCTGGATGAACCAAGCAACCACTTGGACTTGCCATCGCTCCTTTGGTTAGAGCAATTCCTATTAAACTGGAAAGGCTCATTCGTATTGGTATCTCACGATCAAACCTTACTCGATCGCGTCACCAACACCACTTGGGTCATGCGAGATCGCTCTCTGCATCATTTCTCTCTGCCTTGTTCTCAAGCAAGACAAGCATTGAAAGAGAAAGATGAAACCGATCAACTTCGCCATGCCAGCGAGCAGAAAGAGATCGACCGAATCGAAAAAAGCGCCAAGCGTTTAGCCACTTGGGGCAAAGTCTACGACAACGAAGATCTTGCTCGAAAAGCCAAGACGATGTTTGCGCGCAAAGAACGTTTAGAGGAAGAACAAACCGAACTGACAGAAGGCACACCGTGGGCGCTACAACTTCAAGGTGAGTCAATGCCAGCAAATCGACTGTTAGAGGTTTTGCCTTTCTCGGTAACGCCACCAAACAGTGATTATCACTTGTTTGATATGGCAGAAATGCGCGTCAAAAGTGGCGACCGAATTGCCGTTCTAGGCAGTAATGGTTGCGGCAAATCGACGTTGTTGAATCTGCTTTATCGTCAGTATGAAGCCATCCAAACCGACCAAGGCAACCAACATGAGAGTGTGACTTTCCACGATCGCTGTCGCTTGGGTTACTACGATCAATCTCTAAGGCAACTCGACGATCATCAATCCATCACAGATGCGTTGCAGTCGTTTGCCAGCATCAGCAGTGAACAGGCAAAACGTTCGCTAATTGGTGCAGGATTCGAGTACGCAAGACACGAACAGAAAGTCGTCAGTCTAAGTGGTGGGGAACGAGCAAGGCTGCTGTTTGTTGGCTTAACCCTCGCTCGCTATCACATGTTGTTTTTAGATGAACCGACCAACCATTTGGATATGGAAGGCAAAGAGGAGTTGATTGAAACTCTGCAAAACTTCGAAGGTGCCGCCCTATTGGTGAGTCACGACCGAAGCCTGATAGAACAAAGCTGTAATCGATTCTGGTTTATTGAAAATGGCTTACTGACGGAGTATTTAAGCGCGGAAGAAGTGTACCAACGCGTAACTGATACTGCTCCCAAATCAGCCATATCGCATCATTGCAATGAAGTAATGTCGATGGAAACAAACACCGCGTCTGATGAACAATCCGAAGAGCAAATGCTAGAAAGACTGTTGGAACTGGAAAGCTTACTGGAAGCCGATTTAGGGCGAAAACCCAAACATCAAAAACCAGCGATGCAAAAGCAATGGCAGCAAGAGATAGAGGAAATTACGGCGCAGCTATAAAAACAAAGCCGGAGGTAATCTCCGGCTTTCTTTATTAGATTCGAATTAGATCCACTCAATCTCAGGTCCTGCAGGCACAATCCCATTTGGGTTAATGTGCTTGTGCGAGAAGAAATAATGCAGCTTCATGTAATCAATATCGATGGTACTGCGAATGCGGTCATCAGCAACCAAATCCAGCATGTAACGATACAAGTTATGGTACGCCTTTAGGGGCTTTTTGTTGGCTTTAAAGTGAACTTCATACACAGCCTCGAAGCGCACTAATGTTGGCAGCAAGAACAAGTCTGATAGGGTAACGTCTTCACCATGCAAGTAGCGCGACTGCCCCAAACGCTTATCCAATTTCTCTAGCGCATCAAACAAGGTTTCACTCGCTTGGTCATATTGCGCTTGCGTGGTTGCAAAGCCGACTTGATATACCTTGCCATTCACATTGCTGTGAAGCCATCGATTTAGGCTTTCGATCTCTCCACGCAATGCGGCTGGTACCAACTCCACCGGATGTTTTGCCAAAGATAGCCAACGCGTAGCGAGGTCCATTGCCATTGCGGCTGAATCATTACCCACAATCGCATGGTTTTGCTTATCCCACAGTAAAGGGACGGTTACGCGTCCGGTGTAGTCGCTTTTCGCTTTTACATACAACTCCGCTAGATTATCCGCGCGGTATAGAGGATCAGGATGTGCGTCATCAAACTCCCAACCATTGCTATAACGCTTTGCAGCGACGGAAGAGACGGAAATAACTTCATCCAAACCAAGATACTTGATCACTAGGTAAGGGCGATGGGCAAATGGACAAGCCAACGACATGTACAAGTGATAGCGACCTGCTTCGATCTGACTTGGTAACGCGAATTGATCTTCTGCTGTCAGCTCACTTGCGTCTTTGTTTGGATACCAAACGCCTTGTTCTAATACCGCCATATCTTACCTACCTTTCTTGATTGGCTACCCTGATGAATTGCTACTTATGCGAGTATAGATAACTTAAAGAGACTTCTCGAAAGACGTCATTAGCTCGCTCAGTTCAGCTGAGGTCCCAGCATCAAATTTGCCATCTTGGAACTTGTCGTAGAAGCCGCCTAGGCTGTATGTGCCTTTTACATCGCCACCCCACCAAGGCATCAACTCAGCCATGGTTTTGATGTTAGTCGCACCGCCGTTTGCACCCGGAGATGTGCTAACCAGTAGAACCGGTTTCTTGGTGTCACCAAAGAAAGACGTACCTTGGGGTGCAACACGCGATAGCCAATCAATCGCATTTTTCAGGAATGCTGGCATTGAGCCGTTGTGCTCTGGTGATGCAATGATGATCGCATCGTATTCGTTTAACGTTGCACGCAGTTTGTGTGCGTTTTCTGGGATGCCCTGACCTTCAACGTCCAAGCCGTACATTGGCAATTCAAAGTCATTTAGGTCAATGGTGTTTACTTCTGTTTGTTTAGCTTGGTTTGCCAACGCTTGAACTAAAAGGCTGTGGATTGATTGGCTGTTGTTGCTACCAGTAAATGCGACGATCTTTTTCATAGTGGAATCCTAATTACGTTTGCCCCTACTTATGTCGGGCACTCAGTGAATGAGGTGATATTAATTAACTCCCACCAGTGAATAAACACTATAATAGTGGCTATATAGTTCACCATTAGTGAACAATAAAAACATGAGGAAACTAATGCGTGGATAAGATCAGAGCATTAACCGTATTTCGTCGAGTGGTGGAACTAGGTAGCTTCGTCGCGGCAGCAGAAGATTTAAACCTTTCAAAAGCCGCAATAAGTAAGAACATCAATGAATTAGAGAGCTATTTGAAAAGCCCTCTGATTAACCGTACTACCCGCAATTTACACATTACCGATAATGGTCAGCTCTATTATCAACAAGTGTGTCAGGTTCTCGATGCACTCAACAACGCAGACCGCTCAGTGATTGAGTCTTCCCACACATTAAAGGGCACACTCAAAATCAGCATGCCGATGTCATTAGGGTTGATTGAGCTAAACCCCATCATCTGTGAGTTTATGAAGCTGCATCCAGAACTGTCCATCGAAGTGGTGATGAGTGATGAACATATTGATTTGATTGAGCAAGGGGTCGATATTGCCATTCGTGGCGGAGGCGAATTGGGTAACTCTAGCCTACGCTCGCGCAAACTATTGGATATCCGCCGTGTACTTTGCGCTTCCCCTCAATACCTTGAAGAGTCGCAGCCGTTTCAATCTCCACGTGACGTTATAAACCATCGCTTACTTAGCTATAGCCTCTCTTCAACGTCTCGCCGTTGGACATTTCAAAATGGCAGTGAGGTATTGGAAGTTGATCTGCCTGCGAGTGTTTACACTGTCAACAGTGGTTTGGCGCTCACCCAAGCGACATGTGCCGGACATGGGGTTGCGTTGTTGCCAGACTTCTTTGTTGAGCCTCAATTAACTTCAGGTGAATTGGTTGAAATTACCCCTGAATGGCAGATGGAGAAGCATGCACTATATATCGTTTACCCCTACCACAAAGAGCAATCGCAAAAGTTACGTGCCTTTATTGATTATGTGGTGGAGAGCTTTCAAGCGCGATTCAGTCGTCAGTCAGATCCGCAGCAGATGTACTCTTCGATTATTAAGCTAGGGTCTTGATAGCAAGGTTTAGCTGAAGAAAAGATAATAAAAAAGCCAAACTGGGTAGTTTGGCTTTTCATCAAAATCATCCTGCTCTTAGACATCGAGCCTACAAGAACAAGAAAACTGAAAGTTTATCGACGGCGGTTATTAAAGCGAGCACGATCTGAGCGTTGCTTAGCTGAACGCTCTTTGTGCGCAGACGCAGCCTTAGCTTGTGAAGCCAGAATCGATTCAACCGTCAGCTCCATTGGCTCACGCGGCTCCAATCCATGACGGAAAGTACGTGCGCGTGGTGGCAGGTTGTACTCGTATTCAGATGCCTTTGGCATGCGCTTGTAGCGGTATAGGTAGAAGTTCTCTACACGCTCGCGAGCCCATTCTGTTTTCTTCAGGTACTTAACACTGCTTGCAATGCTTGGCTTGGTGTTGAAACAGTTCATACGCATTGCTGTGTCGAGGATTTCCCAACCGTAATGGTCAACAAGCTGCTGCAACATGTCTTCTAATTTAAGACCGTGCAGAGGGTTGTTCTTCTGCAGTTCAATACGTTCTTCGTCGGTCATAAATTCATGGCTCATGAACGGCTCCTTAATTGTGGGTGGCGAGCGTTGTACTCACCACCTTACCTCTATTAGGTTTAGATTAAATCACTATTGCGAATAATCTGTTGTTTTCTTCGTCTCAAAGACGATCTTTACGTCCAATTATTCACGATGATCGGCGCTTGGTTACGCAGCGCTAAGCACCTTTTGTTGGTGTGCCATGTACTCTTCAAATGTACCTTGGAAACTCACCAACTGTTTGTCTTTTACATCAATGATTGAAGTCGCCAATGACGATACAAACTCACGGTCATGACTAACAAAGATCAAAGTGCCCGTGTAGTCTTTTAATGCGCTGTTTAACGCTTCAATCGCTTCCATATCCATGTGGTTAGTTGGCTCATCCATTACCAAAACGTTGATGTCTTGCATCATTAGCTTACCAAACAGCAGGCGGTTCTTCTCACCACCCGAGCAGTTTTTCGCTTTTTTGTTGGCATCATCAGCGGTAAATAACAAACGGCCTAGAATGCCACGCACCATTAGGTCATTGTGCTTCACGGTACGCCACTGAGAGATCCACTCAAAGATGGTCAGATCATTATCGAAGTCCGCACTGCTGTCCTGTGGGCAGTAACCAATTGAAGCGTTTTCAGACCATTTTACTACGCCCTGAGTTTGCTCTAGTTCGTTCACTAAGCAACGCAGCAAGGTCGTTTTACCCACACCGTTTTCACCAATGATCGCAAGGCGAGTGCCTGCTTCAAGTAACAAGTTGCCTTTTTCAAACAACAGCTCATCACCAAACGAGTGACCAAGGTCTTGCAGTTCCAAGGCTAAACGATGCAGTTTTTTGCCCTCACCGAAATCAATCGATGGGCTAACACGACTACTTGCTTTCACTTCGTCGAGTTGGATTTTTTCCATCTTCTTCGCGCGAGAGCTGGCTTGTTTTGCTTTCGATGCATTCGCACCAAAACGGTTTACGAATTCTTGAAGTTCGTTGATTTCAGCGGTTTTCTTCGCGTTGGAAGCCAGTAACTGCTCACGACGAAGGCCAGATGCCTCAAGGAAGTATTCATAGTTACCAGGGTAAATGCGCAGTTCGCCGTAATCGATATCTGCCATGTGAGTACACACAGAGTTTAGGAAGTGACGGTCGTGCGAGATGATGATCATCGTACACTTACGTTGGTTCAACTCTTCCGCCAGCCAGTTGATGGTGTGAATATCCAAGTTGTTGGTTGGTTCGTCGAGCAGCAAAATATCTGGGTTAGCAAACAGAGCTTGCGCCAAAAGCACACGCAGTTTCCAGCCCGGAGCAACTTGCTGCATCAAACCAAAATGCAGCTCTTCTTCAATACCCGCTTGAAGCAAAATATCGCCAGCACGGCTTTCTGCTGTGTAGCCGTCCATTTCTGCGAATTCGCTTTCCAGCTCAGCGACTTTCATGCCGTCTTCTTCACTCATTTCTGGTAATGAATAGATACGGTCACGTTCCTGCTTCACTTCCCAAAGCTTGCGGTCGCCCATGATCACGGCATCAATCACGCTGTATTGCTCGAACGCAAACTGATCTTGGCTCAATACGCCCAGTTTCAGCCCCGGAGTAATAGAAACGTTGCCCGAGCTTGGCGCGAGTGCTCCGCTCAGGATTTTCATAAATGTCGACTTACCACAGCCGTTTGCGCCAATCAGACCATAACGGTTGCCGTTGCCAAATTTAGCAGAGATATTTTCGAACAGTGGCTCGGCACCAAATTGCATGGTGATATTGTTTGTACTAATGATAGCGGCGTCCTCGAAGGAAATTTCTTTTAAATAACAAGTTGTTAATTCACTTTCGAGATACGGTTAGAAAAGGGCATATTGAAAGTGGCCGCCATTCTATCTGATTCGTTCAATAGGTGATATAGATCACGCTAATGTTGCGAAGGATTTTTATCAAAAATAAAGCGCCCCGAAAGACGCTGTTAATATCAATTAGTATGAATCTATGAACGCGACGCCATTGGGTGGCTCGGGCTCATCTCTAACAAGTCCCACAGGTTGCCATAGAGATCTTCAAATACGGCGACTGTGCCGTAGTCTTGCTTCGCTGGCGGGCGAACAAACTTAATGCCCTGCTCTACCATTCGGTTGTAATCACGCCAGAAGTCATCGGTATTCAAAAATAGGAACACACGTCCACCAGTTTGGTTACCGATGAAGTCATGCTGCTCTGGCTTAGATGCTTTAGCTAGCAATAATGTCACACCATTAGAACCCGGTGGAGAAACCACAACCCAGCGTTTGTCTTGCTCTGGTTGGTAAGTATCTTCCACCAGCTCAAACTTCAGCTTATTCACATAAAAATCAATCGCTTCATCGTAATCTTTTACGACCAAAGCAATATGGATAATGGATTGTTTCATCGCCTTATACCTTTAGTTTTCCGCTGATTACCGTCTTTGCGGAGCCAATCAGTTTAATGCGTCCGTTTTCTAACAGCTCGGTTTGTAAATGTCCACCGCGGGCTGAGGCTTGATAAGCGCGGAACTGATTTTGACCGAGTTTTTGCGACCAAAACTGAGTCAGTGCGCAGTGGGCTGAGCCTGTGACAGGATCTTCATTCACGCCCACCCAGGGGGCGAAGTAGCGCGAGATAAAGTCGAGATCCGAAGAATTCGATTGAGCAGTTACCACCACGCCGCGCCCTTGAATGTTCTTTAATGCATCAAAGTTAGGCTCGAGATCCAGCACGGTTTGTTCACTGTCGACTTCAATAAAGCCTTTGCTGTCAAACTGAGCGTAAGAAACCACCTGCTCTGCTTTCAATCCAAGCGCCGCTAGCAATGTAGCATCTTGCTCAACATCCATTTCAAGCTGAGTCGAAGGAAAGTCGAGCTCAATTGTCGACTCGTTTACTTTTGCATGAAGCTCACCAGAGAGAGTTTGAAAGGCAATGGTATCGCCAACCTTCGCTAATCCTTGTTCTTTTAAGATTTGCGCTGTGGCTAATGTTCCATGACCACATAGCGCCACTTCGACTTTAGGTGTGAACCAACGCAGTCTCATGTCTTTCAAACAGAGAAAAGCGGTTTCTGATACCGCCATTTCTTCAGCGATAGAGAACATCAATGCCTCTGGTAACGGTTCTTGTGAGAGGCAGACTCCAGCAGGGTTTCCTTTAAAAGGTTCAGTGGTGAAAGAGTCCACTTGGTAGATATCGAGATCCATGATGCGCTTCCTAATACTGCTATTTTGGCAAGATGCTAAACAGCTTATCGGTTTCATGGTAAAGCGACAATGCATGCCCTGATTGTTCTTGTAGAGCAGGCCGAAAGCACTTTTAACCAGATTCATTTAATTCTTGTTGTCGCAGCTCCAAGAACCTCGAGGTTACTTAGCTATAGATACCGCGCTTTCTTTCAATCACTCCGTAATCCTTACGTTGTTAAGTAGGGACAACGAGGTATCACCCAGCTATGACTCGATAGCGGCGCACTTCGTATTGGTCTTGTTCTGAATAAAATGTATTGAGAAACTCGCCACCCGCCTTTTCGATCACGCGTCTTGATGCGGTATTGTTCACATCACAAGTCACGATAGCGCTGCCTTCAAGAACCTCGGCTTTCACCCAGTTCAACATGAATGTAGCGATGCCTTTGCCTTGAACATCTGGCGCAGTTTCGTAACCAATGTGCCCAATCACATTTTCAAGGTAGTCGTTATTACCATCACGAACCCGAATCGAACCAAGTATTACACCTTGCTCGATACAGAAGTATGTCAAAGACGGCGTCCAACCTTCCGGCAAACCTTCGCCTTTCGCGTATCCAATTCGTTTTTCCAGCAGCGCTTCACTGTCGCTTTGGGCGGCGACGTACATTTCCATTCCCACCTGAGCACACTTTTCAACATACTGCTTAAACGCCTCTAAATGACTGAGATTGGCTTTGACTATTTGCATGCTCGCTCTCCTCACCAGACATTCATTTTGAAATACAACAAGAAACAGCTGATAAAGATCAAGCCACACCATGAAAAAAAGCTTATCGCCTTCTGTTCAGTCGTTGCTTCCTCAGGATCTGGGTGCAAAATGCCATAAAGGCAGGCAATGGGGAGCAACTCGTAAGTTTTGCCAATGTATTGATGCCCCATTTCGAGAAATGGTGGAACGTACAAATACACCACAGCGTAAGTAATAAAATAAAGTATGCCGAGGATCCGGTTTAAGCCAATGACTTGCCCTTCTCGATAAAACCAAATTAACGCCGCTACCCCTGCAAATATTGCGATGAGTAAAAACATCCGTTCTTCTACCCTTCTTTTTGAAACTGCCTCCTACCCTATTGAAACCACTCAATTAATCAAATGGTTATGTTGCCAAACACGATAAAGCTCAAACAGAAAAGGCACCAATTGGTGCCTTTGTGACGCTCTGACGCGTTTATTAGTATGTCACTTTCAGTGCTTCGCGCGCTTTTAGGTTTTGCGCCGCATGCTTGGGCGCTTCTGCCAGGATATCTCGGCTGCCTTGCTCTGCTTTTCGATTCAGTTTCACTGAGGTGATTTGCCAGTTATCGCCTGCTCGTTGCAACCCAAACTCGTATTCACCCGACACTGCCCAGAAACCCTCTGCACCGAGCCAATGACTTGCAGTGAAATCCACCGTCGCGCTCGCCGTATCACCATCAATAGAGACGTTCAAATTGCTCAAGTCATGGAATGTCGCATCAAACCCAGGTAGGAACCCCGCCCACTGCTGCATTAAGTCTTGGCGTTTGACTTGCTGAGCTTCACCACCAAACAGCGTGGTGTAATCCACCGTCAATACTGGAGCGAACAATCGACCTAAGTATTCAAATGCACCTTGGTCTGCCAAAGCTGAGAAGCTGTTAATGTTGCTACGAATTTTCGCTTCGTCCAAAGACATGGTTTGAGCATTCACATTCATGGCAATCACTCCGATAAACATCAACCACAGTTGTTTAAGTTTCATCATACGATTCCTTATAGGTTCGCTTCGAAGTGCTCTACAACTTCATCGACAGCCAGTTTTACCGCTTCTGGTTGGTCGTAGAAATCGAATTGATTGATGTCGTATAACCATACTGCGTTAACGTTGCTACCGGCATTCTCGATGTAACAATGCGCACCAGCAGGCAGAGCCATGGCTTCAGATGCCACCATTAGCACTGGTTTATCTTGTGTTGCTGCACTTGCTTGAGCATCGTAGTTCAACCAACCACTCCATGATGCAACGTTGTATTGGTTGTCATATTCAGGAATCAAACCGCGGTCAGTCTCTGTGTAGTAAGGCGCTTGGAACATCAGTGCGTTCTCATTGGTTGTGCTTGCCGCTTCGATGTAAACGGGAGTCGCTGAATGTGCTGCCTCTTCCGCTGCTGCGAGTAAGTTTTTAGCGCTTTCTTCGCCACCATAAATTTCAGTCGCCATCGCTTTATCGTGCAGCCAAGGAGCAACCACTGCCGCGGCTTTTACTTTGTCATTACCGGCAACCGCATCTAGCATGTAGCCCGCCGATGCACAGATACCCAAACCACCGATGCGTGATGCATCAACGCCATCGAGTTGGCTCATCGCTTCAATCACTGCGCGAATATCTGCAGTTTTACGTGCAGGATCTTCTAAGTACATCACTTGGTCTTTGCTTTCACCCCAACCACGGAAATCAAACGTCAATGCAGCATAACCTCGCTCTGCCAATGCTTGAGCATACACCGCTGGCATCTGCTCTTTCACCGTTGTCCACGCACCCGTCACGATAACAACTGGGGCATTTTTCGCACCTTTTGGTAGGTAAAGGTTTGCAGCTAGTTGACCAACTTGAGTATTGAGTTCGATGTGTTTCATGGTGGTGTCCTCTAAAGCTAGGTTCGTGTTGTTGTCATTTGCAGAAACTGAGTGAGCAAAGGTGGTGAACGGCAAACTACCTAATAGTAGTAAAAGCGATTTCTTAAACATGGCATCCTCTCTGTCTTATATTTTGCCTGAGCTGTCCGGCTAACTTGGGTATAGATTAGCGCTGCACCGCGAGAGAAGATTGAACATTCCTGCCCAAATTTTTGTACTTTATTGCCCCCTCAATGAGTTGACGAAATGTGCAAAACTCGGCTAATTTCAGCTAGCAAGTGGAAGAGAACAAAGGAAAGAAAATGAAGTCCGAGCTTAAGTTTTATGACTCTGAATCTAATGCGCTATCAAGCTGTGGCGACGTGCTGGATATTGAGTTTTCAAACCATGGATTAGATTGGTCGGGCGTATTGGTAGAAAAAGGCACGTCCCCTTATTTCTACCCGAAGAATGTCTACACCCCTTACTTCTACTTTGCATTGGCACTAGAAAAAGATTTGAACTGGAGCGTCGAAAAGGATGGCACGTTCGCCGATCTGAAAACCAGCCCGGGCAACATTTGGATTAATCCACCTAAAACCCCGTTTACCCATGATGTGGCAGAGCCTTGTTACTTCGTGATTTTGGCGATTGAAGAACAAGAGTTTTTCTCACACTGCCCGCTAAATTTAGAGGGAATTGAGCTGCAATTTTTGAACAACTACAACGTGTTGGATGAGACCATCAAAGGCATCATTGAGCTGTTTATGTTGGAAGCGAAAGCCAAAGGGCGAAATGGCAAAATCTACCTCAGTAACTTGGTTTCACTGCTGGCAACTCACTACATTCAAAACTACTCCAACTACTTTGACCTTAAGAACAACCAGATTGCAGCCTCTAAGTTCGACCAACACCAAGTCGATAAGATTGACCAATACATCGAAGAAAACATCGGCAACAACATCGCGGTTGATGACCTCGCAGACTTGCTTGGGTGTAGTAAGTTTTACTTCCTGAGGGAATTCAAAAAGCTCATCGGCGTTACGCCTTATCAGTACCTGATGAACAAGCGTTTGGAGCAAGCACGAGTGGCACTCTCTTCTAGCTCAGTCAATATCGCTTTAACGGCGCACGAGCTTGGCTTTAATGACCAATCCCATTTTACTAGAGCGTTCAAAAACCATTTCGGCATGACACCGGGACAATTCGTCAAACAACAAGAAAGCTAATCTTAAGACTCGCTAATTTTCTTCCATTACAAATGGTGCAGTCGATCTTGCGGTAGAATGCGCCACGAACATATGGGTAAATAGACGCACGCCAAAACGCAAAAGGCACCGATCGGTGCCTTTTTGTCTGAATCAATCCAACATTTTTATCATTGCGCATGTTTATAAAACCAACAAACTCCAGATAATTGATCCCCTCACTACTTTTAGCCTTTGCTACTATAGTTAAGCGAACTTTTGAATCATTTCTGCCAAGTCCTCTGTACTTTTTCTTACTGTTTCATTCATTTTGTTTGTTTCTGTCATTAACTCATAAGACTCATTGTACTTAAGGTTTATGGTTTGAATATTTTCATTAATTTCATCAGTTACATATACTTGCTCTTCAATTGCAACTGCTATTTGTTGATTGCGTTCAACCACATCCTGCACAAGGTCTTCAAGCTGTTGAATACAATCTAAAGACGAATTTAGCAAAGATACTGTACCCGTTGATTTCTCGTTCCCTTTCTTGAGCGCGAGTACTGCTGATTGACTACCTTGCTGAATATTCTCTATTACTGCCTTTATTGACGTCGTCGACTCTTGAGTCCGTTTAGCCAATGTTCTTACTTCATCAGCAACAACAGCAAAACCTCGACCTTGCTCACCCGCTCTGGCTGCTTCTATAGCGGCATTCAATGCTAATAGGTTGGTTTGTTCAGCAATATCACTGATTACTTCCACAACTGAACCTACTTGTTCTGTTTGGTTGTTTAAACGCGTGACCACCTCAGATATTTGTCCTAGCTCATCCACGAGATCAAGAACTGAAAGGTTAACTCCATCAATCACAGTGCGGCTTTCTGTCATTGTGTGCTGGGCTTTTAATGTCGTATCTGCCGTCGCTTGAGCATTCACCGATATTTCAGATGAAGATGCTTGCATTTCATTCACAGCGACCGATACGGAATCAATTTGGACTTTCTGTGCGCTGAGATTTTCAGTAACGCTTTCGCTGTTGACTGCAGCTTTATCCGCGTTTTGCTGAGTCGAGTCACATGAATCTTTGACTGAAATACTAATTCTTCCGAGCAAAGCATTTGCGTATTGCTTTCTCATTTTCATTGCTAGCTCAATCTCTGCTATATCATTAATTTTATTGCAATAAATGTACTCCATTAGAGGATTATCAAAATCCTTTCTTGATTGTTTTGCTAGCTTTTCTAATGATCGTGTCAAAACATAAATCGCTAAGATTGACAACAAAGAAACCGCCATGAAAGCCACCCAAGAGGGCTGACCTAACGTTTCGAGCGTCATACCTAAAGCACTAGATACTAAAATAAAAAACGCGGCTCTCATCCAAAGGCGCGTTCTTGGAAAATACATTTGAATTGGTTTAGAACCTGCATTTAGCTTTGAGTACGCCTTTTCTGCTCTTTTTACATATGCCCGTTCTGGTTTAAATCTAACAGATTGATATTCTACTGTTTTTCCGTTGCTCTTTACTGGGGAGGCAAACGCATCCACCCAATAATACCCGCCATTCTTTCTCTTGTTTTTAACCATCCCCATCCAGTGTTTGCCACTTTTCAGGTGCAACCATAAATCTTTAAAAGCCTGTTTTGGCATATCGGGATGCCGAACAACATTATGAGGTTGACCAATTAACTCGCCATCATCAAAGCCCGCGACTTCATTGAAGTTAGCGCTCGCATACTTGATGTAACTAGACGGGTCGGTAATAGAAATTAAGTTATAGTTAGAAGGATAGTCATATTCCATTTCTCTCATATTCATTCCCCATAAAAATGCATTTCCAAATATTCATTAGATTGCATAATTAATGGTAGAGTATAGTGATTAAATGGTGAGTGAGAACTCGATTAATAACGTTCAAAATGTGACACACCACAAATATAAAACATAACTCATATGAATTGAATAATTAGCCACCAAAACAGTCTAGTGATTTTCATCGTAATTTCTGCGAGCGAGTTCGATCTCTTCTCGATGATCATCAGCCCAACAAACTAGAGCGTAGACAGGCTTAACAAGTTCACTACCTAAAAGGGTAAGTGCATACTCAACTCTCACTGGTACTTCAGGGTATACGGTTCTATCCACATACCCTTCCCTCTCCAAATCACGCAAAGTCTGAGTAAGCATACGCTGAGAGATCCCCTCTATTCTTGCTTTCAGTGCATTAAACCGCTCAGGGCCATCAACAAGTGCAAAAAGAATAAGTAAAGACCACTTGTCGCCTATCTGTGCAACTACGTTGCGTACAGGGCAATCAGTATTGTTATGGAAAACCCTTCTAGTTGTGCTCTGTGCGTTTGTCATTTTTTATTCCTCATTCTTCTATCCATTCATTGCCAGTTACCAAAATGTGCCTAACCGAGGATCTAGTGCCTTCTTGTTATGCAAGTTACTATTAATTACTATGGTTATCAATGTATACCTAAATCAGCCATTGGAGTTATTTATGTTTAGAGTCGTAATACCATTTATTTTCCTGTTGTTAAGTTCAACTGTATACGCACAGTCAAAAGAGATATTAGCCATTGATTTACCCTCATTAGAGAAGGCGAACTGGACGGAGCAAGAACGGAAAAACGCAGAACTAGTCACTGATTTTGTGCAAAACCTGATGAACAACCACGACTTTGACTACATATTGAAAAACTACGACGAAAGTACTTATATGCAGCACAATAGAAATTTACCTGACAAAGTGACAGGTCTAGTCAACTTTCTTAGGGAGTTTGTAGAGGAGTATCCAGATTATACCTACGACGTTAAACACATCTATGTTGATGGTGACTATGTAATTTTTCATTCCCATGCAACGTTAGATAGAGACGATAGAGGAAATGATCAAAAAGGGCTGAATATCATCGATACATGGCGAGTCGAAGACGGCAGAATTGTAGAGCACTGGGATTCAATTCAAGCCTTAGACTTTTCGATGCGAGTTTATTCTTTACTAAGTGGGGGCGATATCGAGAACGCAAATGGTGTCTTCTGACACTTTAACCGCTTAAAATGATACGAAGCATTGTCCTGGCCTATCAGAATAAGTTTCTCTTTTAACTCATCTAATCAATGCAAAATTAGATCTATTAGTTTGTTAATCAGTAAAAAGGCACCAATCGGTGCCTTTTGTTTTACTTAGTGAGTGTACTTACAGTTCGTGCTCAGTACGTGCGATGATGTCGTCTTGTGCATCTGGTGATAGCGCGGTGAAGAAGGCTGAGTAGCCTGCAACTCGCACAACAAGATCACGATATTGCTCCGGGTTCTTCTTCGCGGCTAACAAGGTCTCACGAGAGACGATGTTGTACTGCACGTGCCAACCTTTGTGGTGGTTGAAGAAGGTACGGATCAACATAGAAAGCTTGAGCTTATCCCCTTCAGACTCAACCGCTGCTGGGCTTAACTTCTGGTTAAGCAGCACGCCACCAAGAATCTTATTCGCTTGGATCTTACCGACCGAGTTGTACACTGCCGTTGGACCTAAACGGTCTGAGCCAGACGATGGGCTTGCACCTTCTGCCAATGGCGTTTTCGCTTTACGACCGTCCGGCGTTGCCATGGTTGAGGCTCCGAATGGGACGTTTGCCGAAATACTTGATGTACCAGCGTAGTAACCGCCGCCAATTGGACCTCGACCATGACGCGTATTAACAAACTGCTCTAGCTCATCAATGTACACTTGGTACGCATCTGACAGTAGTTGGTCTACTGCGTCATCATCGTTACCGTATTTTGGTGCAAAGTTGATAAGACGTTGGCGAAGCTGCTCGTTCTCCATTCCGTCGAAATCTTCAGCCAATGCTTTTGCTAGCTCAGGCTGAGTAATCTGCGCGTCATCGAAAACAAGGTGCTTGATGGCTGCTAGGCTGTTACCCAAGTTCGCGATACCGACTTGCAAGCCAGATACCCAATCGTATTTCGCGCCACCTTCTTTCACAGTTTTACCGCGAGCCAAACAGTCATCCACCAGCGTTGAACAGAAGATGTCTTGTGCCTGCTGTTCAAGCACACTGTCGACTACCGTATCAATCTCAATCGATTTACGGGTGTAGTAGCGGATTTGCTCTGCCCAAGAAGCCGTCACTTGCTCAAAGTTCTCAAAGTTACCTTTTGCTAATGACTTATCGTGCGGCAAGAAGGCTTTACCCGTTGTTGCATCCACACCTTCGTTCAATGAAGCGAGCAGGATACGAGCGAAGTTAATGAAGCTCATGCCCGTACAACGGTAACCCCATTTGCCGGGAACCGCAGTCTCGATACAGCCGATAGAGGCGTAGTTGTAAGCGTCTTCTTTCTCTACGCCAAGCTTGATGAATTCAGGGATGACAATCTCATCGTTGTTGAACGCAGGCATACCGAAGCCGCATTTAATCACTTCGATACAACCCATCAGGAATTCTTGGTTCAAACCTTCATGGTAACGCACACTCAAGTTAGGTTGCGTCGAACGTAACTGACCACAAGATTCTAGAATCGCCCAAGAAAGGGGATTCACTGCGTCTTCAGGCTCACCCTTTTCATTCAACTTCTGACCACCGATACACACGTTTTGATACAGCGGAGAACCTGCCGATGCTTTCGAGTGCGCACCAGAGCGGATCTTGTTTACTTCAAGCAGCTTCAACCAACAGCTTTGTAAAAGCTCTAATGCAAAGTCTTTCTCAATTGTGCCGTTTTCGATATCACGAACATAAAACTCGTTGAGGAACTGGTCCATACGACCGAAAGAAACCGAGTGACCGTTCGATTCGATTTGTAGCATCAATTGAACAAAGTAGCTCAATTGCAGTGCTTGCCAGAAGTTTTCTGGTGCGTGACTTGCTACATGACGACAGTTTGCCGCAATGCTTTCTAACTCAGCTTTGCGCAGCGGGCGCGTCTCTTCAAGCGCCATTTTTGCCGCCAATTCAGCGTAGCTCACCATGTGATCTTGAATCGCAAGCAGCACGATTTCGACTGATTTATAGAACTGCTCTTTCTTCAAGCCTTCAAAGGTCGAAACATCATTGTTAGCACGGTGCTGACGAACATCCTCTAACAAACCGTTCATGCCTAGTTTAAGAATTTTCTCGTTATCCACCGCAAGGTGCGCATCACCAGAAGTCATGTTGCCTTCAGCTTTAATGATGGTGCTGGCTAAGATCTCTTGCTGCTCATCAGTAAACAAACCATAACAACGGTCTTGAACGGTTTTACCGCGCCAATATGGTGTGATGCTGTGGATGCTTTGCTTATCTTCTTCAGTGACCGCAAAACCTGCACCAGGACGGTCGGCTAGCTCATCAATTTCCGCTTCAATCCAACGCACTGTGTATTCTGGGAAAATAGGCGCAGCGCGTACTTTGCTCGCTTGGTTACCGACGATTAGCTCATCGTGTTTAATCCAAATAGTACGAGTGCGTAAGTGCTCTTGCAGTGCTAGCGCACGTTGAACAATCACAGGTTTGTCTTCGTTTGCTTGATAAGCACGAGTGTATGCCTCTGCGCGCTCGGTACAGACAGGTGGCGTTACGATATTTACCAGTGCCGATTTGTGCGCTTTGATACGCTCAGGAAGGTAATTCAGGTCCATAGTTAACCTCTTACAATCACGTTAAGTTGGGTGTTTTCGCTTGCGTATTGCATCGCGCTTTCTAGTAGTTCTGGTTTGTTTAATGGCTTGTCAGAACACTCGTAAGGCATATCGAGCAAACGGTATTTATTGATGCCGAGCGTGTGGTACGGCAGCAAGTGAAGTTCTTGGCAGCTTTCTAGTGAAGCCGCAAAATCGATGATGTCTTTCAACTCTTCGATGCTGTCATTGAACCCCGGCACCACGGGAACGCGAATCACAATGCGTTTCGCGATAGGTGCCAGTTTTCGGAAATTGTCTTTGATACGTTTCAGTGAACCTTTCGCCCAGCTAAGAAACTTCTCTTCATCGGTGTGTTTTAAATCCGCCAACCAGCAATCAATGTGCGGCGCGGCTTTTTCGACGTTCTTCCACGGCACATGCATGCACGATTCAATAGCCGTAGAGACTTGGTTGTCATGCAGACGCTGCGCGAGTTCTGCCACCAAATCGGCTTGCATGAGTGGCTCACCACCGGAGAAGGTCACACCACCTTGGCTTTGGTCGTAGAAAGGTTTGTCTTTCATCAAGGTGTCGAACAACATGTCTGATTTCGCTTCTTCACCGCAGACGGTCAGTGCTTGCGTAGGACAGACGTTTCGCAGCGCGATCAGTTGGTCTTCTTTGATGGCTTTGCGATTGATGATGATCTGGTTGTCGATGCGTTGAATACCATCGCTCACCGTTTCACTACCCGCAGTAGATTGAGTTGTAGCTTGATAAGCAGAAACGCACAGCTGGCAATCTTCCATGCAGCTTCGCTGATCAAACAACAGTGAATGCTTTTCGCTGCGACTTTCTGGGTTTTGACACCAAGGGCAAGACAAGCTGCATCCTTTAAGAAAAAGAATGGAACGAATGCCATCGCCATCATGGGTAGAGAATCGTTGAATATTGAAATACATCTCTGCTTGCCTCTTGGTCTGTGCTACCGCTGTGTACTTAATCCGTTTCTTGCTGGTTAAGTCTTATAAACAGCTTTTCTTTGTTCGAACTGAAAGCTTCATTTGAGCGTTTACAAGTTTCACCTAACTTTCATTTAATGAAATTACTATAGTTTCAAATGAAATTTCAATTGATCAAAATCAAGATCTCGTTCGATTGTCAGATCTATAGTGATCCCATCATCAAAACGAAGATTTTGTTTAAGGTAGAAACCATGATCGAACTTTATTTAGATACTGCTGATGTGGCAGAAGTAAAACGCTTTAACCAATGCCTACCGCTAAAAGGCGTGACGACAAACCCAAGCATTTTGGCGAAGTCAAAACAGGGACTGAATGAAACCCTAGCAGGCATGCAAGAAGCACTTGGCGGTACACCTCGCTTTCACGCTCAAGTCGTGAGTTCAACCGTCGAAGGTATGCTGGCAGAAGCGCGCCAACTGAATGAATTGCCTTACGATATGGTGGTAAAAGTGCCAGCAACAGAAACCGGCTTAGCGGCAATTAAGCTAATGAAAAAAGAGGGAATTCAGGTTCTTGCTACCGCTATCTATTCAGCTCAACAGGGTTTCCTTGCGGCACTGTGCGGTGCAGACTACCTAGCACCTTACGTAAACCGCATTGATGCGATGAACGGCAACGGTGTTGAAGTGGTCGCGGATCTTCAATTGTTGCTCGATCAAAACCAACTACCAGCGAAGATTTTGGCAGCCAGCTTCAAGAACACTCAACAAGCGATGGAGGTGATGAAACTGGGCATCGAAGCCATTACATTGCCAACCGATGTGGCGGCACAAATGTTCGCTCACCCAGCAGTAAAACCGGCGGTTGAGCAGTTCGATAAAGACTGGAAAGAGACGTTTGGCGATAAACTTTCATTTGAAAGCTAATTAAAAGTAAGAACTCAATATTTTAGTCAACAATAAGGGAATCTGAACTCACCCTGTGCGCCGGTGAGTTTAAGATTCCCTTTTTCAACTTTATAAAGGTTTTGGTCATAACAAATACTTTAAGCGTGTCTACGCAGCTTCAGCACAGTGAGTAATTTGATCTTTACCATTCATCTTAGCTTGATACATGAGTTGGTCTGCATACTTAAGCAAATCAGATTCAGTATGATACTCGTTCTTCACAAGTCCACCACTCAGTGTCAGGTAGACATCACGACTATCCGCTTTCAATTGGATATTTGAAATCGCTTCTCTCAGCCTATTCGCTTTAGTGATGGCTTCAGACATATGTTTTGCGGAAATCCAGACACAAAACTCCTCACCACCAACACGGAACACTCTCTCATTACCGACCTCTGCCTTCAAACAGCCCCCGATTTCAGATAGAGCCTTGTCGCCAATATCATGACCATACTCATCATTAATATGCTTGAAATCATCAATATCAAACATCAGTAGATAGTCACCAACGAAACTGGCAAAAGAACTCGTAAAAGCAAGACGGTTACTTGTACCCGTAAGGGCATCAGTCAACGCCAGCTTAGAGAGAGAAGTATTGGCTTTAGCGCGGCTTAATTCAAAAAAGTGAGTGACACACCAGATCGTAATGTAGCAAGTAGCGAAGTTTATCGTAACAGGCCCGTAGTCAAATATCTGATTATCAAAGAGCCTAGCTAATAACACCGCTCCAACTGAAACAAAGACAATTGTGGTCAATTTAAAGCCCAACGCTCCCCCTAGCAATAAATAGGAAATCGTCGGGAAGAAAAAAGCCCACAAAAAAACAACATCCGTCAAAGGAAGGAGCAAATTAGCAGTGAGGATAAGCAGCGCAATACTCAATAAATAGAAAAACACCAGATAGGGGTGGCAGTGCCCCTTTCGACATTTAAAAAAAATATAGAGAGACAAAAAAGCAAATAGCCCTTCTATAAATGCCAATAAATATTGCGAGTTGTAAAAAACATTAAATGTGACCAAAGCAAGCATCACAAACGTAAAAATAAGGGTAACCGCACTTAAAACTCTATTGCGTATCCTCTCCGTATATTCCAAGTTCTCGACACTCATAAATCCTTTTCCATGCAACTTCAAAATATAAAACGCGTATCACAGAATCCACTTCAGATACTTTTATTGATAACGTACATAATGATATCAAACTATTAACATATAAAGTAACTCATCAATATAGATAGAGAGGGAACTCAAATTTCATGTGTACACGTATTTTCAATAGTTTAAACCCATCGCTTCCTATGACTGGTCGAAACTTTGATTGGCACAATCCATTAACAACTTATTTATACCGACTACCTGCCGGAGATTCAATCCGGCTTGGAATCAATGATCGTCACCCAGAAGCACAAAAGGCACACCATTGGACAGCCCAGTACTCGAGTGTTTGTACCTATCTAGGCAGCGATAATATTGGCCTGGCGTCTATTGATGGGGTAAATGAAAAAGGTCTCGCCGTGAATGGGTTGGAAGACTTGCTAGCGTACTTTGAAAATGCGACAGAGATCATAAAGAGTAAAGATTCAGTCTCGAAACTAATACTCGAGATGCTAGAGCAAGACGAGAAAGAACATACACCAACACAAATCATTCCAGATGGCGTCGCCATCATCAGCTCACTTCGCTGGGTACAATTCACATTAGACAATTTTGAAAGTGTTCGCGAAGCGGCGGACTATTTCAGAAATAACCCTGACAATCTATACATCGTCAGTGAATATGTTCCAGATGGAAAGAACGAAACACCGACTAAATTGCATTTAACACTCTCTGATACAAGTGGTAATTCTGCAATTATTGAACTGAGAGGTGGACGTTTCAGTGTAAACGAAAGTGAAAGCTATAATGTCGCGACCGTTACACCGCGTTTTGAGATTCAGCAGCTGTTATTAAAACCATGGTTAGAAAAATGGAACCATCCTAAGAACTTCGTTGGACTCACTCTCTTCGACGTTCCAGGTGGCACAGCAACTCATCAAAGGTTCGCTCGAGCAAGTTATTACTATAAGTTTTCCCAACCAGCAGCAGAGCAAACCGAGGTGCTTAGCCAAACAAGAGCATTGATGGCAACGTGCGCAACACCACTTGGTTGTCACTTTGAGCAAAAGCCTAAGTCACCACCCTCTGCGACTACGCTTTGGTGTAGCATCATCGATCACAACAACCTTTGCTACCATACCGTTAATTCATCAACCATGGCCCATAACTGGGTAGAATTAAAGCGCGACTTGCGCGAGCCGCAAAGAACTTTAGTCATCAACGCTCAATCCACTAATACGGAATATGTTGGCGCAAACGTATTTGGTGACTTAAGCGAGCACATGGAAACCTGCCCCTCTCCCTTTGACAACTACTAGTTAGCCCCCCATAGCCTCCTGAACTGGGGGGCTATGGCCTTAATTGTTTTCAATTTGCAATTACATGTATTTATGAGCACTATGATTCCACCCATAAAAATGAACACCGTTCAATTTATATTCTAATGGTCAATTTGATTTCTTTTAAGGACATTTACTGATGAAAAGAGCACTTATTCCGCTTGCTTTACTCACTTTGCTCTCCGGTTGTACCAGTATGTCTCCCGATGAGTGTAAGACGGCTAATTGGTACAAGGTAGGCTACCAAGACGGTCGAGAGGGTGACAACCCAAGCATCATCAACAGCTATACAGAAGACTGCAGTGAAGCTGGCGTTACGCCGGACAGAAAGGAATGGCAAGAAGGCTTCGATAAAGGCACGATTCTCTACTGCTCTCCGGATAATGGTTATACGGTAGGAGTAGAAGGTAAAACATATTATGGCGTGTGCAGTAATAAACAATTCATTGAAAACTACCAGTTAGGTCATCAGGAATATCAGCGCCAGCAACGTATCCAAGAGCTCGATACTCAAATTTCGGTGATCGACAACCAACTGGATAATAATCCAGATAAAGATAATGCCAAGCGCCTAAAAGAGAAGAGAAAAAGGCTGGCAGATGAACGTTCACAGTTGCTAATGCCAACCATCAATTTCAATTTGAACTTCTAAGGAACTTAACCTTAACTCGCTAGAAATACGTGACCCTAGCTCAGTTCTAGGGTCATAAATTGGCTGTTCGGATCGAGTTCGTAGTCACCAAACGGATCGCAATACACAAAGCCATGCTTTTCATACAACAGGCGCGCAGGTTTAAAAAATTCCATCGAGCCAGTTTCTAAACTTAAGCGCTGCAAACCTTTTTGCTTCGCTTGCTCAATCACATGAATCAATAATTGAGACGCCACACCTTGGTTTCTTGCTGCTGGTGTGGTGCGCATGGATTTAAGCTCCGCGTGTTGGTTATCCAACTCTTTAATTGCAGCACACCCCAACAGCTGCTCATCTTTCCATCCAGTCCAGAACGTTACGGCTGGTAGTTTTAGTTTATCCAGGTCTAACGCATGTACGCTCTCTGGCGGTGACGTGGCATACATATCTTGTAAGTGTTCTTCTAACAGCGCGATGACTTCTGGTCTTTCTAAATTATCGACTTCAATCTTCACATATCTTCCTTGATTTATTCATTTAATTGCATTGAATTTATTGCAAAAGCTGAGTGGATACAATCTTTACTAAGCCCTTTTTACAGCGCCTGACGCATGATGTGTTGGGGTCCAACTGGACCACCATGATAGAGCTCATGAGTATCTTCAAAACCAGCTTTGAGGTAACACTGATAAGCTGGCACATTTCGGCAGTTAACCGTTAGGTAGAGAAACTCAAACGTTGGATAGTGCAATTTAACAAAGTCCCCAAACAAGCGAATTGCTTGCTTGGCGATGCCTTTACCTTGATGGCGATGATCCACCAGCAGTGAGCGAACACCTATACTTCCTTGAGGGCAAAAGTCATAATCTTCACTGTACGCAGCATCGAACAAAAAGAACCCGACCACACGATCATTTTCTAGGATCAAATGGGGCAGCTCTGTCGGTTTAAGACTTTCCAATTTCTTACCAATATCCTCAATCGTAAACTGAGCTTGCTCTTCCAAGACTTGTAGCTCAATGGTTTGCTCATGACGGCATGGCGTGTACTTTTCAATGGTAATCATGGTCATCCTTGTTGAACTTCCGTTCGATTTATACAGGGTATGTCGTAAATGGAAATACCTGCGGTCGTAATTCCCACTCGCAGGCAAACGTTTAGCACACTATTATCCTTACTAATTGTTAGTGAGGTTGTCATGTTTCGTTTTCTGCTTTGTAGTTTCTCTCTTGTTTTACTCTATCCTACTGCGATTGATCTTTACCTTGTAGGTTTGCCACAAATTGCAGCCGATCTAAACGCCAGTGAATCACAGTTACACATTGCCTTCTCTATCTATCTTGCAGGTATGGCAACCACCATGCTGTTTGCAGGAAAGATCGCCGATTCCATTGGTCGCAAACCCGTTGCTGTAGTGGGCGCAGCCATCTTTATTACTGCATCATTGCTAGGCGGTACGGCTGAGCAATCCACTACATTTTTAATCGCACGCTTTGCGCAAGGCATTGGGGCTGGCTCTTGCTATGTAGTTGCGTTTGCTATTCTACGAGACACATTGGACGATAAACGCCGCGCCAAAGTTCTCTCCATGCTTAACGGCATTACTTGCATCATTCCAGTGATAGCCCCCGTTGTCGGCCATCTCATTATGCTTAAATTCCCTTGGCAAAGTCTGTTCACCACAATGGCAGGAATGGGGATGATGGTTTGTTTGCTTTCTATTTTGGTACTCAAAGAGTCAAAACCTAGCGTCATACCACAACAAAGCACCGCTTCAGCTTCTAACCAAGAAACGTTCGCGGAGCGCTTTTTCATCAGCCGACTCATCAATACGGCCATCGGCGTGACCACCATTCTTACCTACGTGAACGTCTCACCAATGCTAGTGATGGGCGAACTAGGTTTTGATCGTGGTGACTATTCTTCTGTCATGGCAGGCACGGCACTCGTCAGCATGATCACTTCATTCTCTGCGCCATTGGCTTTGTCCTACTTTAAGCAACGCACTCTGATGCTGACTTCGCAAACCTTGTTTGTCAGTGCCGCGATGGTGATTGGTTTTGCTCATCTAAACCAATGGGGAATCCCATTTTACTTATTCGGATTTGGGCTGATTTGCGCTGGCTTCTCGATTGGCTTTGGCGTGGCTATGAGTCAAGCGCTCAGCCCTTTCTCTCTGCGTGCTGGTGTAGCAAGCTCCCTACTGGGCATCGCTCAAGTGTGTTGCTCTGCCCTCTACATCTGGTTTATGGGGTTCATCGGCGTTAATGCGCTGAATATGTTGGTGTTTGTGTTAGCTATAGGTGGCGCAATCAGCTTGGCTCTAATACTATTTATTCCTAAGCCTGCTCATGAAAGCCACTATGAAGAAATCACTAGCCCGTCTTGATCTCAACCTGCTGTTCACTCTGCAATTGCTGCTGCAAGAGCAGAGTGTTTCCAAAGCGTCGAAGAAGTTAAACGTCACGCCGTCAACGGTAAGTAAATCGCTTAATAAGCTTCGTGACTGGTTTGATGATCCTCTGTTTGTGAAAACACCGAAAGGATTAGCACCGACTCCTTTAGCGCAAAGCATGGAGCAAGATCTGGCAGAATGGCTACAAATTGGCAGCCAAATTGCCGAGAAGCGCAGCGATATAGCCCCCAAAGGCGTGCGCTTTGATCTGACCATTGAATCCCCGTTAGTGCTGACGATTCTTGATGATCTTCTTGTTGCAATCCACCAGCGCTACCCAGATGCGAAAGTCAAAACCAGTAACTGGGATTACGATTCACTCGATGCGATTGTGCGTGGTGAGGCAGACATCGGCTTCACCGGCAGAGAGAGTCATCCCCGCTCAAAAGAGTCACTCAACCTGCTTCCTTACTTTCTTGATTTCGAAGTGCTGTTCTCAGATTTACCTATGGTGTACCTACACAAAGATCACCCCGCTTTGGAGCAGGAATGGAACCTTGAGACCTTTTTGAGTTACCAACACATCAACATTGTTTGGGAAAAGAGTGAGACGTGGGCACTGGACGAAGTGTTGAGTGAACTTGGCTTACAGCGCTCCATTGGTTTAACCATGTCGAGCTTCGAACAGTCTCTGTTTATAGCCGCGCAACCACACCACAATATGCTGACCACAGCGCCGCAATACTGTGAAAGTTACACCAAGAAGCTGCATCCAGATTTGGTGTGCTTACCCATTCCTTTAGAACAGCCACAGCAAGAGAAGCTGCTAATCCCGTTCACCATGATTTGGCACAAACGTAATGCGTACAACCCCAAACTTGTATGGTTGAGAAACACCATCAAGTCGCTTTATGGGGAGAAGAGTGGCAGCAATACGTGATTGCTTCTTCCACACATTACTGATAAATTTCGCGCGTTTTTAACCCTATTTTCAAGGAGGTATTTCCAATGATTCGTTTTCAACACACTCATTTTAATCAACGTCCTTACGTTGTTTTAGGATAACTAAAACCCCTAAATTCAAGTAAGGACGACAAGCTAACTTATTGTCGGAATTACAACTATGTTTAAAAAACTGAATGAAGCAACCGCTAAACCAGTCGTTTGGTCAGCATACACCGCAGACGTACTGTGGACAGATAACCACATTGCGAAACAGATGCTCAGCTTCCATCTAAACCAAGAAATCGAAGCCGCGTCGCGCTCATTCAACTTCATTGATGAATCTGTTGACTGGCTGGTGACTGAATTTGGTCTCAACCAAGATTCAAAAACCATCGATTTTGGTTGCGGCCCTGGCCTTTACACCCAACGTTTAAAAACGCGTGGTGTAGGCACAGTGCTCGGATTGGATTTCTCGCAAAACTCACTGGAATATGCGACTCAACAAGCAGCGTCTTCTAACCTCGCTATTGAGTATCACTTAGACAATTACCTAGAGTTCAGTGACACACGACAGTTTGATTTGATCACGCTTGTTATGTGTGACCTTTGCGCGCTCAATCCAACTCAACGTGCGACGTTGTTTGCTAAGTTCAAAACACTGTTGGCTGAGAATGGTGCGATTGCATTAGACGTGTACACGCAAACACGTTTTAGCAAGCAAGCTGAAGCGCTGACACTCAATCAAAATGCCATGAACGGTTTTTGGAGTGCAGAAGATTACTGGTGTATTCAGTCTTCATTCAAATACGAAACTGACCTTGTCACGCTAGACAAGTACGTGATAACTGAAGCGCAACGAGAATGGACAGTCTATAACTGGCTGCAACATTTCACTTTAGACATGCTTACAGCAGAGCTTGCGCCGCATGGTTTAGAAGTTCAAGCAACCTACAGCGACTTGCGCGGAAAGCCGTTCGCAGATGGTGACGAAATGGCGGTGGTGATTCGTCATAAATAATGACCAATCCAAGCTAGAGCGACACTGCTACCAATAGTAAAAGGGGCGATATTCTCGCCCCTTTTTTCGTGTCTCACTATTCGCTTTCTCTTTGATACTTATTCCGCGCTCACAACCTTTTTCTCAGCAAGTGCCATAGCGATATTGGCTTTGCTGTACGCACTCTCGTTGATGAAATGCGGATAGATATCCTGTTTGCCTTCCCAGAAAATATCGTAACCAAAGAAGGTCGCGAGTATTGGTTCGCCCGGTTTGACTACCTCGAAATCTCGTCCACAGATCATAGGATGTACTGTCGCAACACGCATACCATCGTGGTCGACAGGGATCATGACTTCTTCGGTGTAAAAATACGCGTCGTAGTCATTCAACTCACCAACTTGACCAAGATTATGCTGCTCAAGGTAATCTAATACCATAGTCAGCATCTTTTTCATTAACTCTAGAGTGTCGTACTTCAGTGAGCCATGCGCTTGAGCTCCAACTTCGATCATCACACCATGCTGCCCTGTGGTGCACAAATAAGGTTGATCATCCCACGCTTTTCTGTCTTCAAACAGAATATTAGCTTCTGGCATACGTTGCTTCACATAAGCCCCCATCTTGCGATAGAACACGTCGTTAGAAACCAAAATCAAGGTAGCGCCCATGTTACTAGTGGTGTTGTGCAGATCGATAATCAATTGATTCTCTTGGCGAGCATGTAGTTGCGTGAATTGCTGCGCGATTTCAGTTTCTTGCTGAGTCGCAGGCGATGATTGATTCGCCAAGGCAAATTCACGGTTGAGATCCGTTTCAACATAACGAACGTTTTGCTTTACCGCTTCAGGGTTGCCAAGCACACACTGAGTACTGAACGTCGAACGATCAGCAACATAAAGACGATCTTTGATGAGCTTTTGAAGATAAATGCCAGAAAGCTCATTACCATGCGTACCTGCTACGAGCAGAACACGATTAAGTTTGTCCATAAACGTGATATTCCAAATATTGAGTAAAAGTGAGTTTTGATTGAGATTGAGCTGCGCCCTCTTAACGAAACGCCATTGCTCCTTTCCCTACCCCTTCATAAGCGATGACTTGTAACGACTGTCCTTCATCCAATGAAGAGGCAATTTCGTTAGCGATAAATACAGCCAGCAGTTCTACCGTTGTATCGGTGTTCAATACCTCGGTTTCGCTGTGCGCGATAGCGAGTTGGAAGTCACCTTGTGAAGTAGTGTATCGGAAGCCAAAGTGCGTATCGCTGTTGATGAGTGTGGCATGCTCGCTCAATTCCAGATGACCAATCTCGACAAGATCTTCGATTGAAGCAAGGTAAATGTCTTGCCAACGCTGTGCAAAAGCATGTTCACGAGCGGTATCATGCTGACCATCGACCAGAATTTGAATCGGCGAGCGATGACCATGCGCAATGCGTTGACAGTTGCCGTCGTGTTTTTTTAAACCGTGGGTATAGTGATAGTAAGCGCCATCAAGTTTTTCGTGACGCAAGGTCAAATCAATCGATGCCACGTTACTTGGTAGATTGCCCTGTAATACTTTGTGGATGTGCTGAGTCACGCTCTCCATCGAAATATCTTCAGCATCAACAAAACAAAACGCTTCATCAGGACAATGTAAGTGGATGCTCTTTTCACCACGCATAAGATCGACTTGGGAATACCCTGTTTTGATACTCGCTACTTCCACCGCTGAGCTCTTCACAGGTATGAGCAAACGGTGATCAACATATTGATCGACCAGTTGTTTGATTTGTTTTTTCACTTTAGAGAAATCCAGCACCATGCTCATCTCATTGAGATCACCGTGCATTACTACGTCCAGAATCCAACTCTCGCCGACCATGCCTCGTGTTTCACACAGGTACGATGCATCAATAACCGTGAGATCGTTAACAAATAGATTCAATCTGAATTCCTCATTCTATGTTGAGCCTTAAAATCAAATGTTATGTTATAACACTTACCGCGCTCACTCAATTTCGCAAAGTGATGTTCTTTCTGCTCTGTGTTGCGCTATGGTTTCAGCTATAACTAATCACTTTATCAACTAATTGGCCCTTTCGATTTAACGCTACACTGCGACTCTTAATGAGATTTGAGGATAAGGAATGCCAACATTTTTACTGACCACGATTGCCATGTTGGCGTTTGCCGCCAATTCGCTGTTGTGCCGTTTGGCATTGGCAGCAGGTTCAATTGACGCGGGCAGCTTCACTCTTATCCGTTTACTCTCTGGCGCAGTTACTCTCATCGCCATCATGCTTTTACGTGGAAACTGGCGCGGCCAAATCCCAACAACTCGATTCAGCCTGCTCGCTGGCATAGCCTTATTTGGCTATGCAGCGCTATTCTCTTTTGCTTATGTAAAACTAGCAGCTGGAACTGGAGCACTGCTACTTTTTGGTGCTGTACAGCTGACTCTACTTGCACTTTATTGGTGGCAAGGGGAGCGCTTTAAAGCCCTCGAACTGGTCGGCATCATCGTTTCTCTGGTTGGATTTGCTTGGTTAATGCTGCCATCAGCAACGCGTCCAGATGTTTGGTCAGCGATATTAATGGCGCTTTCTGGTATTTGTTGGGCAGGCTTTACGGCTTTGGGTAAGCAAGCACCAACACCAAGCAGTGGCATTACTTCGGGGTTTATTGCCGCTTCAATTCTTGGGCTTATACTCTCGCCTTTCTTACTGGAATCTGTTCACTTTACTGAACAAGGCGTGTTGTTAGCCGTCGCATCTGGTGCCATCGCTTCAGGTTGTGGCTATGTGCTTTGGTATCAGGTGATGCAAAAACTCACATTGCTGCAAGCAGCAATAAGCCAACTTTCTGTACCAGCCATTGCTGTGATTTTGGGCAATGTGTTATTGGGTGAAACCCTTACCCTACATTCGTTGATTACCAGCGCTGTTATTCTTGGCGGCATTGCATTGGTATTTTTATCTCGCTCTCAAAAATCCAAAACCAACCCCGCAAGCCAATAAAAAATAATAACTTTCCTCTCAACTTATCTACCATCATCTATGCTTTTTGTTAGGCATTTGTTTTCACCGTACTGTGGAAACGAGCAACGCCTGACGCAATGGCGGTGAATATCGATTAAAGATTTGGTTTAGTAATTCCGACAAGCCCGTCTCAATAGTGAGACTTTCTAGTTAAACGTTTTCTTGCTTATTTTTGCCTCACACCATAAGCAATGGGGGATCTAAGGTGATTTGAGCATTTTGACCCAGTTTGATTTTGACAAAGGATTTACAAACCATCTCGTTTCAATCGCTATATTCCGCCTCCTAATCTTTTTCAGAATGAAATTCTGATTATTGATTGAATAAATTCATCCACTTACAAGCATAAGCCTGAGCTAACGTTGACACTATGAACGAGAAAATCAAATTCGCCACAAAAGTAGCGCTTAGCCTGACTCTGGCTTATCTGATCCCGTTTTCGATGGGTTGGCCACAAGCTTCTACAGCGGCTACGACGGTCATGTTGATCGCTTCTACCGGCAGTCGGCGTGAATCTCTAGCCAAAGGCACACTGCGCGTACTCGGCACTTTAGTAGGCGCGGTGATCGGCTTATTGCTTGTCGGCATGTTCGCCCAAGATCGCTTGCTATACATGCTCAGCGTTTCGGTGATTGTTTCCTTTATTTTCTATTTCCGCAACGCGTACCAAAAAGACCCTACCTTACTTGCCTTAACTGGCGTAATGGTCTTGATGATGTCTAATGGTGGCGATGCAGAAGGCGCGTTCATGTATGGCGTCGATCGCGCCTACATGACTATCTTTGGCGTGGTGCTTTACACCTTGGTGGGTACTTTCTTATGGCCGACGAAGACAGAACAAAACCTGCGTCAACTCGTTGAGCAACTGAACCAAGCTCAACAAGCCCTATTTAAAGCTATTTTGCAAAACTTCGAGGAAAAACAAGCTCACCAACAAGGATTAGTCCCTGCTTCAGGCACGCAAGAAGGTGAGGAAGACGAAGAACCTAAGCCCACCATTGAAAACCTGCTAGACAAAGTATTCGCCGCACAAAACGCGCTAGAGCAACGCTTTGCAACAATTAGTGTGGAATGCAGTGACGTATCAGCCTACATGAAAGAGTGGCAACTCGCCGTTCACTTCAACAAACAAATCACCCAAGAACTCAGCGTGGCAGCACACAGCCACTTTAGCCATCAGCAAGACCGAAGCTGCATCAACAACTTCGATCAAGCCATCGAAGAAATTCAAACGCTGTTCAAAACCTGCCAAGAAATGTGGAACAACGAGGGGCCAGCTTACCGCGCTCAGGAATTTAAGGTTGATTACAACCAACAAGCTTTGTCAGACGCTCCCCATTTAGTCAAAGGCTCTGCCCTGACACTGGGCCACTTACTCAAGCTAATGCATCAGAGCTTATCTCGCCTTGCAGAGAGCATCAGCTGTATTGATTCGGTCACCAATAATGTCTCGTTCAAACAAGATCTGCCGAAGCAGAAGAGCAAGTTCCTTTGGTGGGATGCCGAAAACTTCAAAACCGCAGTGAAAACCTTCACCACCTACTGGGTGGCAGGGTTGATTTGGATTTACTTCAATCCACCGGGTGGCTACTCGTTTGTTACCTTCTCCACCATTTTCATGTCACTGCTGTCGTTTGTTCCGGTTCACCCATTTATGTTGCTGATCTTGTTTACGTTTGGCTTCTTGTTTGCGGTCCCTTCGTACGTCTTCATCTTGCCGGGCTTGGAACTCGGAGGCGAATTGGGCTTGTTCATCTTCATCTACACCTTTATCGGCTTTTACCTGTTTAAAGGGCCGGTGACCATCTTCTATATGATTGGCTTATTTGTCCTCGGTCTCGACAACAACATGACCTATCACTTTGGCATTCTGATGACAATCATGACCTTGTTCTACATGGTGGTGTTCATGATTATTTTTGCGCACTACTTCCCTTTCAGTTCTCGTCCAGAACACTTGTTTTTAACACTGAAAGAGCGCTATTTCAGGCACGTTGGCGGCCTATTTACCCGCTATCATGAACAGTCTGAATCCACATTTAATAAGATGAAACGCTCACTGCACTTGGTGACGCTGAACGTTTCCTCTAAAAAGCTCAAAGTGTGGGGGGCGAAGATCAACCACAAGCTGTTCGACAAGACACCGCCAGAAGCGATTGGTGCATTCAGCAAGTCTTGTGACACCTTGAGCAATCACGTCAACATCTTGATTGCTGCTGAACAAAAGCTATTAAGTAACCCACTTATTAAACAGTTACGCAGCAAGCACACCGATTCCATATTACCTCTGATGGCTGGCGCACTAGCAAGCCATCAGGCGACCGACGAACTCGATTCTGTGTTCGAAAAATACAGCCAGGATTACCAATCCTTTGAAAATAAACTGGAAGATTTCTTTAGTGAGTTGGATTTATCTGACTACGCTTATTCAGAGATTGCCGGTTTTTATATCTTGCTGAATTTAAAACGAAACGTGTTCGAAGCGATCAACCAATGCAAGCAAACCTACGAGGATATCGATTGGGTGAACTTACGTCAGAAGCGGTTTTAAAGGTGAGGATATGATGCTTCTAAAACTAACTAAACCAAGCCTCGCCATACTCTCTGTACTCGGATTGAGTGCGTGTACAACTTTGGGTCCGGACTACGTCCATCCAGAGCAAACCGCCTTGCCAAGTGATTGGTCGGTAGAAAAAGCGGCGCAAGACACACAACAATCCGAGCAAAAACTGCAGCAGTGGTGGCAGCAGTTCAACGATCCAACACTGAACCAACTGGTTGAGATGGCGAGCCAACAAAACCTCGACCTTGAGGCGGCGGGTTTGCGTATCGTCCAAGCACGTTCGCTATTGGGCATCTCAACTGGATTGCAATACCCACAAGTGCAAACCGTCTCCGGTAACTTAGCCCGAGCTTATGTGAACGACCAAGGCTTGAATAACGCTGCGCTGTCGTTTGATGCTGGTTGGGAAATGGACATCTGGGGCAAATACGCTCGTGGCATTGAATCGGCTGAGGCTGGTTTCTACGCATCGATTGCGTCATACCACGACATCATGGTGACCATCACCTCTGAGGTGGCACGCAACTACATCAACTACCGCACGTTCCAAGAGCGTATTTTGCTCTCACGCCGCAACATCGAGATCCAAGAGCGCGTTGTGAACATCACCCAAGTACAGTTCGATTCAGGCAACGTAACCGAACTCGACGTTCAGCAAGCAAAAAACCAGCTCTTCAACACCAAAGCGGCACAGCCTTCTCTTGAAATCGCAATGAAGCAGTCGCGTACAGCATTGGCATTGCTTTTAGGTGTGCTACCGGAAGAGGTGGAGAGCCTGCTGCAATCTAATGGTTTCGCCCAGCGTATGGCGGATTATGAAAACCAGTTTAAGTCATCCGGTAGAAAGCCAGCTTTGTCTGGCAGTGACGAGCGTTCTATCGTACCTAGCCCACCGCTACTGGATAACAAAGTGGATGCAAACTTAGTCATGCGCCGACCTGATCTTCAAGTATCAGAGATGCAGGCTCGTGCACAAAGCGCCAAGGTTGGTGTCGCAGAAACCGCACTTTATCCAAGTTTTTCACTGTTCGGCTCAATCGGTATCGACAGCACAGTGCCAGATGGTAGCAGCTTCAGTTTCAGCGACTCACTGACCATGGTCGTGGGCCCAACATTCAGTTGGAACATCTTCCAATATGGACGAGTGAAGAACAACATCCGCTTTGAAGATGCACGCTTCCAAGAAACGCTCACCAACTACAACAAGAAGGTGCTGCAAGCGGTTAATGAAGTGACCAACGCACTGGAGGCCTACGACTTGTACTTGGAGCAAAAATCACTGCGTCTGCAATCAGTCAACTCATCGATTCGCGCATTTAATATCTCGATGACGCAGTACGAAAACGGTCAGATTTCTTTTGAGCGTCTGCTGAACTCAGTAGAAAAGATGACCCGCGCAGAAGACAGCTACGCCACCATCAAAGGTAACGTCGCCAACCAGGTTGTGGCGCTCTACAAAGCACTTGGCGGTGGATGGGAAACCCAAACTGGCAAGCCATTCTTATCTGAAACCACTGCCAAGCAGATGCAAGACCGAAGCGATTGGGATGGTTTGTTGGACGAAGAAGAACGCGTTCTGCCGCCACTGCTTCTTGAGCAACCATCAGACAAAGCGCAAACGGACAGTACCCAGAAAAATAGTACCGAGCAAATAAGTACCGAACAAGATGAGGAGGTGCAGTAATGCCACACGAACTCTCTTGGGGTGACGTTTACTTCTCACCGCTGCTCTTGGTGCTGATTCTAGCGGTCACCGCTACATGGATAACGGTGATCATTTTGAACAAGACACGTTTGTCTCGTTTCATTGCGTTTCCGTCTCTGACATTCATTGCCATCATGGTTTTCTACGTGGTGGCCATCGACAGTTTTTATATACAGTTTTAGGTGCCCAACAAGATGAAAAAACTACTCGTTATTGCACTCAATCTTGTCATTCTTGGTGGCGCGGCATGGTTCGGCTATCAGAAATTCGAAGAGTATTTTAATAACCCATGGACCCGCGATGGTCAGGTACGTGCGAACGTTATCAAGGTCGCACCTCGTGTATCAGGGCCAATCGTTAATGTCACCGTCATAGATAACCAAGAAGTAAAACAAGGCGATCTGTTGTTTGAGATCGACCCAACCACTTATGAAGTTGCCCTATCACAAGCGGAAGTAGCGTTAGAAAAAGCCATCGTTAGCTCTCGCGGTAAAAAGATCGAATACGATCGTTTAAAAGATATTCGAGCTAAAGACCGCGGCGCCGTTTCTCACAAAGATCTCATTCGTCGTGAAATCACCTACGAAGAGTCCCTACTGCAAATCAAATCAGCAGAAGAGCAACTTAAATCTGCACGCCTGAACCTCGGTTACACAAAAGTTTACGCATCGGTCGATGGGTTTGTTTCTAACCTTGATATCCGCAACGGTACTCAAGCGGTAGCAAACCAACCATTAGTAGCACTTATCGATAAAAACAGCTTCTGGGTATTTGGTTTCTTCCGTGAAAACCAATTAGCTCAAATTGCTCCTGGTAACGATGCTCGGGTGACTTTGATGTCTCACCCAGATGCGCCTATCGACGCTACGGTGGACTCCATCGGTTGGGGTATCGCCCCTAAAGATGGCACAGTGGGCTACAACCTTCTTCCTAATGTAAACCCTGTATTCCAGTGGGTTCGCTTAGCGCAACGTATTCCCGTTCGCGTGTCATTGCATGAATTACCAGAAGGCGTCGACCTGCGATTTGGGCTTTCTGCTTCCATCATGGTGATGAAAGACTCATCACAATAGCAAAAATAGGAGTGAAAGAGACTGACCCATGGCTATTGGAAAAAAACTCAAAAACATCAATGAAGAAAACAACTTCTTCTATCTGACCTTAGCGCTTATCGGACTATTAATCGGTGGTGCGTTTGTGCAGGTCGTTGGAGAAGGTGCAATGGAGCATCTGTTGCAAGGTTTCACCATCATCACCTTCATCGTCTGTATGGCGAGCTTGCGCTTTGACAAAAACTGGTCGCGCTTTCTCTACACCTTGCTTGGTACCTGGGTCTTGGTGATCGTCATCAAGACCGCGCTAGGTATTAAAGAGATGGATGTCGTGATGCTAGCCCTCACCTTCGCCTTCTTCTTCGGGACATTCAAATCCATCGCAAGACAGATTCTGTTCACTGGGCACGTGAACACTAACAAAGTGATTGGCTCTGTTGCTCTATTTTTGCTGCTGGGTCTGATGTGGGCAATTGCTTACCTCATTCTTCTTGAGTTCTCCCCAAACTCATTCACAGGGATGGAAGCCATCTCTTGGGGTCAAAACTTCTCAAATGCAGCGTATTTCAGTTTCGTCACCTTAACCACGTTAGGTTATGGCGACATCAGCCCTCTAACGCCATTGGCACAAGTCGTTGTGTATTTAGAGGCTATTGTAGGCGTGTTTTATATGGCGATTGTTGTTTCAAGTCTCGTCAGTTCCAACATTGAACATCAGGTAAACAAAAATGGATAAACAATCGGAAAAAAATGAGAGTAAGATTTTCATCAGTAACATGGTGGAATCTGCTATACGAATCGGCTTGATTTTAATCTTGCTGATGTTTACGTACGACATCATCAAACCTTTCATTCTTCCTGTGATTTGGGGTGCCATCATCGCGGTAGCATTGATGCCAATCTGTAAGAAGCTGGAAAGGGTATACGGTGGCAAACGTGGTCTAGCCGCAACGACAATTGCATTGCTCGGTATCGCACTTCTGGTGGCACCTCTAGTCATGGTTTCGGGCTCAATTGTTGATGGTGCAACCCACGCGCTAGAAGTTCTGCAAAACGGCGACATCAAAATCCCTGGTCCAAAACCTTCTGTCGCCGAATGGCCACTTATCGGTGATAAGCTTTACGAAGTATGGACGCTGTTTGCGACCAACTTAGAAAAAGCGATTCAAACCTTCATGCCGCAAATCAAGTCGGGTCTAACGTCTCTACTTGGCATGGTCGGTGGAGCTCTAGGTAGCCTGCTTCTTTCTATCATTTCACTGGCGATTGCTGCCGGCTTTATGACTTATTCAGAGTCAATTGCCTCTGGCTTGCGAACCGTCGCTGTACGTACGGCAGGTGATAACGCGAAGAGTTGGACAACGCTTATTGCCGCAACCATTAAAAGTGTTCTACTGGGCGTGGTTGGTGTTGCTGCGATTCAGGCTCTATTGATTGGTGCGGGCTTCTTTATCTTTGGCGTTCCGGCAGCAGGCCTACTCACTCTGATTCTGATGATTCTTTGTATTGCTCAGCTTCCTGCTCTGCTCGCGGTTCTACCTATCGTGGGTTACATGTACATGACTAACGACACAAGCACAGCAACGATGTTTACCGTATGGGTAGTGGTTGCAGCACTGTCTGAGAACTTGTTCAAACCAATGCTGATGGGCCGTGGTGTTGATGTACCAATGCCAGTGATTCTGCTGGGTGCAATCGGTGGTATGTTGTTCTATGGCATTGTAGGCCTGTTCTTGGGTGCGGTTATCTTAGCGATTTGGTACGAGCTATTCGTTTGGTGGTTGAGCATCGAGAAGGCACAGCAGCAAAAAGAAGACTTACTAGAAGAGAAGGAAGAGACACAAGCCGAATCAGGCCACGGCGCTGGTATCTAATCTTCATCAGTCACCTCACCACTTGAAACAAACCGCTGCCTTTGCAGCGGTTTGCGCAACTAAGCTCACAGTTTCATTGTTTGATATCCGATTAAAATGACGTTCTTGTTAAATTTTCATACTTCTTACATTCGACGGTTGCAATCAAGCATTTAACGATGCACTCTCGATGACCACAAATGACAGAGCTTAGGATAAAAACAATGAAATTGATCAAGCCTTTAACTTGCGCGCTTGCTCTTGCAATGAGCGGAATGGCATTCGCTGATGTGACAATCCATGTTCCTGACGACGTTTCAGTTTTGGCCGCTAACGGTGAAAAGGTTAAGCTTTCTGGTGGCTTCTTTGCTTCAGAGAAGAGCTTTACGCTTCCTGATGGTGTAAATCAGGTAGTATTTCGATTCTCGCCTTTCTTTAGTAAAGGCAATGATCGCGTCAGCGTTGATAGCGATGTGATCGTAACTCGTTTCGACGCAGCCGATGCGGAGCTAAGCCTACAGGTTCCTGAATACCGAGATCTTCGCCAAGCTGAAGCAAACATCAAAGACCTCGATTGGAAACTGGTTGATGCTTCTGGCAATGCAATTACCGTAGAGCAAGACAAGCTTATCAAACCAGGTATGCAGCTCGGCCGCGATTACGTTCGTGAAGTTGAAGATTACAACCGAGCTGGCGGGGTTGCTGCGATTGGCGTTGCAACCGCAGCGGTAGTTCAACCTGTAACACTTCCTGCAAAAATCCCAGCAGACATGAAGCAAACAAAGCCTGCGACAATGAAAGCAGATTCAACCGCTGAAGAAATGCTGCATTTCTGGTACCAAAAAGCGGACGCAGAAACTAAAGCTCGCTTTAAAGAATACGTAAACAAACAATAGCTAATAAAAAGCCCGCATCATAGCGGGCTTTTACATAGTGACAATCAATTATAGCGAAATAAAGATACCCGCCAAACATGCACTCATTAAGTTCGCTAACGTACCAGCTGCTACCGCTTTCAGCCCCATGTTCGCTACGTCTTTACGACGCTCTGGAGCCATCACACCGATAGAACCAAGCTGGATCGCAATAGAGCCGATGTTCGCAAAGCCACACAGTGCAAAAGTGATGATCACTTGAGTGTGCTCACTCAGCGTTGCTTTGTGCTGTACAAAGTCGATGAATGCCACGAATTCGTTCATTACAACCTTCTGACCAATGTAGGAACCAGCCGCTAGAACTTCGTGACTAGGCACACCAATTAGCCAAGCTAGAGGCGCAAATAGGTAACCAAAAATGGCTTGTAGCGTAATACCCGCAAAGCCGAACACCTCACCTAAGTTTTCTAACCCAGTGTTCACCATCGCAATCACACTCACAAATGCGATCAGCATAGTACCTACCGCAACCGCGACTTTCATACCGCCCATCGCGCCGCTTGCTAGCGCGTCGATCACGTTGCTCTCTTCAGACTTATCCAATTCGATGTTGTTGTAATCGCTTGGCGTTTGACGCTCTGGCACAATGATTTTTGCCATCAACAGGCTACCTGGAGCAGCCATGAAGCTCGCTGCGATTAGGTATTTCAGCTCTACACCAAGACCTGCGTAACCACCTAGTACACTACCTGCGACTGACGCCATACCACCAGCCATTACCGCGAACAGTTCTGAACGAGTCATGTTTTGCAAGAAAGGACGGATAAGAAGTGGCGATTCGCCTTGAGAGAGGAAGATGTTACCGGTTGCAACAAGAGATTCTGCTTTGCTGGTCCCCAAGAACTTTTGGATGGCACCACCGATAAATTGAATCACTTTTTGCATGATACCCAAGTAGTAAAGGGCAGAGATAAGAGCGCTGAAGAAGATGATGATAGGAAGAACGCGAACCGCGAAGATGAAACCAGTAGAAGCAAGGTCACCAAAGAGGAACTTGATGCCTTCATCGGCAAAACTCAATAACCCAGCGACACCATTGCTCAAACTGGCTAACGCCGCTTGTCCCCAAGGGAAGTAGAGCACCAAGGCTGCGAAACCCATTTGAAGCAGCAATGCTCGAGACACGGTTTTCCAATTGATTGAAGAACGGCTCTCTGACAGCAGGAACGCACAACCTAATAGTGCAACAATACCAAATAGACTAAATAGAACACTCATGAATCGGACCTACTGAACGTTGAAAAAGAAAGGAATGCCAAAAGCATTGGCAGAAGAAAGGGACAACGCATCGAGTGACAACGCACTCGTAGATCCAAATTGAAGGAAGAACGGATAGTTCGACATCTTATTTTTACCTTATACAAGCAATTGAACGTAGCTGGTCCGGTCCGTGGGGTCATTCACTGCTGGAGAGCTCTCGACTCTTCCTGCTCCATGTGACGGCTTGTATGGGTAAGGGTCCTGAACAACTGAACCCTAATTCCCGCTTAAACGGGACGCAAGTATAGCCAACAAAAAGAGAGTTTCATCACATTTATTTACGCAAACGTTCAAGCGTTCACTTTTTGTGCAAACCTGTCATTTTATGGTCATACTTGTAGTAAAAGTAAGGGTATTGGGAGGTTTCTGAATGCCGAAATTATTAAAAATGGACAATAAATGCTCACTTGAACGCCAAAGACTAAAAATGAGCAATTTTACTCTCGCCAACCTATGGATTTTGGATATACAATTTGGAACGCTTCATTTTGAAGCCTCTGTGTATTCAGAGCATCATGATGCCGAGATGGTGAAATTGGTAGACACGCTAGCATGAGGTGCTAGTGCCTTAGGTGTGAGGGTTCGAGTCCCTCTCTCGGCACCATTCCTTTCTTTCAAAGAATTTAGAGTGTAATGCAAAGTTCTAAGCAGGCAAAACAATCCGCGGACGCTAATCAATTACTTAGCGAACTAGCGGTGCACGCCTTATTACACCTGCACTTCAAAATCCATGCATCATCGCGAAGCCTTCCTCTCAAAGAACGTAACGACCTACTGCAAAAGTGGCTTAAGCCTAAGCTCAAAAGCAATCGCTACAAACTGATTAAAAAGCCATTAAAGTCTCTGACTCAACAGGCAAAAGGGGAAAATGGCAATTTAGAAGCTTTACTTGAACGTTGTGTAGGTGCCGATAAACCTGGCAACCCACAGCCTCACCTCGACAGCTACCTGCTGCTGATCAACGAAGTCGAGAAGAAATTAGGTACCACGGTACTGCTTTCTCGTCCTGAAGATGTTGACTTATCCCACGATCAACACGGTTGTTTACTGTGCGTACTATCGGATAACTTAAACCAACACTTCGACGATAATAACGTCCTAATCGCACCTATTTCGATGCTTTTCCGTGGACCTATGAGTCAACGCTCTCTGTTCCTTGGTAGTATTTATGCCAGCAACACCTTCAATTACGAAGTGTTGTACCAAGACGAGCAGTTTGTGCGAATCACGCTAGATTTAGCGTAACTCGACACTCAGATGAATTGAAAAAAGCCGCGAAGTTCGCGGCTTTTTGCTTAATTAACGCTATCAATGTCTGGAGTATCGACCCCCAGAGCTATCAATCCAGTTCGCGGAAACGAGCCGTGAAGTGGCGAAGTACTGGTGGTTCGTATTCAAACGTCAATCCTTTCAGTTCATGAGCACGATTCTTCAACTCGATGATCGCATCAGCGATGTAATCCATGTGATCGTTGGTGTAAACACGACGTGGAATGGTCAAACGCATCAACTCAAGTTCCGACGCTTTTTGGTCACCTGTTTCCGGATCTCGACCAAGCAGCAGTGAACCAATCTCTACTGCACGAATGCCTGCCTCTAAGTACAAGGCATTACATAGCACCTGCGCCGGAAATTGGTCCGCTGGGATATGAGGTAAGATCTTCGCCGCATCAACGAAGACAGCATGACCACCTGTTGGGTATTGAATTGGAATGCCACCCTCGCGTAGACGCTCACCCAAGTATTGCACTTGGCTAATGCGGTAGTGAAGGTAATCCTCATCCGCACCTTCATACAATCCGCGAGCCAAGGCTTCCATATCACGACCTGCCATACCACCGTAAGTGACAAAGCCTTCCATCGGTACACATCGTGTTTGAACCGCTTGGAAAAGCTCTTGATGATCGCGAATACAACACATACCACCAATATTCACCATCGGATCTTTCTTCGCAGACATGGTGAGCATGTCACCATATTGGTACATCTCACGAATTATTTCGAGGATCGATTTGCTCTCATAGCCCGCTTCACGCTGCTTGATAAAGTAAGCGTTCTCACAGTAACGAGCCGAATCAATCACCACAGGAATGTCGTACTTGGTTGCGATCTCGTACACGCTGCGCATATTTTCCATCGACACTGGCTGACCACCAGAGCTGTTACACGTCACCGTCGTGATGATCGCACAGATGTTTTGAGAACCATGTTCTTCAATCGTTGCCACCAGCTTATTGAGGTCAAAATTACCCTTCCAGTCATATGGCGTTGTAGTATCGAACGCTTCTTCCGTTACCACGTTAATCGCTTTACCGCCATTGAGCTCAATGTGGCCCGCTGTGGTATCGAAGTGGTAATTCGAGATAAACACGGGCGTTTCACCACCACGCACCTGACGCATGCGCTCAATCAAAGCAGGGAATAAGATTTGCTCCGCCCCACGGCCTTGGTGCGCAGGCACTGTGAGCTTGTAACCAAAGAAATGCTCTACGGCGTCACACAAGTTGTAATAGTTACGACTGCCTGCATAGGACTCATCGCCCATCATGATACCTGCCCACTGATTGTCACTCATGGCACCTGTACCAGAGTCAGTCAGTAGGTCGATGTAGACATCATCACTACGAAGAAGAAATGGGTTAAAGCCCGCTTGTTTAAGGGCAACTTCTCGGTCAGCCAAGGTCGTCATTTTGATTGGCTCAACCATTTTGATACGGAACGGTTCTGGGATACGTTTCATTGTTAATTTCCTTATACGCATGACCCTACGCATTTAAGCGTAAGATTAAAAACAAACTGATAAATTGCTTTTCAATGCAGGAGCATTGAGGAAATTAACGCGCAGAGATTTTACTAAGAAGAGACAAGCAGTAGTCTAGGTTGTACCAGAACGACAGCACCAAACGGCTATCGAGAATATCCTTAATTCTCATCGTCTTCGTCCTCCTGATAAAAAGAAAAGCCAGAAACCCCATGTCTCTGACCTTTTCAATATAGTGCAGTTTTCAATCAAATTTCAGTGAAGCTCACCTCATTTTACGAAGGTCTTGCCCTTTTCATTCTGCGTTTGATGTTGTTCTCTTTGACCATGTAATCGAACAGCGGTGCGAATAAGTTAGCAAACAGAATCGCTAACATGATGCCTTCCGGATAGGCTGGGTTTAGCACTCGAATAAATATCGTCATCACACCAATCAAAATACCGTAAGCCCATTTACCGCCATTTGTGAAGGCAGCCGATACTGGGTCTGTCGCCATAAAGAAGGTACCAAACGCAATACCACCAATCACAAAGTGCCAGTAAAACGGCATAGAGAACATAGGATTGGTATTCGACCCGATCGCATTAAGCAGTAGCGACGTCACAGCTAAGCCAACAAAGACCCCCGCAACGATTCGCCACGAAGCGATCTTCATAAAGATCAGCACCAGACCTGTTAGCGCGATCAGCAAGGTGGATACTTCCCCCATCGAACCGGGCAGATTGCCAACAAACGCGTCCATCCATGAGATAGGCTGCCCCGTCATGTTGTTCGTCAAGGCACTCTGACCACCTTCATACCATTGGCTCAGCGGTGTCGCGCCGGAGTAACCATCTGCCGCAACCCAAACCGCGCCGCCAGACATGTTAGCGGGATAAGCGAAGTACAAAAAGGCTCGCCCTGCTAGTGCCGGGTTTAAGAAGTTTCGCCCCGTGCCACCGAAGATCTCTTTCGCTACCACGATACCAAAAGTGATACCTAAGGCGGCTTGCCACAGTGGAATGGTTGGCGGCAGAATCAATGAGAACAGAATGGAGCTCACGAAGAAGCCTTCATTCACTTCATGTTTGCGGACGATGGCAAACAGAACCTCCCAAAAACCACCGACGATGAACACCGTCGCGTAGACAGGCAGAAAATAGGTCGCGCCAACAAGCATTTTACTTGCCCAACCTGCTTGGCTCGCGGCTTCTACCGAACCCCAAACCCAGCTTAGCCCCCAAGAGGCGTCAATGGCTTGCTGCGCTGCTGCTCGGTCAAGACCGTAGAGCAAAGCGTCGCTGGATTGCTGCCCTATGTTGTACATACCCCAAAACATCGCTGGAAATACGGCTAACCACACCATAATCATGATGCGCTTTAAATCGATGCTATCTCGCACGTGGGTAGTGCCGTGATTCACTTTTCCTGGCGTATAAAAAAGGGTTTCGACTGCTTCGAAGAGTGGGTAGAACTTGTGGTACTGGCCTCCCGGTTCAAACTTTGGTGAGACCTTTTCAAAATAATGCTTCAGACTCATAACGTCTCCTCCTCTAAACAGTGTTACGAGTGCCACTCAAAAGCGATCGTTTTTACCCTTTCACTCTTCTGATCCGTATCTATGAGCTGTTACGTAATACCCTGTGATTATGTAAACCGTGAAAGTCGTGCTTATACTCAATCAATAACCAAACAACGGAGTGAATTATGAAGTCAAGGATGATGTGGACAACCATTATGGCTATTACCGCGCTTCCATTTGCTAACAGTGCACTGGCGGTCGACAAACAAATGTCACCAGCTTTAAAGAAGAAAATGCAAGCGATATGCGACGCACAAGGTGGTGTCGCGGGAGGTTGGCAAGTGGCGAAAGTCACCCCAGATGCTGAGCGCTCTCTCAGTATGATTCTACATCAAATGAATGCTACGGATAAGCTAAAACAAATCAATGATGTGAGAACCCAAGTCGTCGGCGGCATTCACTACGCGATGGAGTTTGAACTCAAAGACGGGCAAGTTTGGAATGCGATTGTGTTGCACAGCGCCCGCGGCGATTACATGATTGAGAGGCACGCCAAGAAAGGCGAACTCTGCCCTAAAGGTGGAGAGTCCTAACGGCTCTTCCAAATACAGCAAAGGCGACAGTTTAGTCGCCTTTGTTCTTTTCGGGTTTAGCAACGACTTCAAACGCTCGTGTAAACTGATAACTCATAATCTGGGGGCGAATCAAATCGCATGCTAAATCAGAAGCATCATGCTTGGTGAATGGTAAATGTTCCGATAGAACCTCTTTGGACTCTTTATCAACCGTTTGAAAGGATTCAATAATTCTTAGAGGAACGTGAAACTGACGATCTCTCACAAGAAAGAAATAGTATTGGAGATGCTCGCCATACGTCGCTGCGTTGTTAATCTCGCTACCAATTTTTACCGCTTCAACACGACTGCCTTCACAATCAAATTTAAACACATTGGTAATTTCTGCTTCCATAGAGCCTGGGACATAGACCACATAGTCAACACTGAGATCATGACTAACTAATACATAACTCTCGTCGCGCTCGTGCAGTTGATACGCAAAAGAATAAAATGCACTACAAAGCAAAATGAGCCCCAGCGGTGTCCTCATTCGGTCTTCCACTCATTTATGACTTTACGTACAAAATCTGTCTTAGCATCGGTATATTTTTCGATGGTAATTTCAGCTTGCTTCACCAAAGAAAACTTCAGAGCTAAGTACTCACTTCTAAGCTCAGCATTTCCATTTAGTCTATCTCGAAATTGAATCCAGTCTCGCCACAACTGTCCTTGATACTGAGTGAGGTGCAGATAGTGTGTTTTGACTTGATAAGAATCATCGGTGAACTTTGCAAAGACCATCTCATCTTGCTTTTCCACTTTCAAGCGCAGAAATCCAACACTTTTCAGTGCATCAATCAGCTTTGGAGAAACATGAGGAAAGTGCTCAATACCTAGCACAATATCGATAATGGGTTTGGCAGGCATATCCAAAATAGCAGTACTGCCAATATGGTCGATTTGAGTTGGCGGAATCTCCGTCACTAACGCCAGTTCAGATCGGCTGCGTGCAAACTCCTGTCGCCATGCTGGGTCATGTTTAACGACGTCTACTTTGTGATTGGCTAAACCTAGTTTCATCCATCCCTCTCCTGATAAACCCAAGTATCATAAGAAGGAAGTAATCCAACCACCAAAGTAAAAGCCAAACTTCCGGCACACCCGACACTAATCACCCAACAAATAGAGTCTGGAGTACTTTTAGTTTGGCTTTTTACTGTTAAACCGTCTCGGTTTTTGCCTCTATCTTCTCATTCACCTTATCGCAAATGTACTCCCCAATAGGCATTGCAGATGTCGCTGCGGGAGACGGTGCGTTGCAAACGTGTAGGCTTCTTGCGCTCTCGGCAAACAAGAAGTCATGAACCAAAGTGCCATCGGATAACACTGCTTGCGCACGAATACCCGCAGGATATGGTTTGAGGTCGTCTACCTTGATACTAGGGCAATATTTGTTGACCAACTTGAGATAGCCCGGCTTCCACCACGAGTTCTTAAACTCATCCAGTCCAGTTTTTAGATGCTTTTGTGTCACCTTCCAGAAACCGGAGAAGCTCAGCATTTGCATGGTATCTTGCAAGCTGAAGTTAACCTTGTCGTACCCTTCTCGCTTCCAGCCTTGCACCGCGTTTGGACCAACGGTCACACTGCCATCAATCATGCGAGTCAGGTGGACACCTAAGAATGGCAAGTCAGGGTCTGGAATTGGATAAATAAGATGATTCACCACTTGGTCATGTTTGCTATCTAAGCGGTAGTATTCACCGCGATAAGGGATGATTTGGAAATCGGTCGGAATAGACATCATCTTAGTCATGCGATCCGCCATCAAGCCGCTGCAAGTGACCAAGAACTTAGCATTAAGCTGCATGGTTTGACCGTCTGAAATACAGGTCAGCTGGACTTCTTCGTCCTTCTCGTCGGCAGCCACAACTTTGGTTCTTAGGCTGATTTGACCGCCGAGCTTTTTGAACTCTTCCGCCATCTGCTCCGTGACCAAACGATAATCGACAATACTGGTGGTTTTGACATAAATCGCGCCCAATCCCGTGATGTTTGGCTCAGCCAGCTTGAGTTGCACTTCATCGAGTAGCTTTACGTCGATGCCGTTGACATGGCAGCGCTCATAGAGGGCATTCATGCGTTCGACTTCTTGCTCATTGGTCGCAACCAGTAACTTGCCACAGTTCTCCACCGGAATATCGTGCTGAGCACAGAACGAAATGGTTCGCTCTACCCCACGCTTACAAAAATCGGCTTTTAGGCTGCCCGGTGCGTAGTACACTCCAGCATGAATCACGCCGCTATTGTGTCCGGTTTGATGCTTGGCAAAACCGGACTCTTTCTCAACCAATAAAATGGATTTGTCTGGGTGGCGTTGCTGCAGTTGCCATGCTGTCGACACACCAACGATACCGCCACCAACAATGATGTAGTCATAGACTGATTTCATACGACCTCTTATAAAACCGATAGTTGAGATTGTTGCAATTTGAACTTGCGACCACTGTAAATGAACACCGCGACAAATACCGCGCAGCTTGCCACACGAACCAACATTGGTATGTCGTGCCAAACCAGCAATGTACCCACCACTACCAACAAGAGACGCGTCAGAATGTTTAGAGGGCCTTCCAAGTAACCTTCAATCGCACCAATCAATGCATAGGTACCGATGATGGCAAAAAAGCCCACGGTAATTACCGACGTTACATCCCAACTGACTAAGCCTGTGTAAGCAATAAGTAGCGGCACAAGATACAAACCTTTGGCGATTTTCCATGCCATCAAACCAGTACGCATTGGCGGTGTTTTCGCGATGGTTGCTGCTGCAAATGCGGTCAAACACACTGGAGGCGTTACGTTACTGTCTTGCGATAACCAGAAGATGATGAGGTGAGCAGCCAGCAATGCCAAGCCTACTGCTTCCATACCCAAACCTTGCTCTAGTAGCGTCTCCATAAAGTCCGCAGGTACTAGCGCCACCATTTCTTTCGCGGTTTCCAACGCCATTGGTGCATTTAGCAGTTCCAACTTTTCTGGCGCCGCCAACATGAAGATGGCTTTTGCTTGTTCAGGCAATTGGCCCGACACCATCAATTCAAGCAATTGGTTTTCCGCAATCAACTTGTAAAGCGCAGGGGCAGACAGTGTGCCCAATACAATATACGCCGCTGTCACGGGTAAACCCATACCCAAAACAAGAGAAGCGAGCGCAATCAGAACGATCATGATGAACAAGTCACCATTCGCCCAACCATCGATCATCAATGAGAAGGTGTTGCCGATACCTGTTGTACTGATCACGTTGATCACCAAACCAATACCCACCAGCAATACGGCTGTTGTCGCCATGTTCTTCGCACCTTGCGATAGCGCTTCGATGATCGCTTTTGGTCCCATCTTGTGATCTTTCGAGAACCAAGACGCCACCACTACTGAAATGATCGATAAGCCAGCAGCGTAAGTTGGCGTAAAGCCTTGAACCAGCAAAGTAACCAATACCGCCAGCGGGATAAGGTTGTGCCAACCGCTGATCAACACTTTCAGTAAAGATTCATCGCTGGTCGTGATTTTTTGAACGCCGCTGCGTTTGGCTTCGATACGCACAAAGAACGCAACAGACAAGAAATAGATAAGAGCAGGGATGAAAGACACCGCGATGATATCGACATAAGGAATTTGTGTGTAAGACGCCATGATGAAAGCACCCGCGCCCATCACTGGTGGCATCAACTGACCACCTGTCGACGCCGCAGCTTCAACGCCCGCTGCAAAGCGCGAAGGGAAACCTGCTTTTTGCATTAAAGGAATACTGATAACACCGGTTGAAACCGTATTTGCCACACTAGAGCCAGATACTGAGCCCATCAAACCGGAGCCAATCACCGCAATAAAACCCGGACCACCGATGATTTTGCCAGCCGCAGCACGTGCCACATTGATGATGTAATCACCAACACCAGAGCGAACAAGAAACGCCCCAAACAGAATGAACATGAATACGAAAGTCCAACTGATGCGCGAAATAGAGCCAAACATACCCTCAGAAGAATAGAAACTGCGGTAGAGCAAGGTTTCCATGCTCAAACCCGGGAAGTGGAAAATACCTGTCGCCCACTTACCCCAAAGCACAACGTAGCTCAGACACACCACAATCAGCACTGGAATAAACCAGCCCATGGTGCGTCGGATCAGCTCAATCACAATCAGGATTGCCATGATGGCGAAGACCCAATCGCTGGTCACGAACTTCACACCACGTTCGTAGAGCGCATCTTCGGCATAGGGAATGTAGAGCAAACACGCGATCGCACCCATGGCAATTAACACATCGATACCGAGTGCAATCTTACTCTGCTTGAGAGAGATATGAGCCGGATACCAAAGCGCACAAATCACCGCAAAGCCAGCAAAGTGGGTAGCGGATATCCATAACTCTGGTAACGTCGATAAGGTATTAAACCAAATGTGCAAAGCAGACAACACCACGCCAAACACTGTGATTGTGGTGGTTACCCACGGAAAATCAGTGCGCGTGGGCAGCTCAAACTTCTGCAATTCCTTTTCTATTGAGTCGCTCATCTCATACTCCAAGCTCTGGCGGCTTTTTCCATCTTAGAAATCGGTAGGGATAAAATGCCCCGAGTCAAAACTCGGGGCGAAGTTAGCGTTATTTCGCCATTAGATCTGATGGGATTTCGATGCCCATTTCTTTGTAGTAACGCGCCGCACCTGGGTGAAGAGGCACTGGCAAGCCAGCGATCGCTTTCTCAATCGCCATTGCTTTTGTTGCTTTGTGGATACCTTGTAGGAAAGGCAGGTTCTCGTAGATCGCTTTGGTTAGTTGGTAAACGTCTTCTTCCGAGATATCTTCACGAACAGCCAAGAAGTTTGGCTGTGCAATGGTGGTGATCGGCTTATCTAGACCCGGGTACGTGTTCGCTGGGATCTCGTACTTCGTCCATAGGTTGTAATTGCCGTTCGCCTCTTTGATTTGTTCGTCAGTAAACGAAAGAATTGAAATGTCTTTACCCAGCGCAGCAAAAGCTTGAGTAACCGCACCAACAGGTACGCCTGCAGGCGTGTTCATACCGTCAATGGTGCCGTTTTGAAGTGCACTCGCACTACCGCCGTAGCCCATGTAAGCAAGGTTGAATTTATCAGGATCTACTTTCAGACCTTTCATGATTTGGCGACCAGAGTTTTCAGTACCTGAGTTCTTCTTACCGATAGAAAACTTCTTGCCGTCAAGGTTGTTCAGGTCAGTCACTGTGCCAGTTTTTGCTAGGTCAGAACGAACAATAAAGTGCTCAACGTTTTGCCACAGCATAGAGACTGAACGCAGTTGTTCTTGGCGACCGCTTTTCTCATACGGACCTTCGCCAGACCAAGCCCACGCACCGTAAAGACCTTGTAAAATCGCGAACTGTGCTTCGTTTTCGTTCAGCAGTTTGACGTTTTCACCAGAGCCCGCAGAGCTGATTGCAGAAAGGGAGAAGTGGTGCTTTGGTGCCAATTTCACTTTGCTTAACGTCGCCAACGCTACGCCCACAGGGTAGTAAGTACCACCTGTCGATGCCGTTGCAAGAATGTAGCTACGATCTTCTGCCGCAGCGTTAGCAGCAATACCAAAAGAAGTCACAGCGACAGCCAAAGCTTTTACCAGCTTATTCATTTTCATTATTACTCTCCGTGTAGTCGTTTCACGATTGGGGATTTACATCATGTTAAATCTTTATTAACAACAAATTCCCTAGAGCAATTGAAATGCCAACTTTTAACCCTTTGTATTTATTGAACTAAGTGCTGAAAGACATCAAAAATGAGCAAAATTCTGCTGATTTGATAGCAAAGTAATGAGCAAGATCTTGCTCATTGAAGAGAAGAAGGTTGTGCACCTAGATCGCAAAAGGTTAATAAAATGTGATCAAGACAAAACAAATGCACGATTCACTAATAAGCAATATTTTGCCGATGCAATTTTGGATTGAACTGCAACTAATGAGCGTCTTAACAATAAGAAGAAAAAGCGCATCATTCTAAACTGTTCACTTTATCAGCGGAGGTTTATAGCCTAAACGACTACAAATAGCACAAAAATACAGCAAAACAAGCCATGTTACAGAAATGAAAAGTCATTTATTCTAATTTTGAATTTAAAAAGCAGTTCGATCCACCAGTTCAGAAACAAACATTGACCGTATCAACTTATTTTCTACTTCGGGGTTGTGCCAATAGCCCTATGTTCGTTAGGGTAACAGCACGCCAAGGCAAACGTATTCCTTGGTATTTTTTCGTCATTAAGGATCACCCATGTCAGCAACTGCGCAATTACAATTCGCTTTAAAACGCCCATCTGGCGTTGCTGCTGCGATCCTCCTGCTCTCTCTGAAACTGATTCAGAGCTGACAGGCTATATCTAAACTTTCTGTCAGCTTGAGAAGAAGCTGACGGGAACACCACATACTCCTCCCATTCCTTTCAGTTTCTTCCAAGCGAAACATAAGAGGAATAACAATGTTAAGCGCACGCAATATCGCCGCTTTGGGCTTCATGACTTTCGCCATGTATTTAGGCGCGGGTAACCTGATCTTCCCTCCATTTTTGGGTTATCAAGCAGGTGAAAACTTTCTGAGCGGGATGTCTGGCTTCCTCTTGACGGGTGTAGGTCTGCCTGCGATGGCACTGGTGATGGTGGCTATCGTAAACGGTTCAGACAAATTAACCGCTGCCCTACCTAAACCTTTGGCGACCAGTTTTTGGGTGATGGTATTTATCGTGATTGGCCCTGCGTTCGTGATCCCACGTGCGATTACCGTGGCTTACCAATTCAGCTTTGCGCCAATGTTTGGTGATGCCGCTTTGGTGCCTTTCACTATTGCCTTCTGTGCTATCACCATCTTGTTTGCGCTATACCCGGGCAAATTGGTCGACAACCTAGGCAAGATCTTAACGCCTGCATTAATGGGTATCTTGATCATCATGTCTGTGACTGCTTTGATTTCTCCTGCAGGTGAGCTAACTGCCGCAACAGGACCATACGTATCTGGCGCATTTGCTGAAGGCTTGACCCAAGGCTACATGACCATGGATGCATTAGGTTCTATCGGTTTTGGTTGGATTATCTTCCGCGCGATTCGCAGCATGGGTGTGGATTGTCCGAAAGCCACTGCAAAATACACGCTGATCGCAGCTTTGATGTACGCGGTTGCCATGGCATTTGTTTACATCTCATTGGCTTACATTGGCTCGACAAGCTCATACTTAGGTTCTGAGTTCAGCAATGGTGGCGACATTTTAACGGCATTCACCTTCAGCCACTTCGGCGCATTTGGTTCACTATTACTAGGTGCCGTGATGGTATTAGCGTGTTTGACTACTGCTATCGGCGTAACCACCGCAGGCAGTGAGTTTTACGACAACACTTTCAGCAAAGTGAACTACAAAGGCTGCGTTATCACGACCATGGTATTGGCAGGTTTGATCGCTAACGTAGGTCTAGAGCAACTATTGGCTATCACATTGCCAGCGGTTGTGGCGCTTCATCCAGTCGCGATTGCATTGATGATCATGGCACCTGTGCGCAACAAGATGTCGCAAATCATGGTGGTAGCGACCGCATTCACTGCTCTAACATTTGGTTGTGTTGATGCGCTGCACATCCTAGGTTACATGCCAGAAGCCGCAAACCAATGGTTAGACAGCAACATGCCGCTGTATCACTACTTTGCAAGCTGGATTGTTCCGACGATTGCAATGGTGATTGTGGGTGTAGTCTTTACCCGCAAGGCAAGCCAACAACAAACCGAGTTGGTAAACCAAGCCTAGATTGGCAAGTACCTTAACAAATAAGTACCTCAACAAAAAACGGCTTCCTCAGAAGCCGTTTTTTCTATGTGTAGTCAGAGCGATTCAAACCAAATTTCTGCATCTTTTGGTTAAGGGTTCGGCGTGGTAAATCCAGCTCAACCATCACATCCGTAATTCGTCCTTGGTGTCGAACTAAGGAATCATGCAGCACTTTACGCTCAAAATTATGTAGCTGAATCGCCAACGGAACGCCTGCTTGTGTCTCTTCGGTTGTAGAAGTTGGTCGACTGGAGAGAATTTCCATTACGGAGACGGTTTCATCCAGAGCAAAACGCATCGCTACATTCCTTAGCTCACGCACGTTACCGGGCCAAGCGTAAGCAAGAATGGCTTTTCTATCAGCTTCACTCAGTGGACGACTCTCAGGGTTACTTTTCAGAGCAAAGTGTTCGAACAAGATCAACGCGTCTTCTTCTCGCTCACGTAGTGGTGGCAAATAGATCTGCGCTACATTGAGGCGATAGTACAAATCCTGACGAAACTCATCATGATCATTGAGATCTTCTTTCGCGGCGGCGATCACTCTCAAATCAACCGAGATCTGCTGATTACCCCCAACACGCTCAACCGTATGTTCCTGCAATGAACGCAACACTTTCACCTGCATAGACAGCGGCATACTCTCGATTTCATCAAAGAATAAGGTGCCTTTATCCGCGTATTCCAATTTACCAATGCGCTTTTTACCCGCACCGGTAAATGCCCCAGCTTCGTGCCCAAACAACTCACTTTCAAAAAGGTTCTCAGGAATCGCGCCACAGTTGATTGGCACAAAGTGATGGGTTCTACGTTGGCTTTCATTATGCAAACTGGTCGCCACCAGCTCTTTACCACAACCTGTTTCACCGTAAATGATCACATTGGTATCAATGCGCGCTAACTTGGCAACTTGTTCTCTAAGCTGTCGCATTACTCGGCTTCGCCCAATCAACACTTCTTCTAAGCCGCTAACGCTAGATAGGTACTCTTGACGATCTTGAGTAGACGTTTGTGCGCGATAACTCTCGACCGCTTCGGTCACTCGTTGAGATAAACGCTCTGGCTGAAAAGGTTTCTCGATAAAATCGAATGCACCGTTTTGTAATGCGCCTACCGCCATATCAACATCACCATGTCCGGTGATCAAGATAACTGGTGTTGGAATATGGTTGGCAATCAGGCTTTCTAGTATCGACAAACCATCGGTGTCCGGCAGGCGAACATCACTGACAATCGCATCAAATTCTTGGCTAAGAATGGCGGCTTTGCCCTCCTCCCCCAAACTGAACGCGTTCACGTCGAACCCCGCCAGTTGCAGCCACTGACGGGTAGCCTGACGAACAATGTCATCGTCTTCGATAAGTGCAATTTTAGGGATGTCGTCAAAAGCCATGAGTTACTGCCTGCTTTATGGGGTGGGAAAGAAATAGATCTTTATTAACGGTAGCAAAAACCACTGAGGAGAAAAGGAGCTAGATCTCACTTCTTGCTTACAAGTCTTTAACATCCAACCAGTTAGGCGCACTCTTTAATGACTGTTGGTGAGAACGCACTAGCTGAATGGAGTCGGTATGCAGCGCAAAAGGAATGGCAAAACATGGCTTGTGGTCGCAATTGCGGCAGTGCTGATGTTGTCTTGCTATAGCGCCAGCAGAGAGGTTGCCCGTCAGTGGTTGAGTGTACAAACTCAAACCGAAGCTCAACAAAAACTACTCGACTATATTGGTGAAGTTCGCCGTGCACTCAAACGCTTCTACCACTTACCTTACCTCGTAACCAATAACCCAGAAACCATCGCGTTTGTGAAAGGAAACCGAACTTATTACGAACCGTTGCAAACCCAACTGACTCAACTCGATAAAGCTGCCAATACAGAAGGGTGGTTAATTCTGTCTAACTCTGGTGAAGTATTGGTGTCGAGTTTGATAGAAGAGCGCTTTAGCTTGTCTGACCGAAAAGCCATTGTGGAACAAATTCACAATCAAGGCGGCGGTGTTTCCTTGGTGAACAAAACCAAAGGTTCGAGTCCGTTGTATTACCTTGCAGCCCCTATCTACGACGGTCTGGATATCGCAGGCATTGTGGTGGTGCAGATCAACCTCAGCTTGTTGACCGAACAGACCATTACTAGCCAAGACATCATTACGTTGCAAAATCGCCAGCAACGCTTTTTCCTATCAAGCAGCTCGCTCTATAACGCAGACTGGTTTAACGAACCGAGCAACACCGTTCAGTTAGAAACGCAGCGCTTATACGACAACACCAATATCAGTGTGTGGACGCTCAACCAACAACGCTACTTTGCGCACACCGTTAAATTGGATGATTTGAATTGGTACGTAAGCTACCTCACCCCTTCTAAGCCGATTCAACAAACCATAAACGTGATTGGTTGGAGCGTGGCGGTGCTGCTCTTATTGGTTGTATTACTCGTCATCATTGGTCTACAACGTCGCCAAAAGCACATCAACCAACAACGAATTCAAGCCCTGTTGGAAGAATCCCAACGCCGCTTGAAACAGATGATCAATAAGACCCACGTAGGTTTGCTATTGATTGATGAACAAGGGCAACTGTTCGATCTCAACCCAATGGCGAAGCGTTTGTTCTGTTTACCGGAAAGCGTCAATCGACACGCTTTTGCTTGGGAGTTATTCGACGCAGGCAATCCCAATTCCACCACACTTAAGTTACTGAAGGACCTGCCTAAACATAAAGAGCTCGCAGAGATCAGTACCGTCGAAACCATTGCCAGACGCAGCGATGGAAGCGTCTTTCCTGTCCTATTTTCTCTGACCAGTTTTCCATGGCATGGCGAGCAGTATTTCCTTGCGACGATCATCGATATCAGCAAGCGGAAAAAAGCCGAGCAATCACTGCAACAGGTAAACCAAGAACTGGCGCAGCGGGTAGAAGAGCGAACTCAAGCGCTAAAAGAAGCGCAAAGCCAATTAATTGAATCGAGCAAAATGGCAGCCCTAGGTCGCATGTCGAGCGCACTCACTCATGAGCTCAATCAGCCACTAACAGGCTTGCGAACCCTGCTCACTACAAACGAGCTGCTAGCGGAACGTGGCGAAACCGAGATGATGAAAGCCAACAATGTCTTAGTACAGAAACTGATTGATCGCATGGCAAGCATGACCAGTCAGCTAAAGACATTTGCTTACAACAAGCCTGACAGACTACAAGAGATTTCCCTCACAACCGCTTTAGAAGAAACCCTACGAGTCTATCAATCTCAATTAGAGAACGTGGACGTACGTGTGCGCGTTCCTCACGATTTACCTAACATCATGGGTGAAGAACAACGACTGCTTCAAGTGCTCGGCAATCTTGTGTCAAACGCATTGGATGCAATGGACCAAACCGACAATCCGCAGCTGAGTTTGATCGTCAATCCAACAGAAAATCAAGTTGAACTGCTTGTCAGTGATAATGGCTGCGGCGTATCGGATGAGATGCTTGAATCCATGTTCGAGCCATTCCAAACCTCAAAGAAAATTGGTAAAGGTTTAGGACTCGGTTTAGCGATCACGGCTAATAATATGCGTGACATGGGTGGCAGTATTTCTGTGCGCATAAACCACTCCAAAGGCCTTTCATTTGAGCTTATTTTTATAGCTGCCTAGAAAGCAATCAATAACCACATATTTTTGCTCAAATATATTTACAAGATAATTGATAAGAGCGTCTAAATAATGAGACAATTTACATAGGTTGCATAAGCAGACAGAGACCAACGTCTGCACACCTATAACAATGCAACTGTAAATCCGATCTATTCAATTGCTTCGGCAACAAAAATATAAAGTAACAATGGAAACGTTATGAAAAAATTAGCTTTTGCAGTGGCTAGTGCACTAACCGTGCTTTCAACACAATCAATTGCGGCACCATACGTCGCAGATGCTCGCAGCCATGCGATGGGTAACACTGGTGTGGTTTCAGCAGATTACCTAACAGCCCCACTTCACAACCCTGCTCTTGGTGCGTTATACCGTGAAAACGATGATGTCGGCCTACTTCTGCCTGCATTTGGTATCAATGCGAATGACAAAGATGAAGCGCTTACCACTGTCGAAGATGCGCAAGACCTGTACGATCGCATTAAAGGCATGCCAACACCTGCAGATGAGGCAGAAATGTCTCGCTTACTAGATAAGCTCGATGATAGTGCTCCAGTAGCAATCAACGGTGGTCTAAGTCTGGCTATCGCAATCCCGACTCGCCATGTTTCAATCAACCTATTTAGTACAGGTTACGTTGAAGTGATCGCGGCTCCAGACATTGCTGATTCTGGTACGGTAGAGCAGCGCTACCTGAACTCAAACGTTGAGCTAGTGGCATTTGGCACTGCTGAATACGGCGTTTCATTTGCGCGCAACTTTGAGCTAGGCGGCCAAAACATCGCGTTTGGTATCTCTCCTAAATACCAACAATTGATGACCTACTCTCAGCGCACTTCTCTAGATGATTTTGATGTCGAAGATTACGATAAGAGTGAAGTATCAAAGAGTGCCTTCAACATGGATCTAGGCATGGCGTGGCACAAAAATGCATTCCGCGCTGGTATCACTATTAAAGATCTGTTCAAACAAGACATCGATACAGAACTTGGCGGGTACACTTACGAACTCACCCCTCAAGCAACTGTAGGTCTTGGTTATGCAAGCGACTACGTTTCATTTAGCATTGATGCCGACTTAACCAAGCAAAAACGTTTCAAAGAACTAGCAGACGACACTCAATTTGTTCGAGTTGGTATTGAAGGCAATGCTTGGGGTTGGGCACAACTACGAGCAGGTTATGAGATGGATCTAGAAGATACTTTAGAAAACTCAATTACTGCAGGTATTGGCATCAGCCCATTTGATGTCGTTAGCTTAGACATCGCAGGCTCTTATGCTGGTGAAAACCAACTAGGTGCAGCAGCAAACCTAGCATTTACTTTCTAAATGTTATCTCCAGCCTTGCATAAGCGGGGCTGGAACTCTATTTCCAATTATTCTGATTTACCCCCCTTCCGATTAAAAAAATACCAGTTGAGCCATCTTCTCCCGTAGCTTGAGAAAAACACGATCTCAATATCAGAATCCCTCTTTGACCTACACTATTCTCAAATACAGAAAACACATATTTCAAAACAATAAAGAGTGAGAAACATGATTAAGTTTCCTGAACATTTTCTTTGGGGCGGTGCCATTGCTGCTAACCAAGTAGAAGGGTCATACAACCTTGGGGGTAAAGGGTTATCGACATCAGACATGCTGCCAAACGGTATTTTGAGTCCGCATCAAACCCGTGAAGAGCGTACGCCGGGTATCAAAGACCTGGCAATTGACTTCTACAATCGCTACCCAGAAGACATTGCGCTGTTCAAAGAGATGGGATTTAACTGTCTACGCCTGTCTTTGGCGTGGAGCCGCATCTTCCCGAATGGTGACGAGCTAGAAACGAACGAAGAAGGTTTGGCGTTCTACGATAAAATTTTTGATGAGCTAGCGAAGCACGATATCCAACCTTTCGTGACCTTATCTCACTACGAAATGCCTTACGCACTGGTTGAAAACTACGGCGGTTGGGGCGATCGTCGCGTGATCGAGTTCTTCGAACGTTATGCTCGCACCGTGCTTGAACGCTACAAAGACAAAGTGAAGCTGTGGTTAACGTTCAACGAAATCAATATGTCTCTGCATGCGCCATTTACTGGTGTCGGATTGCAAGAAGACGCTAACGAACAAGAGATTTATCAAGCGATTCACCACCAGCTAGTCGCAAATGCGAAAGCGGTAAAACTGTGTCAGCAAATCGTACCAAACGGCAAGATTGGTAATATGCTGCTTGGCGCAATCAACTACCCGTACACCTGTAACCCTGATGACGTGCTTGCTGCGATGCATGAAAACAACAAGTGGTTGTTCTTCGGTGATGTACAAACTCGTGGTCAGTACCCAGGCTACATGAAGCGTTATTTCCGTGAAAACGGCATTGAAATCGAGATGGAAGCAGGCGACTTAGAAGAGATCGCATCGGCAAGTGTCGATTTCATCTCATTCAGCTACTACGCAAGTGGCTGTGCAAGTGCGGATCCGAAACAGAAAGAAGTGGGTAACATCGTCGATAGCGTACCAAACCCATATCTTGAAAAGAGCCAATGGGGCTGGTTAATTGATCCGAAAGGCCTGCGCGTTCTGCTTAACTTCTTGCATGATCGCTACCAAAAACCGCTGTTCGTCGTAGAAAACGGCTTAGGTGCGCGTGATGAAATCGATGAAAACGGTCAGATTCAAGATGATTACCGCATCGCTTACCTGAACGACCATCTTGTGCAAGCACACGAAGCGATTCTTGATGGTGTTGAGTTGATGGGCTTTACTAGCTGGGGACCAATCGATTTGGTCGCGAACTCAACGGCTGAAATGAGCAAGCGTTACGGTTACATCTACGTTGATCGCCACAATGATGGCCAAGGCACGTTAGAACGTAAACGTAAAAAGAGCTTCTTCTGGTATCAAGATGTGATTCGTACTGCTGGCGGATCTCTAAAAAGCTAGCCTTAGTAAGCAACTCATCAGAAATAACAAAGCCCTGTAAACACAGGGCTTTTCTTATTCCCGATTTTCAGTCATATGACCTATTGGTTAAACACCAATTTCACCACCGTCTTCACGGCGAATAACCACAGTTGCGGCACGTGGACGAATCGACATCCCCGCTGGAGTCTCTTCCGCAGCATTATCGCTGTATGGCCAGTTACCCGGATGCTGAATGTTCACGAACAGCGATTTGTAATCTGGGCTGATGGTAAAGCCAGTCACTTCACAGCCGTTAGGACCAACAAAGAAACGCTTCAGTTCCGCTTGGTTCTCCGCACCAATCACCTCTTGCGTGCCGTTTTCATCTGTCAGTTTTGATGGCACGACAGCAAGCATTTGATCATTGGTGTAGGACGTCACTTCATCTGCACCATTATCCGTTTGAATCCAAAGGATGCCGCGAGGATCAAACGCCAAACCGTCTGGGCTCGCAAACTGGTTAAGCTCTGTCAAGCTCGAACGGTTAGTGTCCGCATCACCGTTTGCTGGAGAACCAAACACAAAGATATCCCACGTAAAGTCTGTTGCTGCTTCGCCTTCATCCCAGCGAATTACATGACCAAACTTGTTGTTCAAACGTGGGTTGGCTGGGTTAGTTTCGTCTGTACGCTTGGTATTGTTCGTTAGGGTTAGATAAACCGAACCTGTGAACGGGTCAACGGTACACCACTCAGGACGATCCATCGGTGTTGCACCAACAAGGTCTGCTGCGCCCGCGGTATTAAGAATGATTTCTGCTAACGAATTGAAACTATCAACCAACGTACCACCAGAGACAGTCGTGCTATCTAGCGTCAATGGCAGCCAAGTACCCGAACTGTCCTCATTGAAGCGTGCCACATAAAGAGTACCTTCATCCATGTACTTATCGCCCGTTGCTAAACGGTTCGCTGGATTAGCATCTGCTGGATCCCACGCTGCCGCTGACTCAAATTTGTATAGGTACTCAAAGCGAGAGTCGTGACCAGAGTAAAATACCACTGGTTTGCCTTCTTCAAGCTTACCGAATGTACAACCTTCATGACGGAAGCGACCCAGTGCAGTACGCTTCTTCGCACGTGAGTTTTGCGTGTAAGGGTCGATCTCAACGATGTAACCATGGCCGTTCGCTTCATTACGGTAATCGTCCAATGCACTTGCGCCAGTTGGTTCTACATTGAATCGTGTGAACTCGTCTAAACGCTCCTCAGTGTTGCCCGCCAACGTTTCCCATAAATAGCGAGTGCGTTCATCATCCACACCAATACGATCTTGCTCTTCAGTGCGAACACCTGCGTTGACGAAGTAACCCGGCCAGTTCTCTTCACACGTTAGGTACGTGCCCCAAGGCGAGAAACCATTACCACAGTTGTTCAGTGTGCCACGTGCTTGGCTGCCATCTTGAGAGAAGCGAGTCACGGCCAATTCTGTATTTGCCACAGGACCAGATAAGTCCATGACCGTCGCACCGGTGTAACGGCGGTTTAGTGGGTCAGTATCCACCAGCTTCCACATGTTGTCTTCAAGTTGAACGCGAACCACAGAGACACCATGTGCGTTAATTTCTTTACGAACTTCGTCGACGATAGTGCGCACACCGCCCACAACGGTTGGACCACTTGGATGCAATGCTGAAGTATCAATGTACTCGTGGTTAATACACAACAAGCCATCAGTATCACTGTCATTTAGTGAGAAGAAATGCATGCCGTCATGATGCATACCAAGCGCATTGAGCTGATCAGCACTCGTATTGCTGCCATCGTCTTTCCAAGCATTACCTTGTGCATTTAGAGGTGTCCCCCAAGGCACTAATACCTGTGCCATATAACCTTGCGGAATCGAAACTGCATCCGTCAGAGAACCTGGTATCGAATCAAAATTGAGGACTGCACTTGAAACGCCAGAGCCATTCCCAGCTGAAGTACCCGAGCTAGACGAGTTGCACCCAGATAAACCAAATGCACCAAAAGCGGTCATTGCACTAATACCTAAACCACCTTTCAGGATACTGCGTCGAGAGAGGCTCGCTTCCAGTACTTCTTCAAAAGGCTTGTTATTACTCTGGTTGTAACGCTTCGCGTCGAAGGTTTCCTTACTCATGGTGTTGCTTTCCCAGTGTTAGGTTGAATTATAGGTTTGTAAAGCGAGGGGAATTTTGGAAGATAAAAGTGACAGATTTAGTCTATCTTTATGAAGTTTGCGTTTCGGAAATGTTATAAGATCATCATCTATTCTACCTAATCCCGATTTTGCTTGGGCTAAGCTAGATTTGGGGGTATAAGGTTTATACTCAAGTAACTTCAAAATCCCCCTAAAGGGCGAGGTTACTTCAGAACATTTAAATCATCCACGAGAGATAATCATGAAACTAGATAAAATCGATAACAAAAATCGTCGTCTGCGTAAAAAGCTATTCCTAGGCGAATTCGCTATCCTAGGTTTTGAAATCAGCTGTGAAACAGACATTAACGACTTCGACCGTTACGATGCATTCGTTGATGAGTTTATCGACTACATTGATGGCCTAAACCTTTGTTTCGGCGGCGGTGGTCTTGAACTGTTTGAAGGCTTCCTATGTTCAACTGGGCGTTACGAAAGCGCGACTGAAGAACAAAAAGCACAAGTTTTGGCTTGGCTACAAGCTCGTCCAGAAGTTAGCAGCGCAAAAGCTGGCGAATTGGTTGACGCAAACTACCTGTAATTACAGAGCCATTCCGTAATACAAATAATTGAGAAAGCTGGTCTTCGGACTGGCTTTTTTGCGTTTTGGGCAATGATTTTGTGCTGAATGCACCAAGGCTTGGAAAGCGGATAGTTTTGGGGTATTGGGAAACTTTGGTATTTGGAAAGAGTTAGTGTACTAGATAATTTTAGAGCTGGCATTCTATGGAGGGTCATCCGTCCATTGCCAGCTCAGTGTCACGAGTGTGGTTAACTATGCTTTTTTAGCAGCGTCAGTTTTTGTGTCTTTCCAATATTGAATACGTACACGATGCAACTGTGCTCTTCTCATCTTTTTCATAGCAATCTCCCTCATCTATATAGGTAACGCTCATCTTGAGCTTATTGTCTAAGGTTGTATTCCCCTTCAATCTATCGAGGAACGAATCAATTAACCGTGACTAATTTCACAACATAATGATAAAAGTAGAAGCGTTGCAGTCATTTTTTGACCAGTAAACCTGCTTTTATCTTGTTGATACGGTCAACTTACTCATCACTTATGACAGAAATATGGCAATCAAGTTCCCTATTTAACCTGTCATCGAATCTTAATAACGATTCTTAGATAACCTAGCAAATAATATACCAGTTGCACATAAATTCCAGTTCAGTACACAACAAAAGTACGCACATGTTCAAACTAAGGTTGGATTCGCTGCTGGTAATGCTGTCGGTAATCTCTCGGAGTCAGCCCCTTGTAGGTCTTGAAATGGCGATTAAACAAAGCTTGATTGCGATAACCTACTCGTTCGAACACAATTCCTATTGGTAGCTCAGTCGATTGCAACAAATCCGCGGCATGGTTGATTCGTAGCTTCATCAAGCGTTGGCTAAACGGCTCTTTAAAGTGCTTTTGAAACAACCGTGTGACCGCACTTTCACTCAACGACAAGTAGTTGGCTAAATCGGCTAATGTCACCTTGCTGGCAAAATGCTGCTCAAGATACGCGTTCACACTTGCGACACGCTCTCTTTCTTGTTGCTCGTGTTCACTCATCGAAAGGTATGAATGGGTCATCAAGGTTTTTGCTGCTTCGTCATGAGCAACCAAAGATAAGATATGAATGAATCTCGACAATTGTTCCATCGCGGGCACTTTCATCAACTCTTGCAGAAGATCCACGACTTGCTGTGCCGTTCGCTCAGAGAACACCACTCCTTTATTTGCGGCTTTCAACAACGGGTCCAGTTTGCGTAACTCAGTACAATAGAACATTAGGTTCGCGATCCACTCACGCTTAAACCAAATCACATGAGTCTCACAGTTGCTTTCTACCGACGTGGAGTGAATAGAGTGAGGCACACCCGGCGCAATTAACAGCATCTGGTTGTGAGTCACCTCTAGCTCGTGATGCCCAATGTGCAAAGTCCCCGTAAAGTGACGGTGGATGACCAACTCAAAAACGTCATCGTGAAAATGGAAATCGTATTCTTTCGCTGGTTCATCAATACGACGGTAGCGCCAAGAAAAACCAGGCCTTTGCGGTACTTTTTCGATGTGCGCCATTTGATACCCCACAAGATAGTATTGTTTCACGCGCAAATAATATCAGTATTACCGACATATTCTTCATCACGCCTCAATAGTATTGATATTGAGCGGCATACTACCAACTAAGCCTCATCACGCTCCTTATTCTTCTCTTGTAAAGACAAGCTAACTAAGGAGCTTTTATGAGTAACTTTAAAACCAAGCTGCGCCAGATCATGCAAAAAACTCGTAATGAGTGGGCTGCGTTTGCGATAAAGGAAATGGGAATTTCATCCAATACCATCGCCAAATCTTATGGCTACAAGTCGAGTTGTGATCTTGAGCAAACTCTTAAACAAGACGAAAAAGACGCCGATTCGTACATTCGCTCGTCACCTTGTGCGAGATCTCTCACAAGCGATGTAAGCAAAACGACCATTTTTGACTAAGAACAAATCGAACAACAAACCTAACTAACTGAAAATTAATAATTATCCTTTTTTTAGCAATATTCGCTGCCAAAGTTTTTTTACCTAGCTGATTGAGAGTAATCAGCAAAACAACAATACTAAGTGTGTCGACAGGATGTTGGCGGGAACAGGAAAAAAGCCTAAAGGATTGGGTATCTTCAGGATGAAGATTTGATAGCTTAGGATGAGTTGTCAGCAAGGATGTAGTTAAACTCTAGGATAGAGTTCGCCCGTCAGGATGATAGGCAAGAATGGACACCGCTAGGAAGGCGATGAACAAGGAACTCGGTTAAAGGACTTAGCCACAATCAAGGATAGATGCAGGGAGCACCTATTAGTAGCCGGATTGCTGCGAAAAAGAATAAGCCCCGTCTGGGAAACCAGGCGGGGTTTTATTTTGCCTGTCATTTACCATCCTCCTCTGCGTTATTCCACGCATCATGCTATTATTTCTACACTTTCTCTCGAAACGCTTTCTTTAATAAACGCTGAGCAAACAACGTCCTATGCTTAATCCAGTTTGGTTACACACATTCAAAACTCTTGTCGAAGTCGGCCACTTTACTCAGACAGCAGAAAAGCTCTATATGACCCAGCCTGGTGTCAGTCAGCACATCAAAAAGCTAGAGCAAGCTTGTCAGCACCCATTGATTAAGCGCGAGAACAAAAGCTTTGAGCTGACAGAGCAAGGCCGAATGGTGTATGCCTACGCGTTAGAGTTGGAAGAGAAAGAGAAAAACTTACTGGAAGATCTGAGCTTCGATGATCCCTTTGCAGGTCATTGCAAGCTGGCTTGTTCCGGAGCACTTGCCTTGATGCTGTTTGATCCACTGCTTGAAAAACAAACCCAGCATCGCGGCTTGTCGATTCATTTGGAAGCGGCACCGAATCAATCGATTCTCAACGGGGTTGCTGATGGCCGTATTGATATGGGCATCGTGACTTACTCTCCCAACAAGAGTGTTTTCCAAAGTGAACAAATTGGCAGAGAGGCGCTGTGTCTGATCTTACCAAAGTCCTATCATGGAAAAACGTTAACACCTGAACTACTTCGAAGTTGCGGCGTGATTGGTCACCCAGATGCTGAACATTATATGACGTTGTTTTTCGACCAATGTGCAGAACCTTTACTCAAAGAGATCAAGGTCAGTGACATGCCATTATCAGGCTACGTTAACCAACTCAGTCAGATTCTATTGCCCGTTAGCAAAGGGCTGGGGTTTACCGTTTTGCCCTACAGTGCGGTGGAGAGCTTTCCACTAAGAGAAGAGTTGTATGTGGCTGAGTTAAAACAACCGGTATACGAAGATTTGTTTTTGGTGAGAAAACGCAGCCGCACACTGCCGCTGCGATACCAGACCATTAAAGAAGTATTATTGGATGTGATTGGTGGGGCTCATCAATGAAGTTAGCCACTCTTCGCTGGTAATGCGTTTGTCTTGGCAATCCACCCAATATGGTTTGCCAGATAACCAGCTCTTTGACGCGACCTCTTTTATAAACACATCCACAGAATCAACGTCATCTTTGGCGTAATCCCATTTATTGCGCATGTGTTCTGCCGCTTCTTGATTAGTGTACGCCTTGCCGTTACGAATAAAGGTGCAAGAGGATTGCTCAACTCGTTTTATCAACGTCGAGATATCTTGCTCTACCTCTGCTAATGCGAAGGTAGGCAGAATGCTTAATGTAAGTAACAACGTCCACTTTGCTTTCATCGCACCTTTATCCTTATCCCTGACCACGTAACTACTACCAAGTAACTACTAATAAGTGACTTAACTATTCTTTTGGCTGTTTAGCTCAGCCATTATTGCCACCATGCCTTAGCAGGCTGAGGCTCCGCAATCGCCAAGCGTTGACCAATCTCAGGGCTCACTAACGTTACACCGCGCTCTTCACTAATGTCTAACGCGCGTTGCATCGGTTCATTCCAATCGTGCATCGACAGATCAAACGTACTGTTGTGAATTGGCATCATCACTTTGCCCTGCACATCAATGTGTGCTTGAACGCTTTGCTCTGGGAACATGTGAATGTCTGACCAAAGTTCATTGTATGCGCCGGTTTCAATCATAGTGAAATCAAACGGACCGTACTTTTCACCAATCTCTTTAAAGCCATTGAAGTAACCAGAGTCTCCACTGAAGAACACTTTGTGTTGCTGTGCATCAATAACCCAACTGCCCCACAGTGTCGTATCACGATCTGTCAAACCTCGACCAGAGAAATGCTGAGTCGGAGTCAGTGTATATTCAATACCGTCGACAGAATGTGACTCCCACCAATCTAGCTCGATCACTTTCTCCTTAGGTACGCCCCAGTTGACTAACAACTGACCGACTTTTAACGGCACCAAGAAAGTGCCCACTTTGTCGCCTAGCACTTTAATAGAAGCTTTATCTAGGTGATCGTAATGGTCATGGCTGATCACCACCACATCGATACTTGGTAAATCTTCTAGCGTGATTGGTGTCTGGTGAAAACGTTTTGGCCCTGCCCATTGCACAGGAGATGCGCGATCACTGAATACAGGATCAGTCATCACCAGTTTGCCATCGAGCTTCATTAATACACTTGAATGACCTAAACGGTAGATAACATCATCTTGCTCTTCTAACAGTTGATTTGCAGTCATTGCATGAACCGGAATTTCAATCGTTGGCGTTGGATTGAGGCGCTCAGTCGTAAAGTAGGCTTTCATGATGCCGAACATGTCACCCAAGCTGCTTTTGTATTCCAACTCTGTGTTTGCAAATTTGTCCGGGTATGTTGGCGCTTTTTCAGTATCAACATTAGAACAAGAAATCATTGATGTACCCATCGCGAACGCTCCTACTGTGGCTAGCAAAGTTTTTTTCATAAAAAGTTAACCCGAACAAAAGTAAACTACACGGTGCAGTTTACATTCTAATTATCAAAAGTAAACTACTTAGTGTAAAATAGATCCAGAAATGATCTTCTTAACTCGGCAAGCTTATGAATGTAAAAAGAAAAGGTCGCAGTGAGACCAAAAGAGAAGCCATCCTGTGCGCAGCAAAGCAAGCGTTCCAAGAGTTTGGGGTGCAAAACACCAGCATGGATAAGCTCTCTGCTATCGCGCAAGTCTCTAAGCGCACGGTCTACAACCATTTCCCTTCTAAAGAAGCGATCGTGACAGAGTTACTAACCGAACTATGGCGTTCTTCAATGATGGATAGCGACATTGAACGTTTACCAACACTCCCTCTCAAAGATCAACTGGTCGAATTGTTGTACAGCGAAATTATCGTGGTAACCGCACCTGACTATATTGAACTGGCGAAAGTGGCTTTCGGACATTTCTTGTTTAAGCCGGAAGATCTCAAAGAACAAGCGGAACACATGTCGAAGCAAGAAACGGCCTTGTACCGTTGGCTCACTCAGCAATCAGAAAAAAACACATTGAAGGTTGATGATGTGGACGTGGCGAGCATTCAATTGCACAACTTAATTAAAGGCAGCGCATTCTGGCCACAATTGATGGGGATACGAGCTTCGCTAACCTTGGAAGAATCTAGGGTTTTAGCCACCCAAACGGCTGAACTCTTCTTAAGTCATTACTTAGTTCAATAACAAAAAGCGGCTGAATGGCCGCTTTTTTGTGATTTGTGCCATAGTAAATTGATGAAATTTTGACTCATTTTTCTTTTTCATTCCCTTGACAGTCGCATGCAGCAAGGCGTGAGAGTTCGATAAATTATTTTTGTCGTATCGGCGATATTTTTTCGTTTTCATCTACTGAGAAAACGCCCTAAGGTTCGCACCTCTGACGACGTGGTTGTCCAACCACAATTCTAAGTCGCTGAAGAGAGTGGATTCTGTCACATCAATTACACCCACTCACTATACTCTATACTTACATTTTTAATTTGGTACTGACTTACTAAGGAATTGCCATGCGTATTGCTATTCTTTCTCGTAATGAGAATCTATATTCAACCATGCGCCTAAAGCAGGCGGGTGAAGAGCGCGGACATCAAGTTGATGTGATCGATACTCTGCACTGTTATATGGATATTACGAGTAACAACCCTAAGATTCGTTACATGGGTGAAGAATTGCCAAAGTATGACGCGGTTATTCCACGCATTGGTGCATCTATCACTTTCTACGGAACTGCGGTTGTACGTCAGTTTGAAATGATGGGCACATTCTGTGTGAACGAGTCAGTAGCAATCAGCCGCTCTCGTGACAAGCTACGCTCTATGCAGTTGCTATCACGCAAAGGTATTGGCCTGCCTCGTACTGGTTTTGCTCACCACCCTGATAACATTCAAGACGTGATCAAAAACGTTGGTGGCGCACCATTGGTTATCAAGCTACTTGAAGGCACTCAAGGTATCGGTGTTGTACTTGCTGAAACAACGAAAGCGGCAGAAAGCGTTATCGAAGCATTCATGGGTCTAAAAGCGAACATCATGGTGCAAGAGTTCATTGAAGAAGCAAATGGTGCGGATATCCGCTGCTTCGTTGTAGGTAACAAGGTTATCGCAGCAATGAAACGTCAAGCAAAAGAAGGTGAGTTCCGCTCTAACCTTCACCGCGGAGGTTCTGCTCAGCTAGTGAAACTAACCAAAGAAGAGCGTGCAACCGCAATCAACGCAGCGAAAGTCATGGGTCTAAACCTATGTGGTGTTGATATTCTTCAATCGAAAAACGGTCCTGTTGTGATGGAAGTGAACTCTTCTCCAGGTCTTGAAGGTATCGAAACTGCAACAGATAAAGACGTTGCAGGTATGATCTTCGACTTCATCGAGAAGAACGCAAAACCAAACGCTAACCGTACTCGCGGTAAAGGCTGATAATTGTTTGAGTGGGAGCCTATAGACTAGGCTCTCTTTATCACTCATCGCTAGGATGACACTATGAATCAGAAAATGATCATTGGGAACGCCGAAGCAATTTGCTTACCTGAGTTAGGGATTACTCACCTTGAAGCGCGTATTGATACAGGCGCACAGACTTCTTCTCTGCACGTAGATAATCTAGAGTGCACTGAGCAAGACGGTCAGTCATACGTAGAATTCGATCTACACCCAGATGTTTACCACTTAGAACAAGTGGTTCGCTGTAAAGCTCCACTGAAGGCGAACCGCAAAGTGAAATCATCAAACGGTACTTTCGAACACCGCTGCGTGATCACAACGATGCTACGCATGGGCGACCAAGAGTGGCCTATCGACATCACGCTGACTAACCGTGAAAAGATGACCTACATGATGTTGCTAGGTCGTCAGGGTATGGCAGACAAAGTTCTGGTAGACCCGAGCCAATCTCACTTATTGGCTCCATAATCCCCGTAGCTTCAGATGAGCGAACTCCGTGGTCGCTCATCTGGCTCTTCTCTGATTTTCTAGCTGCCCTTCTCCTGTCTATCGTTCTTCCTTTTCAGAACAGAACGCATTAATCCTTTCAGTTTTATCTTCGTTACTCGCCAATGCGTAATGGGTCTAACCGGAGCGGTATTGATGATGTGTTGATACGCGTCTTCATCAAACTCAACCTCTCCCCCATGTGCCGCCAATAAACAGCTTGGTTTCATCTCAAAAACGCGCTTTAACGAGCTTCGATATTGGTTGGGATGAAAGATAGGAAATGGCGCGATCAAATGGCTTTTTACCTGCACCATTAAATCCGCTACGTACAACACACTCTGTTCGGCGTGATAAACCGATAAATCCCTGTCGGTATGCCCCGGTGTTTCCAATATCTGCCAATCAGCAAAACCGGGAATCATCTCTCCATCCACCAGCTCAATATCTGGCTTTAGTTTTCGCGAATACCATAAGTTGCGCTTGGGTTTGCGCATTCGGTTCGCCATCCAACGTGCCAAAATCAAATCCGTAAGATGCATTAGCCAACCATCAAAACCGCCATACCAATGTGTATCTCGTTTGGCTGCCAATAGCTTGCAGCCCGTCAAATCTCTTAGTTTGTGCGCCGCACCAGCGTGGTCTGGGTGCATGTGGGTAACGACAACCAGTGTTAGGTCGGTGAACGGGCGATTGAGCTGATGCTCGATAAAATCTTTGAGGTGAGGAATATCCGCTCGACTTGCGCCATCAAGCAGCATCAATTTGTCTGGATACTCGGCGAGATACATGGTTTGGATGTATCCCTGAATTCTGTGCAGCTGCAAAACATGTCCTTGTTTTGTTGAGTCTTTGTTCTTATTTTTTGTCGACCAAATCCTTACTGGTCAGACCAACTATAACAGCAGAATGGACAGTCTGTTAAATAAATGTTTACACCAACCATCAACAACAGTTGTTAATCGAAAGCACAAATTTTAATCATTAGACTCTGGTTGGGTTTTATCCGTTAATGCGCGCACACGGAGTTCGTGTCAGGGTATGAGGTTAGCGCCTCATGATTTGCTTTTTTGTATTTTCTCCTCTATTTCCAATGAGGGCTTAAATACATTTTTGTGAGAATCGAGTTGGAAAAAGCAACTAAATTAGACCGCATCCGCGCGGACTACAACGTTCACTACTGGAGCCAAGGCTTCTACGGAATTGATGACCAAGGCGAGGTATACGTATCTCCTCGTAGTGACCGTGCACACCAAATCCCTTTCAGTGCGATTGTAAATGAACTAGAAGCTAAGCAGTTAAATCTGCCTGTGTTAGTGCGCTTCCCACAAATCGTACACCAACGCGTGCATGGCATTTGCCAAGCTTTCAACCAAGCGATTGAAGAATACCAATATCCAAACAAATACCTGTTGGTGTACCCAATTAAAGTAAACCAACAGCGTGAAGTGGTTGATGAGATCTTAGCAAGCCAAGCACAGCTAGAAAATAAACAGCTGGGTCTTGAAGCAGGCAGTAAGCCAGAGCTATTGGCAGTACTTGCACTGGCTCAACAAGGCAGCTCCGTGATCGTGTGTAATGGCTACAAAGACCGTGAATATGTGCGTCTAGCACTGATCGGTGAAAAGCTAGGTCACAAAGTATTTATCGTACTAGAGAAGCTATCTGAGCTTGATCTAGTACTTGAAGAAGCAAAAAGCTTGGGCGTAACACCACGTCTTGGCTTGCGTATCCGCCTTGCATCTCAAGGTGCGGGTAAATGGCAAGCAAGCGGCGGTGAGAAATCGAAGTTCGGCCTATCTGCGTCTCAAGTATTGAGCGTGATTGATCGTCTAAAACGCGAAGACAAACTGGACACCATGCAATTGGTTCACTTCCACCTTGGCTCACAGATGGCAAACATCCGTGACGTGCGTAATGGTGTAAACGAATCAGCACGTTTCTACTGTGAATTACGTGCCATGGGTGCAAACATTGATTACTTCGATGTTGGCGGCGGTTTAGCAGTAGACTACGACGGCACGCGTAGCCAATCTTCGAACTCGATGAACTATGGCCTTGCAGAATATGCGCGCAACATCGTAAATACCGTCGGTGATGTGTGTCAGCAGTACGAACAACCGATGCCAGTGATCATCTCTGAATCGGGTCGCTCTTTGACTGCACACCACGCGGTGTTGATTTCTAACGTTATTGGTACTGAAACATACCAACCGGAAGAAGTGTTCGAGCCAGCTGCAGACGCTCCATTCTTGCTACAAAACATGTGGCGAAACTGGGAGAACCTGCAAGATGGTACGGATGCGCGTGCATTAATTGAAATTTACAACGATACCCAAAGCGATTTGGCTGAGGTTCACTCACAATTCGCTACTGGCGTACTGAACCTTGAACAACGTGCGTGGGCCGAGCAACTGTCGCTGCGCATTTACTTCGAGCTAAGTCGCCAAATGAGTACCAAGAACCGTTTCCACCGTCCTATTTTGGATGAGTTGAGCGAACGTCTTGCAGACAAGTTCTTCGTGAACTTCTCTCTTTTCCAATCCCTGCCAGATGCATGGGGTATTGATCAGGTATTCCCTGTTCTGCCGCTTTCTGGTCTTGGTGATGTAGAAGAGCGTCGTGCGGTGATGTTGGACATCACTTGTGACTCCGATGGCGCAATTGACCATTACGTTGATGGCCAAGGCATTGAGAGCACACTACCAGTACCAGCATGGAGCAACGACAAACCGTACCTAATGGGCTTCTTCCTAGTAGGCGCATACCAAGAGATCCTTGGTGACATGCACAACCTATTTGGTGACACCCACAGTGCAGTAGTCAATGTTGATGAAGAAGGTCAATTTGAGATCAGCTACATCAACGAAGGTGATAGCGTAGAAGACATGATGCGCTACGTTCACATCGACGTAGATGCGATTCGTGACAATTACAAACAATTGGTTTCAGCGCGCGTTGAAGCCAGTGAACAAGAACAAATCCTAGCTGAACTAGAACAAGGTTTGGCGGGCTACACCTATTTAGAGGACTTCTGATATGAATGATTTGTTTACGAAAACCGATTATTCGCTTTACTCCAACTCTATGTCGTTTCTACGTCGACCGTACATCAAAAATCCAGTATCGGCAGACGCAGACGTTGTGGTGCTAGGGGTTCCTCTGGACATGGCGACTTCTGGTCGTCCTGGTGCGCGTATGGGACCAGATGCGATCCGTCGTGCGTCAGTAAACCTTGCTTGGGAAGGCAAGAAGTTCCCTTGGGACTTCAACGTATTTGATAAATTGAAAGTGATCGACGCAGGTGACCTTGTATTCGATTGTGGTGACGCGGAAGATTTCACTTACCGTCTAGAAGCGGCAACAAGTGAGATTCTAAAGAGTGGTAAGACAATGCTAGGCTTGGGTGGTGACCACTTCATCACGCTACCAATCCTACGTGCTTACGCAAAACACCATGGTCAAATGGCACTGATTCACTTCGATGCGCACACGGACACTTACGCAAACGGCAGTTCTTACGACCACGGTACTATGTTCTACCATGCGCCAAAAGAAGGTCTGATTTCTGCGAAGAACTCAGTTCAAATTGGTATTCGTACTGAATATGACCAACAAGATCACGGCTTCAATGTCATCAACGCGATGCAAGCGAACGACATGTCAGTGGAAGAGATTCTGGCAGAGATTCGTCGCACGGTTGCGGATAAGCCAGTGTATGTCACTTTTGACATCGACTGTCTGGATCCTGCGTTTGCACCAGGTACAGGTACGCCTGTTTGTGGCGGCTTGAACTCAGATAAAATTCTGAAGATCATTCGTGGTTTCGCTGGCATGAACATCGTGGGTATGGATGTGGTGGAAGTCTCTCCGCCTTACGACCACAGTGATGTAACAGCATTGGCTGGTGCGACCATCGCACTTGAGCTACTTTACGCCTACGCGTCAGGTCGCGAATAACGTAAGTTTGTTCAAAGTCATCACGGTATTTAAAAGGGAGCTTCAGCTCCCTTTTTTGTGCTTTACTCACCACAAAAAGTGGATTAGTTTTTCTAATCCAAATCATAGATTTTTATCTTGCTCAACTTCACATTTTTTGATTGCTAAGTCGGCACTCAAGCTCTAATATCTCGCGCCTAGATTCCCTAATTACTTTGTTTATTTGGCTCTCCTATATGGAGCGCTAAGGCTTTTTACGTCTTAAATTTCTGGAGAGATACGCAAATGTCTGCCTCGTTTCCATTAGCGAAACTTACCTTTTTAATCGCAATTCTGACTGCCGTAGGTCAAATGACTCAAACGATGTACGTGCCTTCTATCGGTCATATGGCGGGTGAGTTCTTGGTATCAGCGTCTTCACTTCAAGCTGTGATGGCATGTTACCTGATCCCTTACGGTTTATCACAATTTGTGTACGGTACGCTTTCTGATCGTCTTGGTCGCAAACCAATCATCGTTGCAGGCTTGATCATCTACATTCTTGGTACCTTGGTGGCGTTGTTCGCTCATGAGTACGAATGGTTCCTAGCAGGTAGCTTTATCCAAGGTTTAGGTATCGGCTGTGGTGGTGCAATGTCTCGTACATTGACTCGTGACTGCTTTGAAGGCGCAGAACTGCACCGTGCAAACAGCTTGATCAGCATGTGCGTGATTTTCTCACCATTGATTGCGCCAGTACTTGGCGGTTACCTAACAGAAGCTTTCGGCTGGCGTTCTAGCTACTTATTCCTTGCACTGTTTGGTATCGCAGTAGTGATCACCATGATGACAAGCATGATGGAAACTTTGCCGAAAGAGCGTCGCAAACATGAATCTGTTGCGAAGAGCTACAAGTTCGTACTTTCAGACAAACGCTTCCAAGGTTTCTTATTGGTGTTGGTTGCTACGTTCGCAGGCGTTGCAGTATTTGAAGCGGCAGCAGGTGTACTACTGGGTGGTGTACTTGGTTTACCAGCAACCACAGTAAGCTTGCTGTTTGTCTTGCCGATTCCGGGTTACCTAGTCGGTGCAGGCTTGTCGAGCTACATCGCGCAACGTCGCTCTGAGCGCCGAGCTCTGAATGTAGGACTAGTGGCTATCTTAGTTGGCTCTGCAGTCGTGCTAATTCCAGGTCTGTTTGGTCTAACAACGGCGTTGACCCTGATTGGTGGTGCAACCATCTACTTCTTGGGCGCTGGCATTTTGTTCCCAGCAGCAACAACTGGTGCACTTTCACCATTCCCATACCATGCCGGTACGGGCGGTGCGATTTTGGGTGGCATGCAGAACCTAGGTGCGGGTATCGCGACGCTATTGGCTTCTTTCTTCCCAGCACAAGATCAAATGCCACTTGGTTGTTTGATGATGGCAATGTCGATCATCGCCATGTTTGGTCTACGTTGGGTTAATCGCAAGCACGACCATTCCAACGAAATGCCTTTGGCGATTTAGAATCGAGGTCTCATCCTCCCAACAGTAAAGAGAAGGGACATGCTGAAAAGTGTGTTCCTTTTTTTGTTGTATATATCTTGTCCTTTGGATCTCATCCACCAGCAATTGCATTTAACATCCCACCTAATCTTTGCTAAAAAGAACAATTGCTTATACAAAAATTATTCGTTGGCCATTCGATATAAAAATATTCACTGGAAGAACACAAACGTACTTTTACTCACACTATAAATGAATGGCAAAGCGACACGAGAAGAGTACACAAAAAGGACACATAGATGCGTTTCACTTTAACCACGTTGGCCGTATCGGTCGCGCTAGTCACCGGATGCAGCAATCAAGGATTACCAACCATGAACCATTACTCCCAATCGCAACTCGTTGCTCAACAAACCCAAGCACCCGTTGCTAAAAAAGTCCCTCATGCAATGAATATTCATGGTGATACACGAGTCGATAACTACTACTGGATGCGTGATGATGAACGCCAAGATCCAGAAATCTTGCAACACCTTGAGCAAGAGAATCAGTACGCTGAAACCGTACTGAAACACACCGAAGCACTGCAAGAACAGCTATTTGAAGAGATCAAAGGTCGCATTGCGAAAGATGACAATTCGGTTCCAGTTCGTAAAGGCAGTTACTACTACTCGAATGAAGTGACGGGCGACAACGAATACGAAGTACACTTGCGTGCAAAAGACTTTGCTGGTACAGATAAGCAAGTCATCTTGGATGTTAACGAGCTGGCAAAAGAGCATGAGTTCTTCAGTATTGGCGGCCTATACTTAAGCCCAAATGAAAACATGCTGGCCTACGGTGAAGACACACTAAGTCGCCGTATTTACACCATCAAGATCAAAGACCTCACGACAGGCAAATATCTAAAAGATGAGATTGAAGGCGCATCAAGTGCAATTGCGTGGCAAAACGATAACCAAGCCTTCTACTACATCAAAAAAGACCCTCAAACACTGTTGGGTTATCAAGTTTATCGCCATGTATTGGGCACTCCTCAGACTAGCGATGAGCTAATCTACGAAGAAACCGACAGCGCTTACTACACCTTCTTAAGTAAGAGTAAAGACGGTCAGCAAGTTTACATTTGGCACTCAAGTACAGAGACAAGTGGCGTTTCCGTGATTGATGCCAACAATCCGAACGCTAAAGCCGAAGCTTTCTATCCTAGAGAGACTGGCATTGAATACAGCATCGCTAAACTGGGTGATTGGTATTACATCTACACTAACTACCAAGCCGTAAACTTCCGCTTGATGAAAGTGAAAACGGAAGAGATGCACGACCGCTCTAAATGGGTTGATGTCATTGCTGCCGACGATAACACTCAGCTTGTCGATTTCGACTTGTTCGACGACCACCTTGTCTACGAGCAACGCGCTAACGGCTTATCTACCGTTAAGGTTCGCCAACTATCGACGGGCAAAGAGTTCCCACTTGAATTTAATGACAGCGCGTTTGCGGCTTACCTAACAGGCAACTATGAATTAGATAACTCAAAAGTTCGCATCTATTACAGCAGCTTGACCACACCGGGAACTTACTATGATTTCGACCTGACTACTGGTGAATCTGAAATCATGAAGCAAACGCCAGTACTGGGTGATTTTGATGCTGATAACTATCAATCAGAGCGTATCATGGTTACTGCTCGTGATGGTAAGCAAGTGCCAGTCTCATTGGTTTACCGCAAAGACCTCTTTAAGAAAGACGGCACCAACCCAATCTACCAATACGGTTACGGCTCTTACGGTTCCACCATCGAGCCAACGTTCCGCTCAACTCGCCTCAGCCTACTTGATCGCGGTTTCGTGTACGCAATCGCTCATATTCGTGGCTCAGAAATGCTTGGTCGCCCTTGGTATGAAGATGGTAAAAAGCTGACTAAGCAGAATACCTTCAATGACTTCATCGATGTGACTAAGGGACTTGTGGAAGAAGGCTACGGGGCAGAAGATAAAGTATTTGCGGTTGGTGGCTCTGCGGGCGGTCTACTGATGGGCGCCATCATCAACCAAGCACCAGAGCTTTACCGTGGTATTGGTGCGCACGTGCCTTTTGTAGACGTTGTAACAACCATGCTGGATGAGTCAATACCTCTCACCACCAACGAATACGACGAATGGGGTAACCCGAACGATAAAACCTACTACGATTACATGCTGAGCTACTCACCATACGATAATGTGAAAGCTCAGAACTACCCGAACATGTTGGTGACAACAGGTTTGCATGACTCACAGGTGCAATACTTTGAGCCGATGAAGTGGATCGCTAAACTTCGTGAAATGAAGACCGATGACAATGTACTGCTGTTCAAAACTGATATGGAAGCAGGCCATGGTGGCGCATCAGGTCGATTTAAACGATTGAAAGAAGACGCATTAGAATACGCATTCTTCTTAGATTTACTAGAAACGAAATAGTGCCAGCGTAAATAGCAGTACTCACAAAATTCAATGCCCGCTTAATGCGGGCATTTTTAATCCAAACACAAGCTATGTCGTCCTTTCGAGCTTAACAGAAAGAAAAACGCCTACTCACAACGAGTAGGCGTTAACACAATAAATGTGTTTAGGCAGTAGAAACTGTCCTATTGGTTAGAAGTAGTAACGTGCACCTACAGTCCACCAATCATTTTCTTCTTTACCAATATCGTTACCTAGGTCAAACTGGTAACCTGCGAACGTGTAGAATGCTGGTGTAACTGCATACTCTGCCTGAAGTGCAGCTTCGCTATAAAGTGTTTTGCTTGCTTTATCATCTTCTACAGATTCGTAGTTCACACTGAACGTCCAATCATTTACGCCATACGCTAATAGACCTTCTAGCTGAATGGTTTCTTCATAACCACCAAAGAAGTACTCATTCATACCGTAGACGATCGCAGCATACACGCCCGAACCATATTTTCCGTAATTTGCAGCCAAGACATGAGAAGTCGCATTTTCTGTCATATTGCCGACAGTAACGTCACCGCCGCTATACACGTAACCTAAACCAAAGCCAGCTAGTTCAGTACTAAGTGCAATTTGACCTCGTTGATCGTATTCCGCACCTGTCGTTACGTATACCGGTAGGCCTGTAATTGGGCTCTTCTTAAGTACTTCTTTCACATCATCATTGTTACCTTGCCAACCTAGGCCAAGGTTAAAACCAAAGCCTTCACCAAACTCAAAGCTTTTACGGTAGCTAAGCATTTTTTCCGCACGACCTGTACCTAGGTTGTTGTGATTGTCGTACAAGAAATCGTTAGCAAACGCGATTGGTAAATCCGCTACGCCCGCTACGTCGTAGTAAGGTGCCCATTGCGTACCCGCAACAACACGACCAAACTGTTCATGTGTCGCACCGATGTAACCAAGACGTGTAGAAAATGAATTCTCACCACCTTTCAAGTAATTTAAAGCCCATTCACCTTTCACGTCGACGGTGAAGCCATTGCCAATATCTTTTTTACCAGCAACGTTGATTCGAGGAGAAACTTGGTGAACTTTTACTTCATCTTCAAAGTACTCACCTAAGCCTACCGATACGTGACCACCAATCGACATTGATGTGCCATCGCTGTTATAAACTTCTGCTGCGAAAGCTTGAGAACCACATGCTAGTGCCGCCACTGCAACGGCTAGAGTTTTCATTTTCATTGTTAACATCCGTATAGTTGTTTGTACTGGTTCGTCCCGACAGCAAAAACAGCAACCAGATCGCAACGAACACATAACAACGTAGTAATGAAATATAAATGAAACAAATACTTTCTTATGCAATCGGTGGTATTTGTGGTTAATTCTTAAGCAAAATCACATAAAAAAAGGGAACTTTTCAGTTCCCTTCATAATTTGTGTGGAGTTTTGCGTGTTACAACTGCCAGCGTGCGAGTGGCTTCTCAGTTTTGATACCTTTGCTTCCCCAACGGTCAATAACGTCAATTTGCAGTATGCGATCCTGTGCTACTAATGAAATCAGTGTTTTTGACGGTCGCTTATCTGTGATCAACCACAGAGTTTTATCTTCCTCAAATTGAGCTTTTAAAGATAGTTTCTCTTTGTCAGTCCATTCCAATTCAGGTTTGAATTGACGATCGACAACAAACAATTGATTACCTGATGCGAAATCTTCTAACGATTTTCCCAACAATACCACCGAATCGATCTCTTTTTCGAAAATGACTTCTTGTTGTTGATTAATAAGCTCTCGTACATTCAACATCAATGCTTGTTGGTTCTTCTCAATTCGCTCTTGATATTGAGGGTATATTTTTTGCAGATCCTCACCGACAATCGCAGCCATCCGAATCAAGTTGGTCGGGTTCATCCAGGCAAATTTAGACGTTTCGCCGTTTTCTAGTTTCAACGCCGCAACCCCTTGCGCCCTTGGAGAAATAGCTTGGGAAGCATCAACCTCAATTAGGCGAACATTCCCCTGTCGAGCATAAACAAAGGTAGGATCTTGATGCCAAATAGCCCCCAACGTGATCGCAACTGTTGCATCCTGTCCCGCTTTAATCACTTGTTGCTGACCCTTGCTCCCAAACCAGTTAACTAAACGCTCAATGCCATATCGCTTAGGTGGTAAGTAACTAGTTTCAATGCCTGTGCCTTGCATCAACTGCTGTGACAGCATGTAAGTGACAGGGGTACTGGTGAGAATGTCTTTAGCAACAGTAAGTGGCGTATATGCGCTCGCTACTATTATGCCCAACCCGATGATTAGCTTTTTCGTATTCATATTTAGATACCTGACTAGGCTTTACGTACGATGCGGTACATCGTTGCGGTTAAAAAGAAAATGGCAGAAACGATAATGATCGAAGCGCCAGATGGCACCGGAAGTTCCAACTCCATCGGTAAGACCGTCCCCACCAAGCATGCGATGGTTGCGAGTAAGGATGACAGCAACACAAAGCTACCCATTCTCTTAGTAAGTAGACGTGCTGTAGCCCCTGGGATAAGTAGCAGCGCGCCCACTAACACGGCACCAATGATCTTCACTGCCGCAATGGTGACAAGCGTGATCATCATAACGAACAGGTAGTCGTAGAAGCTGGTATTAAAGCCTCGAACACGAGCAATATCTGGGCTGATGCAAGTCAACAAAATGCGGTTAAATGTCGGGATCAGCAACAATAAAATGATCAAGCAACTCACCGCCAAAATCGTAATATCTCTGTCTGTCACCGTCAGGATTGAGCCAAACAGAACGTTCTCTAACATGTGGATATTGATTTTTCGTGCCACATACATCAGCAAGGCAGCACCAACTGCCAAAGCCAGCGCGAGGAATACCCCGACGAGTGTATCGTATGGAACATTGGTTCGATTTCGCACGAAATGCAGCAATAAAGCGAAGATCATGCAGAAACTAAACAGTCCAATAAATGGGTTTTCTGGCGGTTCACCCAGCAGGACACCAATCGCAATACCAGTCAGAGCTGCGTGACCGACGGCTTCAGAAAAGAACGCCAAACGCTTAGCAATCACCAACGTGCCCAAACCGCCCAACAAAGGACCCAAAATTAGCGCAGCGACAATCGCGTTAACCATAAACGCATAAGCAAAACTGTCGCTTAACCAACCCGCTTCAACGCCATGCAGGGCCAGTTCTCTTAACCAATCCATTATGCAGCCTCCACTTTCGCGGTGTAGTGCTTAAACAGCGATTCGATGCGTTCTGGACTCAATACTTCTGAGTGATGCCCTGACGCCACAATTTGACGATTCACAACATGGACTTGGGCATCCAAACGACGCACAGCCGTTACATCATGATGTACAGCGAGAACTGTTTTCCCCTCTGCAACCACTTCATGAATCAAACCCTCTAGGTAACGAACCCCTTGCTCGTCCATACCTGTTGTTGGCTCATCTAGGACAAGTAAACTTGGGTCGTCTAGCAAAGCTTGAGCAAACAATACCCGCTGTTGTTCACCACCTGATAGTTGTCCCATGCGACGGTCACTGCGCGCTGCCATCCCCACTCGCTCTAACTGAGCCAGTGCTTGTTGAGTTTGCTTAGACTTACGTCGCCAAAACAGCGGAACGCGTGTTTGATTCAGCAATACAAAGTCCATGACTGTCAGTGGCAGACTGGCTTCAAACACAGCCTTTTGAGGCACATAACCAATTTGTCCTGCTTGTTGCGTCTGCTTTGGATCTGGCCAATGTACCGAGATATCACCCGTAAAAGGCGTTAAGCCCAACACTGAACGCAAAAGGGATGTCTTACCACCACCGTTAGGCCCCATAATGACGTGGCATTGTCCCGCCTCGAACTGGGTTTGAATACCTTGCAGAATGAGGTTGTCACCATATTTCAGGCCTACCCCGTTAAGAGAAATAGAAGGACCTGGCATCACGCTTTCTCCTGCGCGTGTTTGCTTGCGACGAACTTCATTGCTTCAATAAGCGTCGCGACGTTTTCACGCATTTCAACTTCAACCTTATTGGCTTCGTACTCGCCATGGGTCATATGAGAAAAACGGTAAAGCTGTACGCCAGTCGCTTCTTCGATCGTATCGACAAAGCGGTTAGGCATATTGAGTTCGTAAAACAGCACATCAATGCCAGATTGACGGATCTTCTCGATGGTTTCTTGAAGTTGGCTAGCACTTGGCTCAACACCGTGTGCTGGTTCAATCACCGCTGCAACATCGACACCAAACTCTTGCAAGATATAACCGTAAGCATTGTGCGTGGTCGCAACCTTCATGCCTGCCGTATCTAACTGCCCAAGTGACAACATGGCATCACGCTTTAGAAGGCGAAACGCTTTGGCGTACTTTCGCGCATTTTTACGGTAAAAAGCGGCATTTTCTGGGTCAAGTTTGCTCAGCTCACTCGCAATGGTGTAAACCTTTTGAATCGTAGTCGATAGGCCAACAAACGTATGTGGATTCACCGCGCCTTTGCCGACTGATTGCCCCATTGCTGGTAACAGCGGTACTTCTTTGTTTGCTTCTATCACCACTAGGTCATCACGTTGAGCCGCTTGGATCACTTTTAGTGCAAAATCGTCATGGCCAATCCCATTCACGACAATCACATCCATTTGGTTCAAACGCTTAAGATCATTCGGTTGTGGCAAGTAGTTATGAGGATTAAAGCCTGCATCGACCAAAGGAATGATCTCCGCTTTATCTCCGACCACCGCTTTGACATAGCTGTAGTAAGGCTGCAAGGTAATACCTATGTTCAGCTTCTCTGCGAAGGTTGAAGTGGATACGGCCAGTAATGTACATGCCGTTAGAATTCGACGTAAGAAGGCGCGTTTCTTCATAGTTGTTATCATATTGATGGTTACTTATTGAACGTGATGGCTTATTGATCGCAATATTGATGGTTCATAACGACTTAGTGGGCATGCGTAGCAGTGGATGAAGGCATTAAGACAACCTGATACCAGCCATTTTGCTTTCGCTCGTCTTGCTGGATAAGGTGACTCAATTGCCCCAGTGACTCTGATGCAGAGAGCCAGATATCGGCTTGCTCATGACGACTATCTAAGAGCATCGAAGCCGAGCCCTTTTCACCTTGTCTCACACCAATGTAAAGACCTGCATCCAGTTTTTGCCACTCATGAGAGCCTTTGCGCTGCCAGCTTTGGTCTTTAACAAATGGAGCAACCCAAAACTCTTCCAGCTCACTGATTTCTGGCCATTGGCCTTCATCAATACGAAGATCACGGATTTCCTCATGTGCAAGTTTGAGATCAGCAATCATGGCAAGCTCTTCTTGTTCAAGATCGGTAATCAATACTTGATGTGCGAGTGCTTCAGTATGCTCTGATTCGGTTTGATGATAAGGCAGCAAAAGCGTTGATATGGCGAGAATGCCAGCAATGGTCAGAGCAACCCATTTGCCTTCACGACTGCCATTATCTGGGCGAACTTTCTGCGTAATCATTTCTCTTTTAACTCAACCACATCCACTTCTACTGGGTTTTCATGACCAGCATCGAAGACAAGGTAGAAGTCCGTTTGAGGATGAGTAAATTCAGCAATCGAACGCTTGTCTGTGGTTACTTTGGCTATCAAGTTGTCATCGTAATCGTACATCTCAACATCGTAATCCACTGCAGTTGAACCATCAGAGTAGCCCGCTTCGCATATCACTTTTTCTTGCTCTAGATGGCAACTCATCAATGGAAAATGCGCCGCTACTTGAAAGGAAATAAAACCAGCAAAAATAGCTGAGACTTTAAGAATTGAAAGGTTTTTCATGGTGTATCCAAAATGGCTCAGTGTTTCACTGAGCCAAGCTTTGATTAGTTAAGTTGCGTTTCAAAAGTCAGATGAACATTCACACTGGCTTTATCTGCTAGTGGGTCGTTTTTCAGCTCACCTTTGTGGTTGGCTTTCATCAGGTAACGGCCCGCCACTTCCGGCGTGAATGTAATTTTGCCGTCTTTATCACTCACTACATCGATTTGCTCTTGATGGTTGCGGTAAAGCGTGCCTTCACGAGTAATTTCCGCAGTCACACCTTGTTGAGGTTCCCCATTAAAGAAAAATTGGAAGATCACTTCTTCACCTTCAATGATGTCTGAAGGGTGCGTAAGCGGCTTCATCTCAAGCAATTTGCCTTCAATTTCCAATGCTTTTTCTGTTGGCATGCCCACTGTTACGTAGCTTTCTGCACGGGTGTAGCTTAGCTGAGTCACCACATCACGCGCTTTTTCCGGAATAACGCTCGCACGGTCAGCTTTACTCGCTTTTGCCCATTTAACCGTGTCACGACGTCCTGCTTTATATTGGGTGTAGTAGCTAGGTTGATTGTTGATCGCGACCTTGTGTGTGCCTTCCTCTTCGAAATAGAAGTCAAACATCGAGCGGCGTTTGCCACGCACAACAAAGTTAGGACGCTCAGAACGGCCATCCGGCATGATCACAAACGCTTGCTCACTGCCTGCTGGTTTATCAAAAACAAACGTCCCATGAGATGCGGTCACATCGAACGTGAGCCAATCACCACCTTCTTTCGATACCGTGAAATGAGAAGGTAGAACCCAACGTGGGTGCGCTTGTGCTGTTGTCGCCGCTGCTAACCCCATCGCCATTACGCTTGCGAGTGCCACCGCTTTCATTTTTGCTTTCATTATTATTCCTTCTCTATCACTTAACTTGGTAATTGACGGTGATTACGCCCGTCTCTTCCGTTGGTTTGATTTGGTAGCGCACTTCACTGTCCGCCAACTGCATTTTTTGACGTACATAATTGCGGCCACCGTGTTCACGTACCACTTCTACGTGCAGCGTGTAGTTACCTTGCTCAAGGCGTTGGCCATCATCATTAGTACCATCCCAAACGAATCGGTATTGGCCTGCTGGACGGGTGGCTGACGTTACAGCATCGACGAGTTCACGATCATAACGACCCACTTTGCGCCACCAGCTACGAAGATCTTTTAACCACTCATCTTTACCTACCCAAAGTTGAATGGTTTTGACTGGTTTACGCTTTTCATCTTCGATCCACACTGCGACATAAGGTCTTGCATACATCGAGGTGTCAATCTTTGGTAACTCAAACTCAAAATCGACTTTGGCATTATCAGGAAAAGGAGCTGCCAGCAGAGGCAAAGGTGCTAAGGCAGCAATCAAAGCTACTTTGCAAAAGGAGTTGTGACGAAAGAATCGACCTTTGTTTAACATCGGATTTTCTCTGAATAGGCCGCTATGGCACAGCAGCAAAATAAATAATAAGTGACAACACAGTGCCAAAAGACATCCACTGCATTGAGGTTCTAAAAGTCTTCTTCTTTGGAAGTAGCAGACACACACCAGTCAAAACAAAAAAGACCATCAGCAAAGCCGTGATATCAATAAACCACTTCCAAACATCTCCGCTATTGCGACCTTTATGTAGGTCGTTTAATAGTGCGACAATGCCGTAATTGGTGGTTTCTACTTCAGCTTCACCGGTGGTCATATCAACAAATACCGTCGCGTTGTAACCTGGACCTTTGAAATCCAAAGAAAGCTCACCAATGAGCAGCTCGCCGTCCTCAACCTCGGTGTACACATCAAGTGCTGATGGCGTGCCTCGTAAGTCTGTTTCTTGGGTGAGGAAACTCAGTAGTGCTGCTCGATTAGGTTGAAAACTTCCCTCGTTAGCAAAGAGTTGTTCATTCGGAATGGTCAGCGTGTGTTGCTGAATGATGGGTTCACTGCGCTCGAACAGTTCTGGGCGATTTAGTGTGATGCCAGTTAACGCAAAGAACAGCGTCACCAATAAAAGAGCCATAGAAATGTAAATGTGCAGACGGCGGGCCCAAGTTTGCACACCTTTGCTTTTGAGCAACATAGGAAACAATCATCACCAATAAATGAGGGCTCAATTTAGGTGATAATCATTCGTATTGGCATTTAATTTACATTGTTTACGTTTAGAGTAAACGTCAGGCTCCCGCTAAAAACAACGGGAGCAGATAAAGAGAAGTTTATCGAGCTAAAATGGGATAAGTGAAGAACACCAAATGGCAGAAGTTAAATAAGAAATGGGCTAACACCGCGCACCATAAACGGCCAGTGAAATGAAATACCAGTCCGTAGCCCAGTCCCGTCAACGTTGCGAATACAATAAGTAGAGGACCACCAGCAAAGTGAGCCAAGCCGAACAAGATGCTAGCGATGACCAAACCTAGTCGCCAATCAAAACGGCGGGAAAATGATTGCTGTACAAACCCTCGGAACAGCGCTTCTTCAGCCACACAAGTAAGTATTAGGTTGTTCAACGCAAATAGCCACCACCATGATGGCAGACTCAACTCCGGCTTTAATGCACCAAGCATAGCGGCAATAGGCAGCAGCGAAAGCAGCAGAATCATCACCAGCAATGCAGGCTTTACTCTGCCTTTAGCCTCTCCGCCCAGCAAAAAAGGATAAGCGAGAAAGAGAGCAAAGAGAGCCAGCGGCTTGTCTAAATTCAGATACATCGAGAAAGGTGCGCTCAGTGGACCTGCCGTCACTTTGTCAAGAACTTGCAGATTATTGAAACCCGGAATGACATGCACAAAGAGCATCACACACCAAATAATCACAACGCTCCAGCCCAAATAATAAACGGGCTTCGTTTTTTGGTTCGACGCCAACATGGGCAGTCGATACGCAACACCCAAAACCACTAAAGTACTTACGAATGCGGTGAGCTCTATCCGACCGATAAACAGAGCACTCAGCAAAGTGAGTCCAAGTAAAACCAGAGCAACCACCTTTTGCCGAAAAAACACCGCACCTATCGCTAGTATAAGTGGGCCCCATAGCCAGATAGCAGAATCGAGATTCATAGTACTGTCCTTATAAGAAAAACTGACGTTCCAGTCTTAACGCTGAATGGAGGTAATATAACGTTATGATATTTAAAAACAGATCGAACCAGATTCACTGTTTACAAACAAAAAGACCCGAGAGTTATCCCGGGTCTTTCGAGCACCAATACGTGCCTATTTACAATTGGACTTAGCTATTCTGGCTCGCTTTTGCTTTGCGCAGTTGAGACAAGTATTTCACCCAACTCTCTGCTTGGGTTGATGGCTCAATCTCGTTCGCGCGCTTGGCATTCGCTAACGCATCTTCTAGACGTTTCAGCTTATAGTAAGCACGAGTCTTCACTAATGCCACATCAGCTTTACGCCCAGAAACCTCGTCCAAGGCAACTAGCGCATCTTTGTATTGCCCCTCTTGAACAAGCAGTTGAGACAAGTTCCAGTAATATTGACGGTCCAACTTTGCAGCCACGCGCCAACTTGCAATCGACTTATCCCATTCCTTGGCCATCTGCCAGTACGTTGCTTGTTGTGCTTTAAGTTTGCTGTCTGAGTTTATGTCATTCAGCTCACCTAATATTTGTGCAGCTCGCTCTGGAATACCACGCTTGCCATACAACTGAGCGAGAAGCCTCAAATCACCTTGGTTCAACGCGACACCTTGCAATTTTGCAAGAGCGAGAGAATCCAGAGCACGCTTGTCATCACCAACACGTAAATACAGAGCAACAAGCTGTCGCCACCATTCCACACGCTCAGGCTCAATCGCAATCAGGCGTTTAATCGTAACAATGGCAGGTTTCCACTTTTTCAGCTCAAGCTCTGCAGACAATTTGATCGACAGAGGCGCCATCTCATCTGGCTGGCCCAGTTTCTCATAACGAGCCATTGCAGAGAGCACTTTGTTCCATTGACTCAACTGATAGTGAGACTGCGCGATGCGCAACCAAATATCGTGCGCTTTTTGAGTCTTTGGCACCGATTTGCTCAAGTCGTAGTAGTGAGGCAGAGCTTTAGAAAACTGCTGCTCATTTAACAGCATATCCGCTAACATTTTTCGTGTTTGCCAAGCTTGCTCGTCATTCAAAAGACCGCTATTTACTGCGATCTCCAATTGCTTGATAGCAGGCTTAACTTGCTCATTCTGCCAGTAGAAAATACCCAGCATGCGAGCAACAAACGCTTGATCATACTCACGAGATAAGTCGAGACCTTCGAGCGTGGAAATGGCTTCTTGCAGCTTTTCTTCTTGCGCCAGGTTGTGAGCACGTTGAACACGAGTCGCCGTGTACTGACTCAGTTCATTCGCGACAGTGGTAAAAGCGCTCAGGCTGAATACCGCTCCGATTAAGAATTGCTTCATCATTTAGCTAACTTGAACTCCACTCTTCTGGTTTGCCCAAAGCGCTCGACCGCTACACCATTTTCAACCTTCGGCTGATACTTCGACTTTTTCAATGCACGAATGGCTTCTTTCTCGAACATTCTCTTAGGTTTAGCATCTATCACTTCAATGTCTTTAGGACGGCCTGTCGCATCAATAGTAAAGCGCATCGTCACGTAGCCTTCGATCTTCCGCTTAACCGCTTTACTTGGGTAACGAGGCTCTGGGCTGTAAAGCATTATCGCCTGTTGGTTGCCCATGCTGCCTTTTAAGTTCGGCGCACTGATCGCGATACCATCCAGCGCAGTATTCAAACCCAATGCGCTGATTGGCGTTACTTGGCTCATTGGCTCTACTTGGGTTTCCGCTTGAGACACGTCCATCGGCTCTGGCGATTCTGGTGGTTCAGGCTGCTCAGGTACAGAGCGTTGACGACGTTGAACATCAGCATCATTCTCTACCATCACCATATCAAAGCGCACCGCCTCCGAAGGTTTAGGTGCACGTTGATTGCCCTTATCGACCATCCACGCCATAAAGCTAAACAAGCTCACCGCGATCAAAACTGATGCTGGTAGCGCGAGTAATAGCCTTTTCATTAAGGTTTCTCCGCCGCCAAAGCAATGTTCTTCACACCAGCGCCCTTCGCCGCATCCATGACTTTCACAACCGTACCATTGTAAGCATGCTCATCAGCTTGAATCACAAGCGATGCATCTGGCTGCTCAAGCAATAGGTGCTCGATGGTGGCTTCCACACGCTCGATATCCACCAAACGTTTATCGATGTACACATCATTTGCAGCAGTTACCGCAATAAAAATGCCCGCATCTTTTTGACTAACGACATTCGATGCTTGAGGGCGATTCACTTCCACACCAGACTCACGCACAAATGAGCTAGTCACAATGAAGAAGATCAACATGATGAAGACAATATCCAGCATCGAGGTTAAGTCGATCTGTGCTTCATCCTGTCGATTGGTTCTACGTCCGAGTCTCACTTCTGACTCCTTAAAGATTGTTCTAACTGGAGGGCTTTGCGTTCACACACTTTGCTTAAGCGCGCATGCACAAACATGCCAGCAAGTGCTGCGACCATACCTGCCATGGTTGGCAACGTCGCAAGTGAAATACCAGAAGCCATCAATTTTGGATTGCTGCTGCCTTGTGTGGCCATCACATCAAAAACCGTAATCATACCTGTTACCGTTCCTAATAGACCTAGCATTGGACAAATGGCCACAAGGACTTTAATCGTTGATAGGTTTTGACGCAGTTCAATGTGCGCTTTAGCTATCCATCCTTCGCGGATTTGATGCGCGTACCAAGAGTGATGTTCGGCTCTTGCTAACCACTGCGCACAAAGCTGTTTCTTCACCTTTGGAAATTCCATTGTTAGGTAAAGAACACGCTCCATAACCAGTAACCAGCACACCGCAACTACGGCTGCCAACCACCATAGGATTTGGCCACCTTGCTGCATAAAGCGCATCAAGGTTGAGGCCCAATCCTCACTGATCAAACCCAATGTGTTGAGTAGGATCTGCTCCATTACGCTGCGTTCTCCGCTACTGTATTCGGTGCTTTTTGGCCTTTTGGCATATCACGCTCAGCTTGTTCTGCCACAAGGCCAATGCCTTGCTTCTCAAGAATATTGCGAATGTTCTCTGCTTGAGAGCTTAATACGTTGTGTGCCAGAAGCAACGGCATTGCTGCAACGAGACCAAGTACAGTGGTCACCAATGCCATTGAGATACCACCAGCCATCACTTTCGGGTCACCGTTACCAAACTGAGTGATCACTTGGAACGTTTCGATCATGCCTGTTACTGTACCCAGTAGACCAAGCATCGGCGCCAGAGCCGCAAGCAGTTTCAGCATTGATAGGCCTTTCTCAAGGTGCGTTTGCTCATCCACGACAGCTTCTAGTAGACGAAGCTCAAGCGCTTCTACACTGCGGTGCTTGTCTTTGTGGTAAACCGCTAAGATACGACCGAGTGGGTTATCTTCTGGTTGAGCTGGATTCTTAAGCTGTTTGGCGATTTTCAGACGAGCAATCATTAGTGACACACCGCGAACCAACGCGATGATCAAACCAATCGCTAACAAGCCAAGAATGATCTTACCAACCACACCACCTGCGTTCAGGCGATCGGCCATGGTTGGTGAATTTGCTAATTGCTCAAGTAGAATGCCACGAGATGGGTCAATCACTACGGCATCGATTTCACCAGCCTTTACGCTGCTTGCCGTTGGACCATTCTCTGGTTGGCGGAGATAGCTAACTGCATCACCGCGTTGACCATTCCATTTTACGTAACCCGCATCGTTCAACAGCGCCATTGAGCCAAGGCGGACACCATCAACGGTTTGCTCACGCCCTTCACCATCAAGCAATGAGAAGGACACGTTCGCTATCTCGCCACTTGCTTTGACTTGCTCTTCCATGCTGCGCCACATTGCTTGAAGCTGTGGCAATGTTGGTAGTGATTTAGCGGCAACAATGTCGGCGATATTTTGCTGGTAAGAGTTTGCGTCTACACCAGTAACAGAGTGCTTAAGTTCTGCTTCCAGTTCTTTTGCATTTTGGCGAACCACACCAAACAACTCACCTAAGCTGCCTGTTTCAAGGCGCAGTTTTTCTTCTAGCTGTGCAAGCTCTGCTTCATTTTCACTGAACGTCACGCCAAGCGTGTCAGCTTCTGCCTGTAACGCTACACGCTCTGCTACAAGCTTGTTTTTCATTGCTTGCAGCTCTTGTTGAGTTTGCTTAAAGCCAGACTCACGAGCCACGTTGTGTGACTGCTGTTGGCGGTTCTCTTGCTGTGCTTTCTGCAGCAAAGTATCGCTTGCAAATGTGGTGTGCGGTAGAAGCGCAGCGTTAGAAATCAATGCGACTGATAGCCATTTCTTCATCATTTATTTGCCCTCCGCAACGTTTAGAGACACAGGCAAAGTAAGCATGCTCGGTGCAATCTGTTTGTTCGCCATCGCGAATGCGTTATCGAGTTCTGCTTTCTGTTCCGTTCCAACGGCTTGCCATGCTTTTTGTTGCTGAGACCAACTCCAGAAATGTTCACCTGACAGGCTGCGCGCAATAAGCGACACACGGCCTAGGTAAAGAATATCGGCTTCAACTTGATCGTTGCTGTCCAAAGCAATCTTACCTTGGTAAACACCGATCTTAGTGCCATAGTCCATTTCAATTTGGTACGCTTCTAGAATTCGACGGAATTTCTCAGCATCCGCGACGTCCGCACGGGTCATCATGGCATCGAGTTTAGCAATACGCTCTTCACGCTGTGCTTTGCGAATAGGCTTATCATTAGCCACGATCGTTTTAAGGCCATCGAGCATGTGGTACATCAAAGGCACTACGCCTTGACGAGTCTGAGCGATCTGCTCAATTTGCTCATTCAAACTTGCTACTTCGTCATTCTGACTATCGACAAGATTTGACAGGTGATCACGATAAATCTTCAAGTTGCTGACTTCTTCTTGTAGCTGCTCAATTTCAGCTTCTAGAGACAAAGACTTCTCTGCACTTGCATCAATGCGCTTTTGGCTCACTGCCGACGCTTGGTTTGTTTTACTCTGCACTGCTTGTGCATCGTTAAGATTTTCCGCGTGAACGGGAATCAAAACCGATGAGATCAACAGAGCGATACTTGATTTCATTAGATTCATACGAGTTATATTTCTGTTTTCCAAAAACGACTAAAGGGGAAGACTCTTCTTCCCCTTTAAAAATCAGATTGTTATCAGTATTTGAACTGGATTGTCGCCATGTAGTTTCGGCCCTCACCTATCACTACATTACTCGCTCCCGCTTGATCACCATTTGTGCTACCGCCACCTGCTAAGTAGTCAGTATCGAATAGGTTTTCCACGTTGAATCGAGTTACTATGTCCAACTTCTCATCATACTTGTGTGTGTATGACACGCCCATATCAATACGTGCATACCCATCTTTCTTAAATGTGTTCGCCGCGTCGCCGTAGCGCTCACCTTCATAAATCAATCCCAGGTTTACGTTGGTGTTGTTCTGAACTTTGTAGCTCGACCAAACACTTGCTGAAAACTCCGGAACGTCTGCCGGACGGTTACCTTGGTAGTACTTACTTCTGGTCAATTCTGCATCCAAGTACATTGCAGAAGCAGTCAGAGATAGCTCATCAGTAACGAAACCTTGCGCTAGGACCTCCGCACCTCGGTGCACTTGCTCACCATCTTGCGTCGCTAGCTCCATGCCAGGGTTGTTTGGATCGTTAACATCTATTCGAACATTTTCCAAAGTAATGTCAAACAACGCACCAGTTAGGTATAAACGCTCATCAAACAGTTCCCATTTAGTACCTACTTCGTAAGAAATACCGCGCTCAGCCTCTAGCTCCTCACCATCATTGGTAAAGTCAGTATCACTCACTGCACCTTGTGGCATAAAGCTTTCAGAGTACTGGACATAGATTGAACCGTTGCTCGCAGGATGAAAGATAACGCCTAGCTTTGGTGATACTTGGCTCTCAGTTAATGTATCACTACGCTTTTCATCGTAACGAACACCCGCTAGTACTTGCCAATAATCGTTGATTGTCATCATGTTTTGCGCGTAGATACCCCAAGTATCATATTCGCTGGTCGGCCACTTTTTAGAGCTTGTTGGCTCTGGCTTAACAACGGTTTCGCCCGCAGGGACGTACGCTTGCTCATGGAATGCCATAAAACGGTCGTAGCTGTAATCCAGATAGTTTGCGCCAACTAAAAGCGTGTTTTCTGTGCCAAATAGTGAAAAATCTGTCGTCACATCTACGTACGCAGTATCAAATACCCAGTTATCAGAACGCTCGTTACCTTTGTGCTTAACCGTACCGTCTTTTTCGTACATATCGAATTTCGGGTAAGACTCCACATCAAAACGTTTGAAATCTTGACGGTTATAACCCGCTTTCACATTTACGTTATCTGTAACTTGCGCGTTAATGTCGATACCGTAGTTTTCTACATCGTTATCGATCTTCGACCATTGTGCATCCCAAATATACTTGTCTCCAAGCACAGGCTTACCGTCTACGATGTAAGCACCTGAATCCACACTGCCTTCATCTTTGGTACGGTCATAATGTGCAGAAACCATCACGTTTTCAGTGATGTCGTACTCCACAACTAAACCACCAACAGCACGGTCCGTTTCTGGCTCGGTACCGTCACCGTATTCGCGCCATGAGCCGTAGCTTTCTTTTGCAAGAATGGCGCGAGCACGTAGCGTCTCTTCTTCATTCAATGCACCACTCACGTCTAGTACTGTACGAGAATGATCGTTTGAACCGATATCTTGGCTCAAGCTTGCTTGCGTTTCTGTTGTTGGCTTCTTCGAAACCATGTTCACAAGGCCACCCGGCTCAGACTTGCCGTAAAGTAGGCCTGAAGGACCCTTAAGAACTTCAACTCGCTCTAAAAGCTCAATTGGTTGACGGTAGTGAGACCAGTGCTGACGACCATCGCGAAGAAAGCCATCTGAGCTGCTTAGTTCAAAACCACGTAGTGAGAAGCGCTCACGGTTACGGCTTGTACCGCCCGCACTAACACTCGCGTCATTTTGTAGGACTTCACCTAGTGTGCTTGCACGTTGCTCATCGATTACTGCTTCATCAATAACAGCAACTTGCCCTGGAGTTTCCAGTTGCGTCATTTCCATACGCATTGCTGTTGTGTTGGTATCCGCTTTGTAACCAAATTCACGACCTTCAACTACGAGGTGTTCATCTGTTGCTTGAACTTCTGCCACTGCAGGCGCTGCTAACACCGCACCAATCACTAATGCCAATTGGCTCTTAGTAAACATATCCTTTTACTCCGACTGTGTTTCGGAATTCACATATACCTTACGTGATTCCTTAATAGTTATTTTTCAGGAGAATATAAGTGATAACTATTACTATTTGCATTAAATTTACATTCTTTGCATTCGTAAAGGTTTGTAAAGAGCTCGTGTTCAATTTGCTTCGTGAACTAGATGTAAATCACATTTTCCCTTTACTATGATTTAGCCTACTGTCTGAACAGCAAGGTAACGGCAAGTCCACCTTCAGGACGATTAGATGCAATGACTTTGCCCCCCATCATTCTCATCGACTCTTTTACTATCGCTAGCCCCAGGCCATAACCACCGAGCTTTTTGTCGCGAGATGCATCTAAGCGGGTAAATGGGTCAAATATATCTGACAGTTTATCTATGGGGATACCTGGACCATCATCAGAAATGGTCACCGCCAAATAACTATGCTTATCGGCGGTTTTATTCGATAACGAAACATCAATCTGAGCAGTATCCCCTGCGTACTTGATCGCATTACCAATCAGATTGTTTAAACATCGAACCACTAAAGTGTCATCACACTGTGCCTTTGTTCTTGTTGCTTCACAATCAAATGAAAGCTTCTGCTCAGCTTTCAAATCTATTTTGCAACGCTCTACTTGAGGGGCAAGCAAGAGCTCCAAGTCACTGCGTTTTAACTCCGTATCGTAGCGTGCATTTTCTAACCGACTGAACTCCAGAATCTCTCCTATAAGGTGATTAAGCTCATTGGCTTCTTCTTCCATACGATTCACTAGACTCTGTTCGCTATCACCGACACGCTTTCTTAACAGGTGTAATACCAAATTCTGACGGGCAAGAGGCGTACGTAACTCATGAGACACGTCGCGGATTAGACGACGTTGCTTTTCCGCCAACGAGTGGATCTCTTTGGTCATGTGATCAAAGTCTCGAGCCAGTTCATTGAATTCGCGCGTGTTTGATTTCAGTTCAGCAACCACGCTCACGTTGAAATCACCAGCCGACAGCTTCTTGCTGGCTTCTCTAAGTCGATCCAAAGGCTGTTGTAGATTCCTTGCCATCAACAGCGAAAAGAGAGCTAAAATGACCGCAGCAATGATTACCTTAAGTATTGAAAAGTAGAGAATGAAATCATGGGCTGGGTGCAAACGGTGCGGTAGCTGAATGACTAAGCTATTGTTACCAATAAGAGGAATACTGAAAATAGGTCTACTGACTTTACCTTCTAGCTGCTCGTCTAAACTCCTTTTGAATTTCAACTTAAACTCAAAATGAGGATGCATTAGGCGATGCGTTATTGGGTGTTGGTTTTCATTTAAAACGAACAAATAAAAATGCTGAGCATTGGCCCAATCCGCCAATTCATCCATGTCCCCCTCTTCAATCAACACGTTGGCTTGATGAGCCAAATCCAGCATTTCAGTTTTGACTGCTGCTGGCACTTTAAGCATCGCTTTAACCAATGCTTGCTCAGCAACAGCTTGGACGGCCAAAATGCTAATGACGATGGCCGTCATATAACTAAAAAGTTGAAATGCAAGGCTGTCTCTGCGCTTAGCGATGTAGGATGGGCACACAAACTTCATTAGCTCGTCACAGCCTCTAGGTAGCTATAACCTTTACCACGAAACGTTTTAATATGCTGTTTAGACAAACCAGCTTCCACCAGTTTTCGACGTATATTACTGATATGCATATCCAGATTACGATCAAACGGGCTTAGTTCTTTCTTTAAAACTTCGGTTTGCAGCTCAGCTTTAGAGACCACAATACCCTGATTTTTAACCAGATAACCAAGCAAATCAGCTTCAGTACCTGTCAATGGCAAGCTGTTTAGTTGACCACTAATACTTTGTACAGTGCTGCACATCGCTTGTCGCTGACGTTCCAAACCTACTCGGCGAAGAATCGCTTTTATGCGCATCAACAGCTCAGCGACATTAAATGGCTTACCGATGTACTGGTCGGCCCCAGCTTGATAGCCATCTAACATTGAATTCTCATCATTTAGCGCGGTGAGCATCAGAATCGGAGTGGCAAAGCGTTGACAAATACGACGAGCAACTTGCATACCATTTAGGTTTGGCAGCATCACATCAAGAAGAACCAAGTCAACTGGTGTTTTTTCCATATACTGCAACGCATTTTCACCGCAATGCACAGAAGAAACGGTATAACCCTCTTCTTGCAATACTGCCTCTAACAATTCACACAACGGAACGTCGTCATCTACGATCAAAACTCGAGACATGTTCAATCACCACTCAAATAAAAATGGTTCGCATTCTATTACTCATTTACACATTAAACAACCATAGTTTTTGTGGTTTTTATTTCGAAAAACAGCACAAAAAAAGCCCACTTTTCAGTGAGCTAATTCAAGATTTGTTCGTTATATATAATATCTGCTAAATCAGCACTTTAGACCTGTCACTTTAGCAACATCTTCTACGATACCGCGCAAGTTGCTACCAATGGAATGCAAGGTGTCCAATTCTTCATCTGTAAATGGGTGAGTAAGTACTGACTCTGCACCTTTTTTACCAACAATTGTCGGTAAGCTGAGCACCACACCTTCTACCCCATATTGCCCGGTCATCATAGTACCGACAGGAAGGACGGAGCGCTCATTAATCTTAATAGCCTGAATAATACGAAATACACTCGCGGCAATACCATGAACCGTATTTTGTTTACGGCGAAAGATCTCGTAACCAGCTTGTTTGACAGCTTCGAGTAATTCATCGGCATCAATACGCGCTATATGGTGTGTATCACAATAGTAGTCTGCGGGTTGCCCTGCAATGGAAATGAGACTTTTAGGCGTGAAGCAGTTACTACCGTGTTCACCAAGAACGTAGCCAAAAATGTTCTTAGGATCCAAATCAACACGATTTGCGACGATACTCATCAAACGTGCCGTATCAATCACACAGCCACTGCTAATGACTCTGTTGTGATCGAAACCAGTATTAGCCGCGATGAAGTGTGCGACAATATCACAAGGATTAGAAACAACAATCAATGTTGCATTAGGAGCAACTCGCTCAATCTTTCGAGCAATTTCAACACCAATCTTAGCGTTAATTTCTGCAATATCGATTCGAGTCTGGCCTTGTTTAATCTGCGCGCCTGCAGTAATCACAGCAATATCAGCACCTAGGAGATCTAGATAATCATCGGTAGGAATAACGTGGGTGTTTTTAGAGAACGTAAGTGCAGCAGTATGACGGAAGTCGAAAACCTCCCCTTCGGCACGCTCTAAGTTTTGATCCAGTAGAACCAATTCACTTACGCTACCCATGGTCAGTAAGTAATTACATACTCCGACACCCACGGCACCAGCGCCAATTACACCAATCTTCATACTTCTCTCCCTGAAAATATAGTTACACCCTCTCTTAATATTCACCCTAAAAGCGTGGGATGCGAGAGCATAAAAGTCCAATTACTTTATGATACCTAGAATACTTATCTAAGCTAGTCTTTCTCTATTCGATCGAGTTTGAATGATGGCAATTTCGTCTTTGTGTTCATAAATAAAAAATAATCCCATACATTTCGACTCTAGAAACGAAAAAGGAGTACAATTCTTTGCAGTTTCTTATTGAGAATAGACGTATATGACAACGCTATTGATTGGCCACCGAGGTGTGGCAGGTAAGTATCCAGAAAACACGAAAGCCAGTATTCAAGCCGCCATTGATATGGGACTGCATTGGGTTGAAGTAGATGTTCAACCAACCAAAGACAACGTACTGGTAGTTTGTCATGATCACACAGTAAACCGTTGTAGCAATGGTCGAGGTCGAGTTGACCAAATGACCTTATCAGAACTTCGAACGTTGGATTTTGGTCGCTGGTTTAGCGATGAGTTTGTCAATGAATCCATCATGACATTATCAGAGCTGCTAGAGCTCGCAGCAGAAAATAACCTGAACCTCAATATTGAAGTAAAAGTCGATCACCATTCCGCAGAAGATGTTGCTCAAATAGTCGCTCAAACGCTCTCTGAAAGTCCATTAGCTCATGAGCGCATCCTTTTATCAAGCTTTAGTCATGATGTGATTAGAGCACTACACAAGCGCTGTACTGGCTATCGGTTAGGAGTATTAAGTGAGTTCTTTACTCGTCAAGATAAGCTGTTGCTGGAAGAGGTAAATGCTTACAGCTGCAACCTCAATATTAACTGGGTGCGTTCACGCCAAATCAATAAACTACAACAAGCGGGCTATAAGGTGATGTGCTATACGGTCAACAACCCAAATAAGCTAAAACACTTACCAGCCTTGGATGGCATCTTTAGCGATCACCCTAGCCGATTCATGTCTAATTCATAATATTGGAATCTGGAACTTCATTACCATTCAATGGTAATTGGGGTTCCCATTTTGACCAACTTGATAAACTCATCCATCTCTTCGTTGGTAATAGCGATACAACCATTGGTCCAATCAAAGCTTTGAATAAACTGAGGGGATTGCGTCTCACCATTCTTGAGACCATGAACCTTTATGTCTCCACCAGGAGATACACCTCGTCGATGGGCCTCCAAACGGTCAATCGCATCTGGGTAACTGATGTGGACAGAACGATAGAAAGCAGAATCATTAATCACATAATCTAGGGTGTAATCACCTTCTGGGGTTCTATTATCCCCTTCTTGCTGTTTGTGTCCTTTGGGATTAGCGCCTAACGCAATTCGGTATTCTTTCACCACCTCGCCATTTTCCATTAGGTACATTCTGCGCTTAGATTTGTCTACTTTGACCAAATCTACAGCAGCCTGCGTAAGAGGGATAAAAAAACAACACAAGATTAAAGACAACCATTTTACTGACATCGCCAGAACGCCTAACTCTTACAACTTAAGGGAACACCAAAGAGCAGCCATGCTAATCATAAGGTAATACCAAAGCAAACTTAATATGTACAAATATCACTACTTATTGCAACCAAGTTATATTACTTTATAAGGAGATTACTTTATAAATTCAGCACAAATAGAGAGGGTATTATGCTTAACATCGCTTTTTTCAGTGCAAAATCCTATGACGAAGCCTCTTTCAATAAAATCAAAAATCATCGGGACTTCGAGTTCCACTATCACGATTTTCGATTGACCTCTAAAACAGCGAAAATGGCGCAAGGTTGTGAAGTGGTATGTGCCTTCGTTAACGATGACTTATCTGCACCTGTACTTAAACAGCTTTCTCTAAACGGTACTAAGCTTATCGCTATGCGCTGTGCTGGTTTTGACAAAGTAGATTTAGAGGCTGCAAAGGAGCTAGGCCTGCAAGTAGTTCGCGTTCCAGCCTATTCCCCAGAAGCCGTCGCTGAGCATACGGTCGGTATGATGATGTGCCTGAATCGCCGACTACATAAAGCGTATCAGCGTACACGTGATGCAAACTTCAACCTAGAAGGCTTGGTCGGTTTCAACTTCTATGGAAAAACCGTAGGCATTGTTGGCACCGGTAAAATTGGTATCGCGACTATGCGTATCTTCAAAGGCTTAGGCATGGAACTGCTTTGCTATGACCCTTATGAAAACCCACTTGCACTAGAAATGGGCGCTCGCTACTGTTCTCTCGAAGAAATTTACGCCAACGCAGACGTCATTTCTCTCCATTGCCCTATGAGCGAAGAAAACTACCACTTATTGAATGAGCAAGCCTTCTCTCAAATGAAAGATGGCGTCATGATCATTAATACTAGCCGTGGTGAATTGCTTGATTCAGTCGCCGCTATTGAAGCACTAAAACAGGGCAAAATTGGCGCACTAGGTTTAGACGTGTATGACAATGAAAAAGACCTATTCTTCCAAGACAAATCAAACGACGTAATTGTCGATGACGTGTTCCGCCGCCTATCCGCTTGTCACAACGTATTGTTCACAGGGCACCAAGCCTTCTTGACTCATGAAGCGCTGAACAACATAGCTTCAGTAACTTTAAACAACGTTGATGCTTTCTTTGCGGGCAATGCGTCAGGCAATGAACTGATCAACTAAATCCTTTGATCGAGCAGTATAGTAGAGCGTTGAATTTCAGCTATGCTATACTCCTCGACCAATAAAAATTTGAGCCTAATTACCATGAGCATAAAAACTGATATTCAAAAGCTGCACAACCGTTTAGATACTTGCCAACGTAAACTTGATGCGGCTCGCTCTCGTGGTGATCACGAAATGATTACTAAGTTCACGAATGAAGTTGAAGATCTAACAAAGAAACTGAACCAACTTAAGCATAAGCAAACTTACGAGCTAAACAAAGAGCGTAAGAGCCTGCTTGATATGCCATTCTCTCGTGAAATCACTAAAGCGGAACAAGCGGATATCGGCAAACTTAAGAAGCGTGTGAAAGGTCTTGTTATCGTTCACCCACTGACTAAAGTTGGTAAAGAGCTTCGCCTAGACGTAATGACAGGTTTTGCTCCAAAAGAGTTCTAATAACTCGACCAAGCAACAATTACTGAAAAGCCCGAGCTGTTAGCTTGGGCTTTTTTGTACCTAAAATTCATAAAGTTAAGCTTAGGGCAACCACCATTATAGATAATAGGTGACACTGCAACCTGTTCGTTTTCAAATTCCCGTTATGGTAAGGCTTTAGCTAATTTTCAAATACTGAAAACGACAAAACCCCGCTATTTCTAGCGAGGCTTCTTAATCGTTCTGAGAGTTGGGACTCGATCGACTAGAGATTTGATGCAAATCCCGTCTAATTCTCAAACGTCAGAAATGACGAAAGCCCGTTGATTTCTCAACGGGCTTTCTGTGTAGTGGCGGAGAGATAGGGATTTGAACCCTAGATACGCTATTAACGTATGCCGGTTTTCAAGACCGGTGCTTTCAACCACTCAGCCATCTCTCCACAAATTGTTACTAAAATTTAGTCTTACTTAAATAATGCTAAATCTCAGTTTTGCCTTTAGATTTATCTAAAAGCGATATTAAAGCCT